>JAFQGT010000019.1 GCA_017415425.1 Oscillospiraceae bacterium | reverse complement strand
TCCAAATGGTCAGAGCTTACCTTGGAAGATAAAATGATTGTAGCTGACGCTCTCATAGACAAAATCAGGTTGTCAGAACACGAAATCAGCATCAAATGGAATATCTGATGTTGGTTTATAACCTGTACCATTCGGCGAGCTGAAGGGGCTGCTGACAGACATCGGAACGGAAGAACTTGGCCACTTGGAAATGATCGGTGCCCTTGTCCATCAGTTAACCAGAAATCTGAAGGATTCTCAAATACAAGATTCCGCATTTGCACCTTATTTTGTCGACCACACCACAGGCGTCCACCCGACCGCTGCATCCGGCTTCCCCTGGAGTGCTGCAAGTATGCAAGTCAAAGGCGATCCCATCGCAGATCTGACGGAAGACCTGGCCGCTGAACAAAAAGCCAGAGTCACCTATGATAACATTCTGCGGCTCAGTGATGACCCGGACGTCAACAATGTGATCAAATTCCTCCGGGAGCGGGAAATTGTGCACTTCCAAAGGTTCGGGGAAGCAATGCAACTGCTACGTGAAAAGTTAAACAAAAAGAATGTCTATTATATGAATCCTGCATTCGATATGTAAAATTTGCAAAAAGATGGGTCTGCTTGATTAAGCAGACCCATTATGCTGTCAAACAGTTCTATCTATAAGTTTTTTTGCAAGCATACTCATAAATTCCGCATTTTCAAATTCCTTCAGATTTTCAAGAGCCTGCTCGGTGTGCTGATGTACTAAATGGTTGCAGGCATCCAATCCGTAAAGCTGAACAAAAGTATTCTTGTTCTGATCAACGCCGACTGCCTTTCCCAGCTCCTGAGAATTACCGATCACATCCAGGATGTCATCACGGATCTGGAATGCCAGTCCCAGGTGTTCCGCAAAATTCGATGCGGCTGCAAGCTGCGCATCACTTCCCTCACCTGCCAGAACGCCAAGCATACAGGCGGCACGGATCAGTGCGCCTGTCTTACGACTCTGAATATCCAAGACCTCTTGCTCGGTACATTGCCGCTCCTCGCTTTGCATATCCAACACTTGACCGCCAACCATACCCAGCTCTCCTGCGCAATGGGACAAGATCTCCACTGCCCGGATACGGGTTTGTGCCGAAAATGGCGCTGCAGCCAGATAAGAAAACGCAGCCGTTAGCAGTGCGTCACCTGCAAGAACAGCGATTGCCTCACCATATACTTTGTGATTGGTCAGCCTGCCACGTCGGTAGTCATCATTATCCATACAGGGAAGGTCGTCGTGAATAAGGCTGTAGGTATGGATCATCTCTACTGCTGCAGCAAATGGCGCTGCTGCTTGCCAGTCTCCTCCGCACATACGGCAAAAATCAAATACAAAAATCGGGCGCAGACGTTTGCCGCCTGCCAGAAGGCTGTAGCGCATAGCGGAAAACAACTTTTGTTGCGGCGCACGGTCGTCGACAAAACATTGGGAGTTCAAATATTGTTCGATAAATTCCAGATACTGGTCGTTCCGCTCTTTATAGTTCAACATCAAAATTATCCTCCACAGGGCTTCCGTCCGCTGCTGTGGTTATCTTTTTTACCTGCAGTTCGGCATCATCCAAAAGTTTTCCGCAGCTACGAACCAGTTCAGTGCCTTCCTGAAACAGTTTCAGGGATTCTTCCAGCGCAACATCACCCCGCTCCATAGCTCTTACGATTTGCTCCAGCCGTTGCATATTTTCTTCAAAGCTTTTTGGGTTGCTCATATGGCATCCTCCTTCACATTACATACATTGGCGGAAATCTCACCGTCACTGACTTTCAATAATATCTCGTCTCCCACATTGATCTGTCCAATAGATCGCACCACTGTCCCCTCCCCTGTTTGCGCCATCGCATAACCTCGGGAAAGAACTTTCAGCGGACTCAGCGCATCCAATTTTGCTGTAGCGGTCAGATAGCGCTGTCGCAGCAGGTGCACATTTCTGCTTTGGGCAGCCGTCAGACGATTTTCAAGCAATTCCAATATGTTCCTTCGCTGATGCAGGTATTCAACCGGGCTGATCAGCGCCGGGCTGCTGGCCAGCATCTCCAATTGCCTCCTGGACGCCTTGAGTTGGCGGCTAAGAGCCGTTTCCATCGCAGTAACCATAGAATCCATCGTCTGGCGCAGGGCATCCTGATCAGGTACAGCCAGCTCAGCGGCATTCGAGGGCGTAGCCGCTCGCAAATCAGCAACGTAGTCTGAAATTGTCACATCCGGCTCGTGGCCAACAGCAGAGATCACAGGTATGTCGGATGCATAGATTGCGCGTGCAACCAGTTCATCATTAAACGCCCACAGATCCTCAATAGAACCGCCCCCTCTTCCCACAATCAGCAGATCTGCCAGCTTAAATTGGTTGGCATAGCGAATCGCAGCAACGATCTCACCCGGTGCTTCTGCGCCCTGTACCCGAACCGGAAGAAGTCTGACTTTCACAAGCGGGTATCGTTTGTTAAGAATCCGCAGCATATCGTGAACAGCTGCGCCTGCGGAGCTGGTTATAATGCCAATTGTCTTTGGAAAGGCAGGAATTGATTTTTTGTGAGCCGGATCAAACAAGCCTTCTGCCGCAAGATTGGCCTTTAACTGTTCAAAGGCAGCGTGCAGATCGCCCATACCGTCCACAGCCAAATTACTGCAGTATAGTTGATATGCGCCGTCTCTGGGAAATACGGAGATTTTACCAACCGCGACCACTTTCATACCATTATCCAGCCGGAATCTTAGCCGTGCTGCATTCCCCCTAAACATCACACAGCGTAGCGCAGAACCTTCATCCTTCAAGGTAAAATAGTGATGACCGGAGGGATACAGTTTATAATTGCTGATTTCGCCACGAATGGCAAGACCCGTAAGTAGTGAATCTGCGTCCATCACAGAGCGAATATACTCATTGACCTGTAAAACTGACAGGATTTTTTGCTCCATACTATGCCTCCTGAGAATAGTAAGTCAGCACGGCAACACCCATAGCATTATCGGTAGAATACTGGGGTTGCGCAAAAATTGGATCAACAGGGGCAATCGCTTGCCGTAGCATACTATTGGAAGCAACACCGCCGGAGAAAACCACCGGCAAACCCGGATATGCCTTCTGGGCGTTACGGGTCGCCGTAAGGACTCCGTGGCAAACGCAGCGCAATGTATATGCTGCTGTTTCTACCGGATCGTTGCACGTTTCAAAATACGCGTTTACCTTATTTTGAACGCCCGAAAGAGAAAAAGAAAACTCCGGACACTTGACCTTAAACACATCCCGGTTTTCAGCCTGCTGCCAAATCCCATCCAGGTGTTTGCCCGATGGGAACGGAAGTCCCAGAAGCTGGCCGGCGCGATCAATCAGTTGACCTGCGGAAATATCTGTTGATCCACCGATCTTTGTGCAGCGCACATTTCTGCCCTCCGGCTCCACAAGAAGCAGCTCTGTTGTTCCACCGGATAGATGCCAGGCAAGATGTGGTTGTTTCATCAGGTCCAGACGACCGGCACTCCAAAGAGACGCCGCTATATGCCCCTGTTGATGCGAGCATTCAACCAGTGGCACACCAAGCGCATCGGCCAAAAACTTTGCGTGAGAATACCCAACCAAGAAACACGGCATATAGCTGCCATCCACCGCTCTGGGTCGGGTGCTAACGCCAACAGCAGTAATTTTATCTGGCTGAATATGGGAAAACAGCCTGCCGGATAGCTCCGGCAGGCTCTTTATGTGGTGAAAGACAGCATCACTTTGGCGCAAACCCAACTCTCCTTCCTTCACAGGAAGGAGTTTTGAATAGTTTACACCGTCAGTGCCATCGAAATATGCAATTGATGTTGTGTAATTACTGGTATCAAAACCAATGACGCTCATTCCTCTACCTCAGTAGCCAAACTTCTTGCGAATGTTCCCAGAATTCCGTTTACAAATGCGGCTGCTTCACTGCCGTCGTACTGCTTCACAATACGGACAGCCTCTGAGATCGCCACGCCAACAGGCACATCTTCCAAATACAGGCTTTCAAAAATCGCCAGCTGCATAACTGTGCGGGTTAACCTGGAGATTCGGGTAATATCCCAATCGATGGAATATTTCTGAATGATTTCGTTGATCTCATCCACACGGTTGGCAACACCCGATACTACTGTATCGATATAAGCCCGCTGAAGGCGGCTGGGACGCTCCTCGTAAACCTGACATTCCACAGAAAGCTGGTTATAGTATTCCTTCTCCAGACGGGTAGCAATGACCAGTTCCGGCTCGTCTCCGGAAAATTCCCAGGCATAGATTAAATGTACTGCCAGCTCTCTGGCGTTACCTCTAGTCATCGTGTTACCTCACTGACGAACGATTCCACAAACGTTCACATTCACAGCAGAGATCACAAGACCAGCCATAGATTCCAGCGCGCCTGTAACAGCCTCCTGCACAGCCTTTGCAACAGATACAACACTTTGACCGTAGCAAATGGTCACATTACAATCCACAGAAATGGAATTATCCTCTGCAATCACAATCTTAATGTTCTTGCCCCAGTTCTTCTTGCCGATTAATTCTGCAATATCAGCGCCGGGTTTTGCAGGCAGTCCCACAACGCCTTCTACATCGCCGGCAGCGTGGGCAACAATCGCTGCAATTACATCCTCAGAAATCATTACGGCACCGTTATCCTGTACCTGTTTGACATACTGCTTATTCTCTGCCATAAGAATACCTCCCAATGCGTTATCATAAAATTATGACATACTTTTGTTTATTGTACCACAAATCCAGAAAAATACAATACTTTTCTTTACGAACCAATAACAGAAACCCCCAGAGTTACTCCTCTGGGGGAAATCAATTATAATACCTCTACTACATAAATTTGATCCATCGTGTATTGGGATTGGGTTAATACGATATCCGTGATCACAGCAACATCCGCCTGCTGCAGGCCGCCCTCCGGTGCAGCCACTGCAATGGAAATTGCGTCGTCCGAGATATATGCAACGCAATCGGCATATCCCTTAGCGATAACCAAACTTTCGATCTGCGCCTCGCATAGCGCTACTTCAACGATCTGCTCAAGTTGTGCGTTCGATGCAGTAATGTCCGCCTCATCACTGTATGCCATAGCCTCCTGCAGAAGCGTTACCGCGCTATCACGGGCTTCCTGACGGGACAACCGCACTGCTGCAAAGTAATCCGTCATAGTATTTACTTCGTTATCAGAGTCCAGGCTGCTGCCGTCCGCCATCACCAGCGAATCCGAAGACAGAATCTTATCCTCATTGAGTGTATCGGTCAGATCCGCAGCCGCCTGCTCGCCACTGTATACCCAGTTAGCATAAATGCCACCGCAAACAGTTACCAGCACTGCCACGGCCACCAAATTTTTCTTCCAAATTTTCATTGTTATATGCCTCCATTCATTTCATTTTCAATACGACGATACAATCAGCACCAAGGCCTGTTATCTTGGAAACAGCTTCGGTAACTGCAAGACGAACAGACGCCCTGTCAGCACCTTCGCATACGACAACCGCACCCAGATACACCGGTGGATTCACCTGCCGTATAAGACCTGTTTCCTGTCTGTTACTGTCTGAAACAATCACGGTCTCCACACGCCTATGGTCAGCGCTCCCGGAAAGATCTGTTTCGGAATCCGTTTGATATAGCCGTTCCTCCCCCGCCGCTACAGACAGCATAACTTGTACTTTTCCGGCACCCTGGATCTGCTCCAGTATTGCGGTTAGCTGCTTCGATTCAGTATTCTCAGTGCTTTGCTCAGATATGGCTGCCGACTCCGTGGTCACTTCCTGCTTTCTTTCCGGCAAAAGCATAAATACAATTCCGATCAACAGGATCAGCGCTGCATACCGATACTTCGATATAAAGGATTTTACTTTATCCAGGTTCAGTTTATGCTCCATTGTTGATTTTCCTCCGGTATTCCAAGCGTATCGGAAATATATGCCCTAAGAACCGATTGGGCGTAGGGTGATACCGCTCCCGTCAAACGAACACACTCAGGATGCAACGATTGGTCATCCGCAAGATGAACCTGCACACCCAGTTCCAGATTCAAACTATTCGCTTTGTCCAGAATATATGCTTCACAACGCTCCTTTATGATACGCTCCTGCTCCGCTATACCGGCCGATTCCCCGTCTGCAACGATCTGTGCGGTATTTTCACGCAAGTCACTTAAGTAATCCGATATGTCATTGAGCTTAAATTGAATAATCGGTGAGAGGATCGTCACAGATAACAGTAGCCCTGTGACCATACGGATCACAGCTTTATTTGCCTTTTTCTCCTCAAAAAAGGATTGACAAATTCCGCACAAAATCGCAACGGCTACGATTCGCAACACATACTGTCGTATACTGTCCATCACCCGACTCCCCTCATAAAGCACACAAGACTGATTAATAACATCAGACAGACAGTACCGGTCATAGCTAACACAAGTCCCATTCCCGAGGAGATATCCTCAATCAAATCACTAAACTGCTTGTTTCCAATAATTCCACAGATCCCTGCCGTCAGTTTCATCATCAAATACCGACTTCCGATCTGCAAAAAAGGTCCAATACAAACTGCTATCACTGCCAGTATTCCATAGATACCGGCTGCACTTTTCATAACGCCTGCGCCGACCAACACGGCTTCCGACGCATCCGAGAGAATTCCGCCAACCACCGGAACTACGCCGGAAATTGCCAGCTTCGCTGCCTTTATGGCAGATGCGTCTACTGCACCGCTGACAACGCCGGTAATGCTGATATATCCGGTAAAAACATACAAAATACATTTCAGCATCCAGGTTATCAGAGACTTTACGGATTTTTGTACAGATTTTAGCATCTGCTGGCCAACAGCTTGATTTGCTACGGACAGGCATAGATAAATATTGACCATCGGTAAAAGCAATTTTGTGATGGCCGATGTGAGCAGCGTGTTAAAAAAAACCGTGGCTGTACACAGTACCGCCGACGAGGTGCTTCCTCCCTGCGCTGCAAGAGCAGCGGTCATTACCGGAACAACAAGCTTGCCGTACTCACTGGTCTGTGTTACAGCCTGATTACCCAAATGCACCAAAGTATTGGTCGGCTCCAAAAGGATCAGACCGATCAAAACAGCGCCTGTCATTCGAACCGCCCGACCGGCCTTTTCTGACATCGTATCTGCTATATTCAGCAGTATAACCACCGCAATCAATGATAGACATACCTTTGATGCATCAACCAGCTCCGGACCAACTTCCTCCATTGCTTTTTTAATGATATACCAAAGGCCCTCTCCAAAGGACTCTGTATCCTCAGGCATAAATTTCTGTGCGTCCTCCGGTGCAGCTGGTGCGATAAACTCCATAGCTGATACCGGTAAAGAAAGAGACAGAATTATTACGATCAGAACCAGAATAAACTTCATATATTTCCTAATATCGTATCGATAAGTGATAGCAACTTTTCAAAAATCGGCAGCGAAAGCCATAGAATTACAACTGTGGATAAAATTTCAACCGTTTTTCCTATAGCTGCATTCCCCGCATCCTTACAGATCAGTGCGCATAGTTCTGACAGAATCCCCACTCCAACAGCCTTCAGTATGATATCCACAAATTCTCGGTCCAGATCTCCAACGCTCTGCAATCTTTGTAAAAAATCAAGTACAGGACGCAGATAAGTTGTTACAGCAATCATTACCATACAGCTGACAGCTGTTGTTAAAAGCAAAGATACCTCTTTCCCTTGCTTGTCCAAACAAATCCAAAGCATTACACCGATCAGGATTCCGCCACAGGCCTTTAAAAATAATTCCATTACAGATCAAAAAGTGATTTTACCAAGTCAAACAAATCGGCAATTTTCTGTGCAACCATCATTAACACAACCACCACCCCAGTTAAAGTAGTCATTGTAGCCTGCTCCTCCCTGCCGGCACGGGAAAGAACCTGATTGAGAATTGAAACAATAATTCCTATGGCCGCTATTTTAAAGATCAGATCAATTTCCATTGCTAAATAAATAGGATTATCAGTGCTGCACCGGCGCAAAGACCCAATGTCTGATAGTTTCTCAAACGAGTATCGCGATTCACAGACATTTGCCGAAGGTTATGCTTACACAGATTTTGCAAATGCTCAATTTCACTAAGCTGTCCCTGCAGATCAAATTGACCGGCCGTACTCCCAAACTGCCGCATCAATTCCTTCGTAGCAGGTGGCAGATGTGGATAACGGCTTAGCGCCGCAGTCATACAAAGGGACGCATCCGGGGCAATTTGCGTCTCCAATTCCTCGGAAAAGGAGTAAAATGCTTTCCTGAGAGCACCATCACATTGACCCGCTGCCATCTTGCACAACACTGGCAGAGGTGTCAGCCGATACTGCAGCTCATTGTGCATAAACATCAGTACTCTTTCAAGAGCCTGCAGTGCAGATTCCTCTATCCGGAATCCGGCAGCCATTCGAAATCCAAAACCGCCGCAACAGCAAATAACAAGTACCGCTCCGATCCACTTCAGTATCATTGATTCACCCTCTCCACTTTCCAGGTCTTATCAGACCTCATCACCACGATCGTATCAAACAGATCGTTTTCCGTCAGTAATTTATAAACCGGTCTGCAGTACAAATCCTGCAAACTGCCTCCATGTGCTGTAGCAATTAAGTCTACGCCGCACCATCCGGCGTGCAGCAGCGCTTTACAATCCTCCTCTGCGGTGATTTCATCCGTAGCAATCACAGAAGGAGACATATTCCGCAGCAAAACCTCAATCCCCTGCGCCTTGCCGCATCCGGTCAAAATATCCACGTTCGATCCTGTATCAAAGCAAAACCCTTGTACGTAACTAGGAAAAATTTCGCTACGTTCATCCACAACAGAAATTTGTTTCTTTTGTACCGCTGATATTTGACGAACCAGATCCCGTAATATAGTTGTCTTTCCACTTCCGGGAGGACCCAGGATCAGAATGGATCCCGTTACATTCGCAAGCGGTGCGGCAACCCCGGGAAAATCCCTTGCCACTCGTATACAAAGAGATTCCGGACGTTGAAAACCCGATATTTGTCCCAACTTCACCACAGCTGTGCCGCAGATTCCGATTCTGTGTCCACCAGCGGCAGTTAAATACCCCTGTGACATTGTTGCCGCTGCCCACGGTGAATAGGCAGATGCAGCATTGAGTATAAATACAATATCATTTTCTAGAATCGATCTGTTTAGATCCCGCACCCCACCTTTGAGTATCAGTCTGGGGGGACTATTTCGTCGCAGTCTTAATTCCTGTAGTGTTTCTCTACCCTGTCTGTCAACATCCTGTCGCATCCATTGGGGAAGGATTGCGATCAGTTGCTGCCAAGCACACTTCATTTGCATCACTCCTGCTTAAGACTATGATTGGACAGGCTGAATATGCACAAAATCCGGGTGGATTTCTCCACCCGGATTTCAAAAGCTCTATTTATTTTCTGATCGTATGCAGCAAACGTGCAATCACAGGACAACACAGAACGTTTGTTAAAAATTCAGCAATGAAATTTACGCCAATAAATACGGTAATTACGTGCATAACAACATTTTCAATTCCGGTTTCCGCCAAAGGCCCTGCAAAGAAAACAAGGCAGCCTAAGAAAAACAAACCCGTATTCACAATGGGACAGACAATCGCTGCCAATAGCACACCCAGAGATGAATTCTTCTTGGCCAAGGCACGGTAAGTAAGGCCAGCCAGCCAACCGGATATCGTACCCTTTACGATAACAGTTACAACTGTGCCAAAGACATTCATGCCATAAAAGAAGGCAGTATCCGGTTGCAGCAGTACTACAACACTAAATGCCAGGCCCAATATAGCACCCGCGGAAGGTCCATAGAACGCAGCGCCTACTACGATAGGAAGCAGTACCAACGTGATGGATACCGGACCAAGATGGATAAACTGTCCCAGCAGTTGCAGGACGACGACGATCGCAATCAATATTGCGATGCCTACCATACGTTTAATTTTACCTGTTTTCATATTTTCCTCCTTGCTGTCGCTCCGGCGATCCGGATGCGATGCAAATAATTTGCTGAATATTCAGCTGGTTCTAAAACGAGGCTACGCCCCGGAATAGATAATTAGAAATCCTCGGACACAGCGGTATCTTCAAATTGCTCCATATCATCAAATGCCATTTGACTTCCGCCGGAACGCATTACTTCCCACTGTTCTTTGCTGATCAGAATGTCACGGGGCTTACTGCCCTGGAAAGGACCTACAATACCCTTTTCTTCCATCTCGTCCACAATTCTGGCAGCTCTTGCGTATCCAAGCTTCAGGCGCCGCTGAAGCATAGACACAGACGCCTGGCCGGTTTCCAGAATCACATCCACAGCTGCCGGCAGCATTTCGTCACCAGACAATTCATCGCTATTGGGTTCCGGGTCGGATGCGGTAGGCTTGTTGCCTGTCTGAATCGCTTTCCGCTCGATTTCTTCCATTACCTGCTGGTCGTAATTGGTGACATAATTGGCCTTAACATAGGAAGCAACTGCCTCCACCTCAGGATCGCTGACAAAGCAGCCCTGCACACGCTTGGGTTTTCCGTTACCAATAGGAGCATAAAGCATATCACCCTTACCCACCAATTTTTCGGCACCTTGAGTATCTAGAATGATACGGGATTCCATCGCAGATGCTACCGCAAAAGCGATGCGGGAAGGAATATTGGCTTTCATAAGGCCGGTGATCACGTCTGCAGAAGGACGCTGGGTAGCAATGATCAGGTGGATACCGGCTGCACGACCCATCTGGACAATGCGGCAAATAGATTCTTCCACTTCTTTTGCAGCGACCAGCATCAAGTCCGCCAGCTCGTCAATAATCACCACAACCTGCGGCAATTTTGTGCCTTCTGTCTCCTGGCTCTCAATAATGCTATTATAGGATTCCAAATCGCGGACTCCTGCATCAGACATTGCCTTATATCGCCGCATCATTTCCGTCACTGCCCACTGCAGAGATCCGGCAGCTTTCTTGGGGTCAGTTACCACCGGAATCAGCAGATGCGGGATTCCATTATAGATACCCAGCTCCACCATTTTGGGGTCCACCATAATCAGTTTTACA
Source organism: Oscillospiraceae bacterium (assembly GCA_017415425.1). Lineage (GTDB taxonomy): Bacteria > Bacillota > Clostridia > Oscillospirales > Oscillospiraceae > Faecousia. The sequence continues at coordinate 165,304 of JAFQGT010000019.1, read as the reverse complement.
TCATCGGGACTTGCCTTATACAGCAAGGAAATAATGATAGAATTCATACATACGGATTTACCGGAACCGGTGGTACCAGCAATCAGCATATGAGGAAGTCTTGCGATATTGCCCACAATACAATTGCCGCCAATATCCTTACCCACAGCAAAGGAGGACTTGCTCTTTGCCTTGGAAAATTCCTGGGAGTCGATGACCTCCCGCAGGGAGACCATATTGACTGCCCGGTTAGGCACTTCGATACCCACCACTGAGATTTTTCCGGGAATGGCAGCAATTCGCACGCCTGTTGCTCCCAAACTTAGTGCAATATCATCTGCAGCGGTTGTCAGCTTACTTAGTCTCACGCCCTTTTCCAGTTCAACTTCATAGCGAGTCACACTGGGGCCGCGGGTCACATTTACAATATGTGCTTCAATCTTGAAACTGGCCAGTGTCTCGCTAAGACGCCTGGAGTTCTCTCGCATTTCCAGCGTGCCATCGGCTGCGTTTCTGCCGGGGTTCTTCAATAGATCGATGGGCGGGAAGCAATATTCCGGTTTTACTTCCAGTTTGACATCCTCAATTTCCTTGGCAACCTCTATAGCGGTTTCCCTGGCTTCTTTCGGAGTCACTTTTATAGGTTTTTTCTCGATAATAGGCTCCGGTTCTGCCAGAATCTCATCTTTCACAAATTCTGGCATTTGTTCAGGTACGGCTGATTGCGCTTCCACTGCAGGCAGGATCTCAACTTCATTGCTTACCCCGTGACTGCCTGCTGCAGCCGCTACAGGAGTCTGTGTGTCGCCGTCGATCTGACGCATCATATCTGCAATCTTAGATCTATCATTCTTAATTGTGTAGGTTTGAACAGATCCAGACTCTTCCGCTTCCTGTTGAGCCAGTTCAGCCGCTTGTTGCCGACGAGCTTCCATATGCTGAATACGCTTATTAGCAATGTGATTTACAACGATTGCAGCAGGTTCAGGTTGTTCCTTAACCTCCTTGTCCCAGTCAGGACGGGGACGATTCTGGATGGCGCGAATGATGCTGGCCACCGTGATCTGCATACCGCCTAATAGTGAAATGATTGCGCCCAGCACAAACAAAATGTAACTGATCGCCGTTCCACACAGCCAGCGAACCAGCATAGCCAAACCGCCGCAAATTACACCGGCTGTTGTGCCCACGAGGCCGCCTTTATATAGATCGGTAACAACGGCAAATCCACTGTTCAGATTCTGAGGGTTTAGGCTCAAATGCGATATACAACCGCAGCACGCGACAAAGATCAACAGACAAACCGTGCGCATCTTAATCGGTCTTGTTCCGCTAAAGGCGTGAATAATAAACAGATACAGAAGTACCGGAATGCATATAATGAAGCCAACACGTCCAACCAAACCGTGTAGGAAGCCATCAATCAGCTTAACAAGCTCTCCACCCTCCGGTTCGAAGAAAAACACCAAAAAAAGAACAAAGAGCCCCAACAGAAGTGTAGCAGAGATCACACGAACAGGGATTTTCGGCGTATCCGGTACTGACTTTACAGATACCTTCCCATTATTCTTTTTCTTTTCGGGGGCCTTGGATTTCTTTTTACTCTTTGTAGCAGAGGCAACCTTTTCTGCCTGAGATTTATGCTTTTTGTCAGCCATAAAAGCCTCCTTACCAGACAATCAAATACAAAATGAATGTAAACAGGGCAGCGCCCAAGGAATAATAAGCAAAACCGGAAAGTCCGGATCTGTTCAAAATAGTGCGCAGGAACGTAATTCCGATGTATGTTCCTCCAAAGGCAGCAACAGCTCCCAGGAAATATCCCGCAATCAAGGAAAACGTAACAAAACCAAAACCAACAGAAATGATACTAACCACATCCATAATGATTGCAACAGCCATAGCAGGAATTGCCAAAACTACTGCCCAGTTTGATGCGTGATGATACGCCGCACCGCGCAACACAGCGTACGATGTGATCATACCGGTACGGGATATTCCGGGAAAGGATGCCATCGAGCCGCAGATGCCCATAACGATCCCATCCAGACCGGACATTGTGGAGGCGTCTGCGTTGCCGTGACGGACGTGTTCAGCTATCAGCAATATGATTCCGTTTAGTATAAGAAATACCGCCAAAACAACCAGATTCCTCTCATAACGCATAAGCGCACCATATGTCATAGAGCCGATGATCAGTGGTACGGATGCCGTACGGATCAGTCGGGAATCATAGGCGATCTTTTGCATTCGCAGTCTCCCCTGCCTGTGTCCTGATCTGCGGCGTTCCCCTACCCGAAGCCGGGAAAGTGTTGCTTTATTGAAAAATAGAATTGCAAACAAAACTGCGATATGTACCAGTAGATCCAAAAAAGGATCTCTGGTCATTTTCCCGCTCAGATATAGTAAAAGCGATTGGTGTGCGCGGGAGGAAACCGGAAGGAATTCGGCAATTCCGGACAAAAAGCCATAAAAAATACAAGTAATAATCGACATAGGAACCGCCTTCTCCTTTCATACAACTAAATAAATTCATTTTATTGTACCATATCAATAATTAAATTTCCACCCCGAAGTAAAAATTTATTCTTTCTTCTCTTTTTGTTCCTCTATCATTCTGTGAAGTTCTGTAAGTGCATCATTCAGATCACCCAACTCATCGATCAAGCCGGACGCAACAGCATCTTTTCCGTACAAGATTGTGCCAACATCCGTTGCCATTTCACCGGTTGCCATCATATAACCTTCAAATCTCTCTTTTGTTATTCCTGAGTTAGCCGTCACAAAGTCTGTAATCTGTTCCTGAATGCGGTGGAAATACCGAAATGTCTGGGGTGCGCCCACCACAAGTCCGGTCATTCGTACCGGATGCACTGTCATACTGGCCGTTCTGGTAATAAATGATTTTTTTGCACACACAGCCAACGGAATTCCGATGGAATGTCCTCCACCCAGGACAAGAGAAACTGTTGGTTTTTTCATACCGGATATCATCTCAGCAATGGCAAGTCCTGCCTCGATATCACCGCCAACGGTATTAAGAAGCAATAAAATTCCATCGATGTCTTCACTTTCTTCTATTCCCGCCAGCAATGGTAAAATATGCTCGTATTTTGTAGTCTTTACTGTTTCAGGCAGGACTTGATGACCCTCAATTTGTCCGATGATGGTCAATGTATAAATACAGCCCTTCCCGTTTTTACTAACTTCCAGCCCAAGCTCTATCAGATTATCCTGCTGATCGTTCTTTTTTTCTTGTTGATCCATATTGCATCCCTCCGAATTTTAGGGTAACCCGAATGCAACATTCAATTCACTCTTGAAATATCTCATTATGTAGCATATAATTAACTCCGGTGATTAATATGTCTCAAAAAACCAATGCTGTGCGGCTGATTCAACAGGCAAAGATTCCCTGTCGTGAAGCTTTTTATCAATTCGACGAGCAGGATTTAAGCGGTATTCACGCAGCTGAGGCGATTGGATTTCCTCCGGAACAGGTATACAAGACACTGGTAGCCAGGGGTTCCAGGACGGGTATCAATGTGTTCTGCATTCCGGTATGTTTTGAGTTGGACTTAAAAAAAGCCGCCAAAGCAGCTGGCGATAAGGATATGATGTTGATTCCTGTCAAAGAACTATTAAATTTAACCGGTTATATACGGGGCGGGTGCAGTCCTGTGGCTATGAAGAAAAAATATCCAGCCTATATGGACGAAACCTGCCAACTATTCGACGAAATTGCTGTTTCTGCCGGAGAACGGGGACATCAAATGATCCTACCTCCTCTTGCGCTGGCTGAATTTATAGAGGCAACACTTGTAGATATTATTGTGTAAAGAAAGGAAAAACGCAATGCAATTTGAATACAAGACCAAAGGCACCTGCTCCCAGATGATTCTCTTCGACATTGAGGATGGAAAGGTGCATAATGTACAGTTTATGGGGGGTTGCAACGGCAATCTTCAGGGTGTTAGTAAACTGGTAGAAGGAATGGATGTGGATGAAGTCATTTGTCGCTTGGAGAGTATCCACTGCGGTGTAAAACCCACTTCCTGTCCCGATCAGTTAGCAACCGCGTTGAAACAAGCCAAGAAGAAGCTCTAATAAACGCAAAGATCCCACAGCTTTCAGGCTGTGGGATCTTTTTAACTACAGATAGTTATCTGTTTATTCTCCTGCTGCGGCAAGAATCAACCGCACCAATTCCTCGCGACCGGTACCCTTTTCAGCGGAAAAAGGAATAACAGGACATTCTTCAGGCAATTCTAAATCATCCCGAATACGCTGCATATTGGGGATCAGTTCACTTTTTTTAAGCTTGTCCAGTTTGTTTGCCACAACAACAAAAGGACATTGGCTCTGCAAAAACCAATTCGCCATCGTGATATCATTATTGGTAGGCGCGTGACGGGCGTCTACGATCATCACACCCAAGTCAATACGATCCGCCGCAAAATAATCCTCCATCAGCCTTCCCCAGCGATCCTTCTCCTGTTGTGAGACCTTGGCATAGCCATAGCCGGGCAAATCCACAAAATAACACTTCTGATCGATCTTAAAGTAATTGACGTGGACCGTCTTGCCGGGTTTTTCTCCAACGCGTGCAAAATTCTTTCTCTGTAAGATACGGTTAATCACAGAGGATTTTCCAACATTTGACTTGCCGGCAAAGGCAATCTCCGGCATACGGTTTTGGGGAAAGTCCTTAGGCGATGCCGCAGAAATCAGAAATTCAACGTTGTTAAAATTCATCTGTCTACCTCACTGCTGGATAACAGGCTTCCGGGACTTGAGGTTTCTGTCACCGGGTATATCCTGTATGATGGTAGGCATCATATCTGCTTTATGGTTCAGTGCGGTCTCCAGTACGGTGTCCATTGTCTGTGCCACAATAAAATTCAAACAGTTGCGAACCGTTTGATCAATTTCTTGCAAATCCCGCTCGTTATCCTTGGGTATGATCACAGTATGGATTCCGTGACGCAGGGCAGCCATTGTTTTTTCCTTAAGACCACCAATAGGCAATACCCTGCCCCGTAAGGAGATCTCGCCAGTCATCGCCACATCCCTGCGTACACTCAAATTAGTAAGAGCAGAAACCATAGCCGTGCAGACAGTAATGCCTGCAGAAGGACCATCCTTGGGTACTGCTCCCTCTGGAAAATGCACGTGAATGTCTTTTGTTTTGTAGAAGTCGTTGGCAATACCTAACCGCTCTGCGTTAGACCGGATATAACTCAAGGCTGCATGCGCGGATTCCTTCATCACATCACCCAGATTGCCGGTCAACTCCAGCTTGCCGGAGCCATCCATTACATTGACCTCCACTTCTAGCGTTTCACCACCAACAGAGGTCCAGGCCAGACCGGTCACCAAGCCAACCTGATCACAGCAAGGCAATCGGTCGGGCAGATATTTTCGGACACCAAGGAACAGTTCCAGATTGTTGCCGTTTACGGAGATTTTCTTTGTCTGGTCATCAGAGATCATCTGCATATCAGCCTTGCGACAGATCTCTGCGATGCTCCGTTCCAGGTTCCGGACACCGGACTCTCTGGTATAGCAACGAATAATCTCTCGAATGCCGTCATCACTGATTTTCAGCTGAGATTTCTTCAGACCGTGCTTACTCAGTTGCTTGGGAATTAGATGGTTCTTGGCAATCATCAGTTTTTCTTCGTCCGTGTAAGAACCCAGTTCTATGATCTCCATTCGGTCCAGCAGAGGTCTCGGAATTGTATCCAATGTGTTGGCAGTCGTAATAAACATCACATCACTCAGATCAAATGGAATCTCCAGATAGTGATCACGATAGGTCTTGTTCTGCTCGCCATCAAGCACCTCCAGTAGCGCCGCGCTGGGGTCTCCCCGATAATCCGAGCCCATTTTGTCCACTTCATCCAGCAGTAACACAGGATTTGAGCTGCCTGCCTGAATCAGTGCCGAAAGGATCCGTCCGGGCATAGCGCCCACATAGGTCTTGCGGTGGCCGCGGATGTCTGCTTCATCGTGGACACCGCCGAGGGCAATCCGCGCCATTTTTCGGTTCAGACTTTTGGCGATAGAATAAGCAACAGAGGTCTTGCCCACACCAGGAGGGCCAACCAGACACAAAATCTGCGGAGGCATTTGAGGTGCGATTTGGCGAACTGCAATAGTCTCCAGAATGCGCTCTTTCACCTTCTGCAGACCATAATGATCTTTCTCAAGAATCTTTCTGGCGGTAGCTACATCCACCCGTTCCTTAGTGCGTGTGTTCCAGGGCAGCTCCAATGCGGTATCCAGATAGTTGCGAAGTACGGAACCCTCAGTAGAACCATAAGGCTGTTTCTTAAGTCGCTGCAGATCCTTAATTAGCTTCTGCTCGGACTCCTCCGGCAGATTCAGAAGCAGAATACGTTTCTCATACTCGGCAAATTCGGCATACTCATCGCCTTCACCAAGTTCCTCGCGGATGGTCTTCATCTGCTCCCGCAGATAGTAATCCCGTTGATCCTGGTCAATGTTGGCCCGGGTTTTCTCTTGAATATCCGCCTCCATTTGCAACATCTGGATTTCTTGCTGCAGCAGTTCCAAAACCTGCTCCATTCGGCGAACAGGATTCAGCTGACAAAGTAGCTTTGCTTTATCCTTGTAGTCGATACCAGAATTCTGTGCAATGGCATCTGCAATGAAGCCACAGCTCTCTGAAGCTAACATCTTCAGTTGTATTCCTTGGGCAGGTCTTTCTACCATATCTGAGTAGGTAGCATACAGCATATTAGCCTCACGGCACAGTGCCCGCGCACGCAGGGAATCTCTCACCGGAGATTCCCGTACAGTTTCTACTTGACCTGCGAGATAAGGCTCTAATTGATGCAGATCCGCCAACCTTGCCCGGTATAGACCTGAAACCAGTACGCGAATATTATCATTTTGTGATTTTAAAATCTGCTTGACCTTGACAACCGTACCAATTGTATACAGACCGGACAGGTCGGGATTTTCCTCCAACAGGCTTTTTTGTGGGACCAGCATTAAAATCTGGTCGTGCTTCATAGCATATTCCAGTGCCAATGCAGATTTTACACGGCCAATGTCAAAATGGACCGTCTGTTCCGGAAATACCGCAAGCCCACGAAGAGCCAATACAGGTAATCTGCCGGATACAAAAAGTTCACTCATGGCGTTCCTCCTTCCAGGAAAGTAACAAAAATGGGGGTAGCTTCCTACCCCCTTCTCCATTTAGATTCTCGTGTTCAATTTTTCACGAGGATTAGCCTTATCACGGACGATCTTCGGTTCCTTTCCATCAATGCAGTCGGGAGTAATCATTACTTTCTTGATGGTTAGGTCGGATGGAATTACGTACATAATTTTGGTCATAGTTTCTTCCATAACCGCCCGCAGGCCACGGGCTCCAATTTGACGCTCTACCGCCCTCTGGGCGATGAGCTCTAATGCCTTCGGCTGGAACTGAAGTTCCACGTGATCCATCGCCAGAAGAGCCTCATACTGCTTGGTAAGAGCATTTTTCGGCTCAGTCAGGATTCGAATCAGATCTTCCTGCTTCAGACTCTGCAAGCTGGTAATCACCGGCATACGTCCAACAAGCTCCGGAATAATGCCAAACTTGATCAAATCGTGGGGCTGCACCTGTGACAGCAGTTTACCCACATCCCGATTCTTTTTGCTCTCAACCGGAGCGTCAAATCCAATGGCGGACTTATCTGTTCTGGTTTCAATGATCTTATCAAGACCGTCAAAAGCACCACCACAAATAAACAGTATCTTGGAGGTATCTACAGGGATCGTTTCCTGCTGGGGATGTTTTCTTCCACCCTGAGGCGGAACATTGGCCACCGTGCCTTCCAGGATCTTCAGCAGCGCCTGCTGCACGCCTTCACCGGAAACATCTCTGGTAATGGATGTGTTCTCGCTCTTGCGGGCGATCTTATCCATTTCATCGATATAGATAATTCCCCGTTCTGCTCGCTCCAGATCAAAGTCAGCAGCTTGCAACAAACGAACCAGAATATTCTCAACGTCATCGCCCACATAGCCGGCCTCCGTCAATGTGGTGGCATCGGCAATAGCGAAGGGAACATCCAAAATTCTGGCAAGGGTCTGTGCGAACAGCGTCTTGCCGGAACCGGTAGGGCCAATCAGCAAAATATTGCTTTTTTGCAGTTCCACATCTGTGTTGGTTGCCATATAGATTCGCTTGTAATGGTTATATACCGCCACGGAAAGTGCTATTTTCGCATCTTCCTGGCCAATAATGTAGCCATCCATATATGCCTTGATCTCCGCGGGAGTAGGCAGATATTCCGGCATTTCGGTATTGCTTTCATCTTCCCGCAGCAAATCGCAGCAAGCCTGTACACAGTCGCTGCAGATATAAACGCCGGGGCCTGCAATCAGTCGTGCCTGTGATTCCCGCTTACCGCAGAAGGAACAACTGATCAGCTGTTCATCCGTTTTGGACATAAACCGGATACCGCCTTTCTAGTACAATCAATGACGCTCAAGAACCCGATCAATCAAACCAAATTCCTTGGCCTCTTCGGAGGTCATAAAGTTATCGCGCTCGCAAGCAGCGGTAACTTCTTCAACGCTCTTTCCGGTATTTTCAGCCAAAATACGGTTCATTCTGGCCTTAATGGTTTCCAAACGCTTCATATGGATCGCCATATCCGTAATTTGACCTTGGGTTCCTGCAGAGGGTTGATGTATCATAATCTCTGAATTGGGCAGAGCCATCCGTTTTCCCTTTGTGCCTGCAGACAGCAGGAATGCGCCCATAGATGCAGCCATACCCACACAAATGGTTGCCACATCGCACTTGATATACTGCATCGTATCGTAAATCGCCATACCGGCGGTAACACTGCCACCGGGGCTGTTGATATAGAACTGGATATCCTTATCCGGATCCTGTGCCTCTAGATACAGCAATTGTGCCACAATAAGACTTGCAGTCGTATCATTGACCTCTTCCGACAGGAAAATAATTCGGTCATTCAACAGTCGGGAAAAAATATCATAACTACGCTCTCCGCGACTGGTCTGTTCAACAACATAGGGTACTAAACTCATGGTTATGTCTCCTTTCAGGGTTTGAAACATTCTAACCATCTATTGGTAAATTTATTCCTCAGAAGCAGCCTCTTCAGCCTTAGGTGCAACTGCAACAGCAGAATCCACAATCACCTTCACAGCCTTGCGGGTCTCCAGATTGGTCTTCAACTCTTCTGCAGCAACCATAGACTTGATCTTGTCAACTTCCATCTCGTACTGCTTTGCCATTGCTTCATATTCAGCGTTGATGTCTTCGTCGGTGACGGTGATGCCTTCGACTTCAACGATCTTAGCCAGCGTAACATTTGCCTTAGCCTGCTTCTCAGCAGCGGGACGGAATGCATTACGCATAGTGGACAGGTCGCCACCCATCATCTTGGCATACTGATCCATAGAATAGCCGCTCATCTGCAGCTGATAGCCGAAGCGCTCCATCTGGCTGTCCAGCTCCAGCTCAACCAGAGACTTGGGCATATCCACGGTGGTATTTTCGGCAGCCTTGTCTACGCAAGCCTGCTCAAAAGCGGAATCGATCTGCTTCTGTGCCTTCTCCAGAGCCTTGGCGCGAATGTCAGCCTTCAGTTCTTCCAGAGTTTCAAACTCAGAAACGTCCTTTGCAAACTCGTCATCCAAAGCGGGGATGTTTGTAACTGTGACTTTATTCAGCTTCACGTGGAACACAACTGCCTTACCGGCCAGCTCAGCGTGGTAGTCCTCAGGGAAAGTGATATCAATATCCTTTTCCTCACCGACGTTCATACCCACAACCTGCTCCTCAAAACCGGGAACAAAAGAACCGGAACCCAGCTTCAAGTCAAAGTTCTCGCCCTTGCCGCCTGCGAAAGCAACACCGTTGTCAAAGCCTTCAAAGTCGATATTGGCGGTATCGCCCATTTCAGCAGCACGCTCAACTGTTTCGGTGGAAGAAACATTCTGAGCCATCCGGTTCAGTTCGCTGTCAACCTGCTCATCGGAAACAGTAGCTTCTGCCTTTTCCACTTCCAGACCCTTGTAATCGCCCAAAGTCACCTCGGGGTAAATATCGGTGGTCAAAGTGATGGTGACAATATTTTCTTCGTTAATGTCCATATCGGTCAGGCTGGGACGGCCAACTGCCTTCACATCCTGCTTCACAACAGCAAACTCATAGACCTCGGGGAAAATCTCTTCCAGGCCGTCTTCATAGAATACGTGAGCGCCATACATAGACTCGATCATCTTCCGAGGAGCCTTGCCCTTACGGAAGCCGGGGATCATAATATTCTTACGAGCCTTCAGATAAGCCTTCTGGACACCGGACTCCATCAGTTCCTTGTCGATCTCAACAACAATGGTAGCCTGATTACCGTTTTTTTCAATACTCTTGATGTTCATTGTTTGTATCCTCCCAAATTTCAGGCTGTTTTTACAGCCATTCAATGTTCGTTTTTTGCATCCGAATTATTCTAGCAAATTATATGCCAAATGTCCACTCTTTTCTTGAAATTTTATGAAATAATCCGGTATGGCTGAAAATTCAATTTATCTGCAGACAGCAATTTGTATTCAATCCCGTCCCACAGTCCTTCCATTGCCAATCCGTGACTGGCGCCGTGCAGATGCCCATAAAAACAACGTCGTACGCCGTACCTGTGGAGGATCTCCAAAATCTCGTTGCAGGCATACCCCTTATACAGCGGCGGATAGTGTAAAAACACCATCTTCGGCAGATCTCCAGCAGCTTTCAGTGATGCTTCAAGGCGCATCAGTTCCCGCCGAAAGATCTTCTCATCGTGTGCATCACTGCGCTGTTCTTCATAAAACCAGCCTCTTGTTCCACAGATTGCATAACCATCGTACTCATAGCAGTTGTTATTCAGAATCCATTGGTCCGAGAAACCGTGTTCTGCACAATAATTGTAGAACTTGGAAGCGGTGCTCCACCAGTAATCGTGATTGCCCTTCAAAATAATTTTTCTGCCGGGTATCTGATCGATCCAGGCAAAATCTGCATCGGCACTCTGCAGATCCAACGCCCAGGAGAGATCGCCAAGCAGCACTGTGGTATCCTCCGGGGTGATGATTTGAATCCCCTTTTTTAACTTTTCCATATATCCGAGCCACGCGCCGCCAAATACATCCATAGGTTTTGGCGCACCCAGACATAGGTGCAGATCTCCGATTGCGTATAATGCCATTTTACTTACTCCTTGGAGAATTGATCTGTTTGATCAGTTCGTTCCTGGTAATTCCCAGTGCCTGTGCCACAGTACTGGACGAATCAAGCGGGCTGTCTTTTGCCAACAGCAAGGTGTGGTTGCTGACACCGGAGGATGCCCGATAGTCCTGCAGACCGCCGTAGATCAGTGCTGTTACAGGATCTGCGATGTACCCATTGGTACGGTACAGACTTGATATGACTGCATCTACCCGGCTTGAACTGGAAACAGCGGTCAACAGTTCATCGGTTAACCGCACTTCCATATCTTCATCCAGATAAAAGACCCCATTTTTATCACAAGCATCCAGATATTGCTTCACACCCTCAATACCAAAGGCTCTATGGATCAGGTATTCCAAATACCTTGGTCTGGTAATATCCAACTCCGATAGGGCTGTTTTGATCACAGCAAGACCTGTATTAAACTCTCCCCTGTGAATCAAATCCCAGAATCCGCTGTTTTCATTGCAAACGCACAGAATCTTCCCAACAGGAAGACCCATATCCTTTGCATAAAGGGCGGCTGCCACCGTGGCAAAGTTTCCGCCTGCCACGCAAATATCGAAGGTGCCTGTTCCATCATCGTCAATTTGAGCGTAAATGCCAAACAGTATTGCAATCTCGATCGCAATACGAACCCAGCCCTGGATATCCGCAGCAACTGTATCCCTGCAGCCCATACAAATATGTAGATTTCTGACGATTTTATCCCACGAACCGCTTATGCTGCGCCAGCATTCCGCAACCGTGATACGACGATTCATCGCGACTGCTCGAAAAGGCGTTCTGCCAATGGCGTACTCTACATCCCAGCCGGTTAAAGAAAGTCCGAAGAAACCATTCAAAATCAGCGCGATGGCCTCCCCTGCTGACTTACCCTTCCAGGCTGCAAGCTGTTCCGGTTCAATGGTTACTAGGTGAAAAGGCACAAACATACCTCCATCACCGGCAAACCTGTTATGGAGCGCCCGATGTGCGGTGTAGAAATCTGTTTTGCTTTTTGTGCTTACATAGAGCATTTACGCATCACCTCAATCGCATTATTCCAGAAAATATTACTAACGGTTTTCGGATCTATTCCCCGTAACAGTAATTGATCCGCCAGCTTATCATAGTCCTGGACTCCGCTAAAGCCGATTGGCAGATCATCACAGCCGTCCAAATCGCCGCCAAGACTGATATGTCCCTCTTCCGGAACCAGCTCCAAAAAATGCAGTATGTGGTCACATACCGTATTCAAATCCGCAGAATCACCCAGAAACGCAGTATACAAGTTGATCCCAACCGTTCCCCCGGTGTCGCAAATTGCCCGATACATATCATCGGTCAGATTCCGCGGTACATTCCAAATCGCTCTGCTGTTGGAATGGGACGCGATCACAGGCCTTTGGGTAATATCCATAATATCCCAAAATGCTTCATCGCTGATATGACTCACATCCACCAGCATACCAAGCCGTTGCGCTTGTCGGACATATTCCCTTCCCAAATCCGTCAGTCCCCCGCCTGTGACGCAGGAACCGCAGAGAATATTCCTTTCATTCCATCCAAGGGTGGTGATCCTGAAACCCATACGATACAGTTCTTCCAGTTTTTCCGGGCAGTAACCAAATCCCGCCGGTCCTTCAATGGTCAATATTGCCGACATTTGTCCATTGCTGGTATTCGTCAGTATATCATCTGCTCCGGTAGCCAGCTGTATCATATCCACATTGATGTTTATCTGGCTCAATATCCCGGAGAGTTCTTTTTCAAAGACCATTTCTGGTGTGATTTCCTCCGGCATAGACGCAAAAGTCGTGGTAAAACAGGCGAAACATTGGGCATAGCCTGCAAGCTGCCCTGCCCGTTCCAAATCAATATGCAGCTGATTACTGCGTAAGCTATCACATACAGTAAATGACCGGTCCCAAAGGGCAAGTGCCGTATCACAATGCAGGTCAAAGACAGGAAATCTCATTGAAAAGCATCCTCCAGATGGATAATTTTCGGTTTCACTGTAGCAGTGCCATATGGAGCATAGATCTCAATCACATCAAATCTGGGCTGCAGCTCAGTAGGTGTTTCCGACAGATAATACTCCGCAGTCGCCCGTAACCGATTCTGTTTCCGGTTGTGTACAAATTCTCCGGCATCTGCAAAATGGTCGTTCTTTCTCAGCTTAACCTCTACAAATACCAGATACTTCCGATCAGAAACAATCAGATCTATTTCTCCAAACCTGCTTCGATAGCCGGTAGCCAGCACCTTATAGCGCTTCCTGCGCAGGTATTCTGCAGCCAGCGCCTCACCCCAGGCGCCAAGAATATTACTTTTCCCCATAGAATTTCTTCAGGAATGTCATTCTGTGGATTTCACAGGGTCCCATCTGTGTTAAGGCGGCATAATGGGCCTTTGTGCCATAGCCCTTATGTATTTCAAACGCATAACCCGGATATGTCTTTGCCATCTCCAGCATAACATCATCTCGGGTAACCTTTGCCAAAACGGATGCTGCAGCAATACTGGCGCTGCATCCGTCTCCACCAATAATCGTTTCCACCGGAACGCCAAAATCCTTAGCGCGATTGCCATCGATCAACGCAATCTCCGGCTTGATCTTCAGACCGTTAATGGCCCGCTCCATAGCCAGAAATGTGGCTTGCAGGATATTCACCGAGTCAATCTCCCGGTGACTTGCAAAGGCAATGGAATAGGCCAGGGCTTGCTCTTTGATCACGGGATATAGCTCCCGACGCTTTTTGTCGGAGATTTTTTTGCTGTCATTGAGACCCGGAATGACAATATTGGCGGGCAAAATAACCGCAGCTGCGCAGACAGGTCCTGCCAAGCACCCCCGTCCGGCCTCATCCACTCCGCAGACCCACTCAATACCTTGCTCAAAATACTTATTTTCAAATTCCCACATATTGACTTCGCTCATTGCATATCCTCCGGAGATTCTAGGGTAAAGTGACCCAGCTTTCCGGACCGGTACTCGTCCAGTAAAACCTTTGCCATCCGTTCTGTATGGATCTCTCCCCGTGAGAGCAAATAACCGCGCTTGCGTCCTGCCTCTTCCAGCAGTATATAGCCAGGTGTTCCCGGTTCTGCTTCCACCTTATAACGTTCCTTTAGTGTGGCGGGATAGAATCTCAGCAGCAGCTCCATCAGTCGAGCTGCCAATTCTTCAATATCAATCACGCCTTCTTTCACCGCCCCGGTGTAGGCCAACATCATTCCCACTTCCGGATCTTCAAACTTAGGCCAAAGGATACCGGGTGTGTCTAAAAGCAGTAAACCACTGTCAACAGTTACCCACTGTTTGCCCCGAGTAACGCCGGGACGGTTCTCTGCCTTGGCGCCCTTTCGACCGGAAATTTGATTGATCAGCGTGGATTTTCCAACATTAGGGATACCAACAACCATTACTTTAAGGGGTTTGTTCATACCCTTTGCCGCATTGCGTTCCAACTTCTCCTTCAGTACAGACCGCACCGCAGGCTGGAATCCGGAAATACCCTTTTTGGTCTTGCAATCCGTGGCAATGGATGCTATGCCTTTACTGTGATAATAAGCCATCCATTTCCGTGTCGCCTCCAGATCGGCAAGATCCATTCGATTCAGAACAATGATTCTGGGTTTATTGCCACAAATTGCGTCGATATCCGGGTTTCGGCTGGAAACAGGGATTCTGGCATCCACGATCTCACATACCGCATCCACCAGCTTTAAATCCGCCTCGATCTGACGCCGTGTTTTGGTCATATGGCCGGGATACCACTGTATGTTCATCCGTTCGAGTTCCATTATGATATTGCTCCAATTCTGTCAAACTGACGCGTACCTGTGGTCTCATCGACCGCAGGGAGTAAAACAAATATGGCTCTGCCAAGAATCTCCCGCTTGTCGATCAGACCAATCTCTGTGCTGCGGCTGTCTTTTGAGTCGTTTCGGTTATCCCCCATAACAAAAATACAGCCATCGTCCACAGTCAACGGAAAATTCATACCTTCATACCGATTGGTAAGCGTCCTTATATACGGCTCATACAATTCAACGCCATCCACAAAAACCTTTCCTGCCTCAAAGTCAATATCGACCACCTGGCCTTCGGTTGCGATCACGCGCTTGATGATGGGTTCGCCATCCTTAAAAGAGTCCTTACTTGCAACAATGACATCACCATACCTAGGTTCGCGATAAAAGACATTGCTGATTAGCATAACATAATCGCCGTCCTGCAATGTATCCCGCATAGAAGGACCGGAGACCACAACCACGCGAAAAATAAGCACAAAAACCAAAAGGATTCCAACCAGCCAAAACACAAAATCACGAAGATATTCCAGAATCACCTTCTTATTTGATGTTTCCTTCGAAGCGATATCAGGCTGGGTTGTCGATGTCTGGCGTACTTCCTGATTCAATAGCAGCTGTTGATCATTCGCCATCTTCTCATTCTCAGACGCCAAAAAATCCATATTTTCCATCTATATTCCTCCGGTATATACTTCAATCTTTTGTCATTATAAACCATTTTGACAAATAAAAAAAGAGGGGTACCCCTCTTTTTTTACGGAATTTTAAATTAAATCTTTTCCTTAACCTTTGCAGCCTTACCAAAGCGATCACGCAGGTAGTACAGCTTTGCGCGACGTACCTTACCCTTGCGGACGGTCTCAACACTGGCAATACGGGGGGAGTGAACAGGGAAAACCTTCTCACAGCCAACACCATAGCTGATTCGACGAACAGTGATGGTCTCACCGATGCCGCCGTGCTTGCGAGCAATGATGGTGCCTTCAAACACCTGGATACGCTCACGGGAGCCTTCCTTGATCCGAACGTGTACACGAACGGTGTCGCCAACCCGCATCTCGGGCAGCTCTTCCTTCATATACTGGCTAGACAGAGCCTTTACCAAATCCATATCTTTGTCCTCCTTAATATTGGGCGTTCTTGCAGCGATCTATCCGGTGATATGGTTCCCGGCGCTGTAGAGGACTCACCTTGTTTTTTCAGACCGGTGGATTATAACACACTATTCTTCAAAATGCAAGTATTATTTCGAAGAAAAATCCAGTTTTTTAATAATTTCAGCCTGTTTTGTGAATTAGCAATCCTTTTTTAAGTAAATTATAGATAAGAAAGAGGAAGTAACAGAAGTTACTTCCTCTTTCTTGGTCCGAGTTACTGGATTCGAACCAGCGGCCTCTTGAACCCCATTCAAGCGCGATACCAAACTTCGCCAAACCCGGATCTTGCTTACATCTTTCGACAGCCACAGTATAATATCACACTCTGTCTGAAAATGCAAGCACTTTTTTTGAAATTTTGAAAATATTTCAGAGGGTCATTCACCGATCTCAGTGCGGACAACCTTTCCTAAATTCCACAAGCGAACAACCTGCTCTTCTGCCTGTTTCTTCTCTTCCTCATTGTTATATTCCACATAGACGGTATGTGCACTGCAATCAGCACATTCCACCTGCACATTCCAGCCACCCTCGTGCATTACCATACCGCTGCCGCGGCACATCGGGCAATCTTCCAGAATATAGTTGGGATTCAGTTCCATAAATATTACTCCTTAACGAAATACTTCAGAATTCAAATCAAAAATTTCCAAACGGCAGCACCGAACAAAATCAGCCTTGCATTCCGGAAGATACCGTTCGATTGCTAAATACAGCTGCATAGGATTCAGCGTGGGATTTTGACAGCAAACAACAGAGTCCAGAATCAGTTCCTTCTCCCCTGCTTGCCGAACGTCCAAGGATCGAATCATCGGAATAATGTTTTGATCCTGGATTCCATTGGTTTTTGTCTTTTTGGGAACGATCACAGTTTCGCTGGCAAACAGAGCACGAATAGCTGTCAATGTTCCGTTCGGTACACTCTGGTCGTATTCAAGAATAACGTTGCAATGCAGGTACGCAAGATTTTTCAACTTAGCACCATTGTCATATACCTGTAAAACTCTTACGCCCGCTATCAGCGCTTCATTGAGCCGGGCTTGGATTTCCTCATAGGGAACCGGTTCTCCTTCCAGATCAAAGTCCAGAATCTCACAGCAGCTCTCCACGCCCACAGACAGCGGCAAGGCAATGGACACAGAGGGTCTGGGGTTAAACCCCTGTGTGTGTGTCAGCGATAATCCGGCACGCTTAAAGCTGCGCTGGAACACCCGCATCAAATCCAGATGAGAGATCCAGACCGCATTCCCCTTCTTTTCAAACAGCAATCTAGGCATCGCACTCCACCTCCTGCAGTAATGCATTGGCGCCGCATCCGCTGCAGCTGTGTCTGCAATCGGGTGTCACCATACCGGCGTATGCTTGTTTCCGTTCCCTCATCAGGAACGACTTGCTGACGCCCACATCAACAGTATCCCAGGGCAGGATCTCATCCTCTCTGAAACCACGGACGGTATAAAAATCCGGGTCAATTCCGCACTCAGCAAAGGCATCCAACCAAGCTTGGTAGGAAAAATATTCATCCCAGCCGTCCAGCTTAGCGCCATTTCTGGCAGCCGCTTCGATCACAGCACCCAAACGGCGGTCACCACGGGCAGTTACGGCCTCCAGACGGCTAATATCGGGAGTATGATAGTTGTACTCAATAGACTTGGAGTAAAAATGATCCTTCAGCAAACGACACCGACGCAAGTATTCCTCCGGTGTGATTTGCTTTTCCCACTGAAACGGCGTATGTGGCTTCGGCACAAAGTACGCCGTTGCAACATGTACCCGCAGACCGCGTTTCTTATTGGAGGCGTGCTCCTTCCAAGTTTGAATGACCTTGTATACCAGATCCGCTATGCCCAACACGTCTTCGTCGGTTTCTGTAGGCAAACCCAGCATAAAATACAGCTTTACATTGTTCCAGCCGCCTTCAAACGCTTTGGCACAGCTAGAGATAATTTCATCCTCCGTCAGATTTTTGTTGATTACATCCCGCAGC
Organism: Oscillospiraceae bacterium; assembly: GCA_017415425.1. GTDB lineage: Bacteria > Bacillota > Clostridia > Oscillospirales > Oscillospiraceae > Faecousia. The sequence goes on along the minus strand of JAFQGT010000019.1, from coordinate 147,117 downwards.
CGCTGCGTACCTGCCTCCGGCGCAAAGGTCAGACCGCTCTTTCTCAGCGTTTGCAGTTTTTGCATCAGATCACGGGAGAAATTATCCGCACGAAGAGACGGAACAGACAGATTCACCTTGTGATTAGCGCAATAAGGTATTATTGCATCGGTCAGTTCCTTCAGATGACGATAATCGGAGGTAGACAAGCTGGACAGGGTAATTTCATTATGACCGGAATCTTCCAAAGTATCAACTGCCTGTCGAAATAGGACTTCCGGACTCTTCTTACGAACCGGCCGACAGGAAAAACCAGCCTGGCAGAAACGGCAGCCACGGATGCAGCCTCTGAAGACCTCCAGATTCGCCCTGTCGTGGACGATCTCCGTAGAGGAAACGATCATCTTAGTAGGAAAATATGCTTCATCCAGATTCTCAACAATACGCTTCGTAACCTTAACAGGCGCACCATCCCTGGGTTTAATTTCTGCTATGGTTCCATCATTATGATATGTATGATGATAAAAAGATGGCACATACACACCGGGAATATGGGAGACCTCCTGCAAAAACTGCTCCTTTGACCAGTCCTCAGCTTTGGCCTTGTCATACAAACTGACGATCTCCACAGTAATTTCTTCACCTTCACCTAATGCAAAAAAGTCGATAAAATCTGCCATAGGCTCCGGGTTGAATGCGCAAACGCCGCCGGCAAAGACGATATTCTTTAACCCCTTCCGCTCTGATGCGTGCAAGGGAATACCAGCCAGCCTCAGCATATTCAAAATATTGGTGTAACACATCTCATAGCCGATGGTAAAGGCGATCATATCAAAATCCTTGACAGGGTCTTGGCTCTCCAGCGCCCATAAGGGCAGCTTGTGCTCTGCCATCGCCTGCTCCATATCCGCCCACGGGGTAAAAACTCGCTCGCACCAAACACCATTCATTTGGTTCATCACACCATAAAGGATCCGCATACCCACATTGGACATACCGATTTCGTAAGTATCCGGGAAACAAAACGCCACACGCACACGAACATCTGCCTTATTCTTTTGGGTCTCATTAAATTCTCCACCTGTGTATCGCGCAGGTTTTTGCACGGTAGGCAGAAGTCTTTGCAACAAGTCGGTCATAGCGATACCTCTTTTGTAATAAGTAGCCTTATTGTACCCTGTCATACCCCCTTTTGCAAGTCAATTTTCGATTTTTTACAATCAGCTGTGCCATAATGAGCGCAAGGATATAACCAGCATTATACTGCACACTCAAGTAAATACAGACCGTAATCCCAGCAATCATTACAGCGGATTCCAATATCTGAAGCAAGCATTTATGTCTACATAGCAACAATTCCAATATTCGCCCACCATCCAATGGCCGAATGGGTATTAAATTATAAATTGTCAACAGAAAACAGCACACTGCCAAAGCCGGGAACTTTTGACAAAAGATGACCGGCAACACCCCAAATAATGGTCCGCAGAATAAGCATACTATCATTTTCCCCCGTGTGAGTGGTGTTGCTGACATATCCAGACCGCCAAACACAGCAGACACCGACAAGATCTTACCGCCGCAAATCCTGACCGCGATCCAGTGCCCTGACTCATGAGCCAGAACAGCCAGTCCCCATCCCAAAAGCCACCTCAGCGGGAGCACCAACGCAAGACAAGCAAAATAAATATATATGAAGGAAACAATCCTGCTTTTACTATCAGCTCCCATTGCCCGCTACCATCTCACAAAACACGGCAAATGCGTCCAGTAATGGTGCACCGTCTTTCATATTATCCAGCAGCTCTGTGGCGGCGTAAACGGTCGTCGCTGCGTCACCAGGTATCAAAAAATCCCGTACATCGCTGCTTGTCATGCAGGCAATTAACCCTAAGATCAGTGTTAAAATGATTAATTTATTTCCGAATCCTTTATTTTTGTTCAATCGCCGTACAGGATACTGCCTTGACACCTCCGGATTATACTCCACATAGTAGCTCATTATAATCCCTCCCAACGAAATACTATGCGAAAATCAAACGGTCAATGCAATGCAAGAATCGTCCGGACTGACTCTTGACAAGCATTCCTTTTTTCACTATAATGTTTCTCGTTATCGGGGTATGGCGAAGTTTGGTATCGCGCTTGGTTCGGGTCCAAGAGGCCTCGGGTTCGAATCCCGATACTCCGACCAAAAAAGGAAGACTGCCTAAATAGGTAGTCTTCCTTTTTTGCTTTCATTTTCGACATTATTTATCCTGTTGCAAGCACATATTCATTTATCAGCCATATAATAGGCGTACGGGTGTTGCTACATACAACATAGAAGTTATTCAAAAACAAGACGCCCTGAAAGGGAGCATATTATGAATAATGTGGTCATACTTGCATTGATTGCAACACTGGGCACTTGGTTCATCACCGCGCTTGGTGCTGCAGTTGTTATCTTCTTTCACTCTCCCAGCCCAAAAGTACTGAATTTTATGCTGGGATTTGCTTCCGGTGTTATGATTGCCGCAAGCTTTTGGTCTCTGTTGCAGCCAGCCATTGAACGCATTGGTGAAGATTCCTCCGTTCCTGACTATGTTGTTGCCACAGCTGGCTTTCTTATAGGTGCAATGTTTATATGGTGTTCCGACAAAATTGTCACCAGAGCACGGAAACGCACGGATGCCGTAGGTAGGAAAAATAACCAGCGAATCAACCGGATCATTATGCTTACATTATCCATTACATTACACAACATTCCTGAGGGTCTGGCGGTTGGCGTAGCATTCGGCTCATTGTCCCGCAACAGCAGTTCTGCGGAAGCCCTGTTAGGCGCAATTTCAGTAGCAATAGGTATTGGTCTTCAGAACTTCCCGGAAGGCGCCGCTGTTTCCGTTCCGTTACGGCGTGAGGGTTTCTCAAGAAGAAAGAGCTTTATATTCGGCCAGGCATCCGCAATGGTGGAGCCTGTAGCCGGTGTACTTGGTGCATTACTTGTTGTCTATATTGAAGCAATTCTCCCTTATGCGCTTTCTTTTGCTGCTGGAGCGATGATTCTGGTTGTTGTGCACGAATTGATCCCAGAATGTCAGCGATCACAAAATGCGCAACCATACACTGCCACAATGGGAATTATCTCCGGATTTGCCACTATGATGCTTTTAGATGTTATGTTGTCCTAGAAAATAGCCAGATGAAAATTATTATAAATATTTTATATAATTCTTGACTTTGGCGCTTTAGTGCGTTAAACTTATGAAGTACACAAATATTACAATGCACGGAGGGATAAAAATGGATAGTACATTGCAAATACTGATTGCTATGGTTCTGTATATGAGTGTAGTAATTGCAATCGGTTTATGGTTTACAAAGCGTGCGAATCAGAATTCCAAGGAGTATTTCCTTGGTGGACGTAAGCTTGGACCTTGGGTTACTGCAATGAGCGCCGAGGCGTCCGATATGTCCGGTTGGCTGTTGATGGGCCTGCCCGGTGTTGCTTACTGGTGCGGTGTATCCGACGCCGTCTGGACAGCCATCGGTCTTGCGGTAGGAACATATCTCAACTGGCTGATCGTATCCAAGCGCCTGCGCAGGTATAGCGAGCAGGCCGGTGAAGCCATTACGCTTCCGGAATTCTTCTCCAACCGATTCCAGGAGAAGCGCAAGTTGATTATGAGCATTGCCGCCGTATTCATTCTCATTTTCTTTACCGTATACGCATCCAGCTGCTTTGTTACCTGCGGCAAGCTGTTCACCACACTCTTTGATATGCCATACGTACCTATGATGATTCTGGGGGCAGTGTTCGTACTTCTGTATACCATTCTGGGCGGCTTCCTGGCAGAAAGTGTATCAGACTTTATGCAGGCAATCGTAATGATCGTTGCTCTTACTGTTGTCGTCGTTGTTGGTACGATCTCTGCAGGCGGTTTGGATGCGGTTGTATCTAACGCCAGGTCCATTCCCGGATTCTTTGATTTCTTTGGCATTGCAGCACCTGTAACCGTTGACGGCGTACAACAAGTAGCTGACGGAAAACCACTCTTTGGTGCTGCAGGCTCCTATGGCGCACTTTCTATCGCATCGTGTATGGCTTGGGGTCTCGGTTACTTCGGTATGCCCCAGGTGCTCCTGCGATTTATGGCAATCCGGTCTGAGGGAGAACTGCCCCGCTCCCGCCGCATTGCCAGCATTTGGGTTGTTATCTCCCTTGCTGTAGCAGTCTTTATTGGCATTGCAGGGCGTGCATTGTTCCCCACCGCACTGACTACCTCTTCTGCCTCTGAGAACATCTTCATTGTTATGTCCAGCAATCTGCTGCCTCCCATTCTTGCAGGCTTTATTATGGCAGGTATTCTTGCCGCAACCATCAGCTCTTCTGATTCTTATCTGCTGATCGCCGCATCTGCACTGGCTAAGAATATCTATCAAGGCATTTGCTACAAAAAAGCCAGCGAAAAGCAAGTTATGCGTATGACAAGAATTACCCTCTTGGTTATTTCCATCGTTGCTATGCTGATTGCCGCTGACGAGAATAGCGTTATTTTTACCATTGTCAGCTTTGCCTGGGCTGGCTTTGGCGCTGTTTTTGGACCTCTGATGCTGATGAGCCTTTTCTGGAAACGCATCAACCGCGCAGGTGCCATTGCCGGTATGTTATCAGGCGGAATTATGGTCTTTGTCTGGAAACTGCTAATCCGTCCTCTTGGCGGTATTTGGAATATCTACGAGCTGCTTCCTGCATTCATAATATCCTGCCTGTTCATCATTGTAATTTCCTTGATTACCCCGCCTCCTTCTGCAGAAATTCAAAATGAATTTGATCTTGTAGCAGGAAAGAAAAAGTCCGCAGTACAGTAACCAACCAATTTATTTATCTACAAAAATGAGCAAGCGCTGCAAATTTTGCAGCGCTTGCTTTATTATTGTGTTATCCAAACAGTATGATCAAGAACTGGGAAACCAGCACCACAGCCAGCAGAGCAATGGGATATGTTGCTGCGTAGGCAGCTGCCACATCCTCAGTACGGCATACATTAATCAGTGTACCCAACGCAGGCGTGGAGGTCATACCGCCGGTAATAGAGCCCAGGCTATTCAGCAGAGGCAATTTCAGCAGATACTTTGCAATCAAGAAACCTACAATTAGCGGCAAAATCGTCATTACTGCGCCATACAGGAAATAGATCGGCTTAAAGAATTTGACGAAATCGGCACCGCCGGAGATACCAGCACCGGCCAGGAACAGCATCAGACCCAATTCCCGCAGATTCTTCAAGGTTTTTGTAGGGGGCATAATACTGATGCGACCAATTCTGGAGAAATGACCAAATACCAAAGAGGAAACCAGAGCACCACCTGTGGTAGTCAAAGAGAAGCAGATGCCATCTAAACCCTTACCGGACAGAGGGACGCGGATATTTCCGATAATCAAGCCCACCGCAGCAGCTGCTGCAAATGCGCACAATCCCATATCGTCAATTTCCAAAAGCTTGCCTGAGTGAACCTTGGCTGTACCCAGATCAACACTGGTGATTTTCTTGCGTTCTTCTTCCATATTGGCCTTGGCGAGCTTGGGGATAAGCTGGACAAACAGCACCACACCAATAACGCCAAACAGATACGCGATGCCGTAACCTACCGTTACCGCGGACTCATAGCGGGCTGCTAGTTCCGGATTGGCTGCATAGAAGTTTACAACAGTATCCTTCGCGGCGGTAAAGCCGGGTGTAGTAGTCAGCGCGCCGGACAGTAGACCATCCAGAATCGCAATAAATTCCTTGTGATCGTCTTCAAAACCTCTACCCACAAAGTAGCAAAGCACACAGGACAGGCCACCTGCCAGAATGATCGAAGCACCCAAAAGTATATAGGACTTAAAATTTTTCTTAAGGTTATTGAAGAACTTCGGACCGGCAATAAAACCCACCGATGTAACAAAGAAAACAAGACCCATATTCTCTGCGATTTTCAAGCCATTTTTGGCAGTAGCTGCGGAACCTAAAATCTCCTTGAAATCCTCATAGAACAGTGCACCAAAAAGCAATGCCACAACAAATACACCGGCAGTACCCAAGGAAATGCCCTTAATGGTAATTCGGCCCAGAAGGTAACCCAGGCAGACAATCACCATCAAAAAGAGCATCATAAAAGGGACGCCCATAACGCGAATAACGCCATCAAACAATTCCATCGTTCATCCCCCATTAAAGAGTGTTACGACGTCTGGTATAGTCAGGCAGCAAACGAGGGGACAATGTATCGGTGGTGATTCCGGCATTAGCTCGCTCTTGATTGAACGCATTCAGATGGTCCAGTGTCAGTTGACCGACTGAAACCTCTTTTGCCTTTTGGGATGCGTGACGGCCGGCGTTTCTGCCGAAAACAATAATATCCAACAGGCTATTGCCCATCAATCTGTTACGGCCGTGGATGCCGCCGACAACCTCACCGGCTGCATAGAGGTTTTCAATATCGGTCTGGCCGTCATCTGTAATCTTCAGACCACCATTCTGGTAGTGCAGAGTGGGATAGATCAGAATCGGCTCTTTGCGAATATCGATTCCGTGCTTTGCAAACATACGCATCATTGCAGGAATTCTCTTTTCGATTGTGCCGGTGCCGTTCTTGATCTCAATCATAGGTGTATCCAGCCAAATGCCGAAGCCTTCCGGAGTGGGAACGCCGTTACCGCGGTCGGTACACTCCCGAATGATGGATGCTGCGGACACGTCACGAGTCTCCAGGGGATTCATAAACACTTCACCGTTGGCGTTAACCAGCATAGCACCAACAGAGCGCACCTTTTCGGTTACCAGTGCGCCGTAAATCTGTGCAGGAAATGCTGCACCAGTAGGATGATACTGCAGCGTCTCGGGATACAACAGCCGTGCGCCTGCGCGATAAGCCAGCACCAGGCCGTCAGCAGTAGCACCATAGTGGTTAGATGTGGGGAAACCTTGATAATGCAAACGTCCTGCACCGCCGGTAGCCATAATGACAGTCTTTGCCTTTGCAACTAGCAGTTCCTTGGTTTCCATATTTTGCAGAACAGCGCCTGCACAACATCCGCTTTCATCCTTGATCAGTTCGATCACAGATGTAAAATCCACAACAGGAATCTGGCGATTCAACACCTCGTCACGAAGAGTACGCATGATCTCAGCGCCGGAATAGTCCTTGGCTGCGTGCATTCTCTTCCGGGATGTACCGCCGCCGTGGGTGGTGATCATCGTACCGTCAGGTGCTTTGTCAAATTCCACACCCAGCTCAGACAGCCAACGAATCGCCTCGGGGGCATCGTTGACCAACTTATACAGCAGATCCTTCTGTGCGGCGAAATGACCGCCGCCAAATGCATCTAGATAATGCTGTGCAGGGCTGTCACCGGGCTTGTCAGCTGCCTGAATGCCGCCCTCTGCCATCATTGTGTTGGCATCGCCAATTCTCAGCTTGGTAACGATCATTACATTGGCGCCATTTTGGTGGGCCTCGATAGCCGCAGATGCACCTGCGCCGCCGCCGCCGATGATCAGAACATCCACATCGTAGTCGGGCTTAGTCAAATCCACCTGCTCCGGCGTGATGCGAGGGTTGCCCTGCAGCAGTTCCGCCAGCTCAACAGGAACCTTACCGCCCTTATTGGGACCCATTTTCAGTTCAGTGAACTCCGCGGTCTTATAGTCAGGGTGGTAGGTCTTCAGCAAAACGTCCTTTTCCTCTGCGGTCATTCTTCTGGGGTCCATGCGAATATTGGCTTCTCTGGCAGCTTCCACTTTTTTAATGGATTCCTGCATAATCGGATCAAAATACATAGCACAGACCTCCTTATTTCTCGATTTCACGGTTGTTGTAAAGCTCTTGCATTTCGGAGATGGGCTTACCCATCAAATCCTCCAGCAGCAACTCATACTTACCGCCGTTGATCTCTGCGATCCGCTCATCCAGATGATCGCAGTGGGGCGCAAGATATTTACCATTCAGTCGACGTGCCAGCATTGCAACCTGAGGATGGGAGATCTCTGCAGGACAACGGGCAGAACATACACCGCACATCACGCAGTCAAAGGACTCTTCAGCGCACTTTTCATACTCACCACGCTGTGCGTAGGCGATATACTGCATAACATTCAGACCTTGTGTGCAGGCATTTGTGCAGGCGTTGCAGCCAATGCAGGCGTATATCTCCGGGTACAGCTGCATCATGATCTGCTCGGTGGGCTTTACCTTTTCAATATCATATACAGCCTTTACCAGCGGGAAGAACGGCAAAGTCGCCACATACATATTGTCCTCCACCTTGGTGGAGCAGGCCAGGCAGGTCTTCAGGGTACGGTCACCGGCGATACGATAGATGGTTGCGCAAGCGCCGCAGAAGCCGTTGCGGCAGCCGCAGCCACGAACCAGCTGATAGCCGGCATACTCCATAGCCTCCATAATTGTCAGGCTCTCGGGAACCTGGTACTTCTTACCAAAGAAGTAAACAGTCACTAAATTTTCCATTCCAAACTCTCCTTAGTATTCATCCGGCAGCTCATCCAACTGATCCAGCCGGAAGACAGGGCCATCCTTGCAGACATACTTATCACCAATATTGCACCGTCCACACTTACCCAACGCGCACTTCATCCGCAGTTCCATAGTGGTATACACTTGTTCCCGAGAGAAGCCCAGTTCCAGTAGACCGGCCAGTGTAAATTTGATCATAATGGGAGGTCCGCACATCAAAACAGTCTTATTGGTGTCAAAGGCCAATTCCTTTACAAAGTTGGGAACAAAGCCTACGTGGCCATCCCAGCCCTCCTGAGGATTATCAATGGTCAAATGCACATTGATGCCTGCTTCTTTGCACCACTCGTTTTCAATTTCAGGGAAATCCACCAGATCGTCCTTGGAGCGGGAGCCATAAACAATATCGATCTTGCCGTAGCGGTCGCGGTAATGACGGCAATAGTTGATAACCGAATGCAGCGGTGCCAAACCAATACCGCCGGCAATGAACAGCAAATCCCTCCCTGCCAGCTCCGTATCCACCGGGAAGCCGTTGCCGTAAGGGCCACGGATCGTGATTTGCTGACCCACCTCCATTGCGTGGAGCCAGGAGGTCACGCAGCCGCACTTTTTGATAGAGAAATCCAGATACGGTTCTGTTGGAGACGAAGTGATGGAAAACAGCGCCTCGCCCACGCCGGGCATAGACAGCATTGCGCACTGTCCGGGAATGTGAACAAAGGGCTTTTCTCCGTCCACACCCATCACACGAAAGGTCTTTACATCGGGAGTGTCGGTGCGGATCGCGGTCACTTCACCCAGCATAGGGATCAAAGGATCTTGTCTCATACCATTCCCTCCTTCAGTTTCTTGGTTACTTTCACAATATTCATATGGATGGGGCATTTTTGCAGGCAGCGTCCGCAGCCTACGCAGCCGAACACGCCATTATTGTTATTGGGGTAGTACACCAGCTTATGCATAAAGCGCTGACGGAACCGTTCCTTCTGTGTGGGACGGTTTGTTCCGTGGGCCATCATTGTGAAGTCTGAGTACATACAGCTATCCCAACAGCGGAAGCGGCGCACTTCCCTGCCGTTGTCAAAATCCTGCACATCATAACACTGGCAGGTGGGACAAACAAAGGTACAAGTGCCGCAGCCAAGACAGCTCTCAGAAAGCTCACCCCAAGCGCTGTCATTAAACACATCCAGCAGTTTGTTTTCACGGAAGTCGGTAAGATCCAAATCATTTAGAGGCAGTTTCTGCAGAATCTGCTTGCTAGCTTCCCGGATCGCATCCACACTACTTTCATCGCAATCTTCCAGAACACTGAGGCTTTTTGTCAGTTCCTGTCCCCTTTCCGTATTAGCACGCCAGTACAGATACGCTTTATCCATCCAGCAGGTAACGTCACCGGCAGGATCAGATGCATCGATGCCGAACACACCGCAGAAGCAAGTCTCTGCAGGGCGATTGCAGGCAAGGGTGATCACAAGGCCGTTCTCTCGGCGGGACTGATAGTAGGTATCCACCGGATCACTCAAAAAAACAGTGTCCAGAATATCAAAGCTGCGGCAATCACAGGCGCGGACACCGAAGACCACAAAAGGCTCTGACGAATCTCGGTTTTCCAAAATTTCGATTTTTTTACTGGAGACTTTGAAGTTAACCAAATTCTCCACCTGTGGGAAGAACAGATCCTTTGCACTTCGGACAGTATTGAGCTTTTCTGTCAAAACCGTGCCCTCAGACCAAAGGGTAAACTTAGCCTGCCCGGCGCTATCATCTGCGGGTATGTACAGCTGCTTCTTAGCAGAAACGGCTGCAAACAGGCTTTGTAGGTTCTCTACTGCAATTCTTTTCATCCCTGCACACCTCCTCTTTCGTGAACAATAGAGGGTTCACAGTCATCCAGGGTAAAGTCCGTCAATGGAGACTTGGTATCCATATCCGCACCGGCCTGATAAACGCCGTAGAACTCATTGATGTCCTTGATGAACTTCCGGTTCAGCAGGTGCAGCGGTATGTTCTGAGGGCATACACGGCTGCATTCACCGCAATCAGTGCATCGACCAGCAACGTGGAAGGCACGGATAATATGGAACAGATTTTCTTCAAAAGAGTCCGCAATTGCTTTGTTGCGAACACCGGATTTCTCATTATCGAACACACACTTTTCGCAGCTGCAGGCGGGACATACATTCCGGCAGGCGTTGCAGCGAATACAGCGGGACAGTTCTTCTCTCCAGAATGCAAACCGCTCTTCCGGGGTCATAGCTTCCAGTTCTGCAACACGGTCGAAACGGTTGGACTCCAATTCCTCACCTTGCTCACCGATCAATTCGTCAAAGGCAACGATCTTCTTGCTCTTACAGACCGCACAACGCTCCAGCAGGCAATCGTTCCGGGACAGTTTCGTTGTGCCATACAGGGTGTCTACGGTCAGTGTATCGCCGTCTTCTGTTACGGCAGTGACACCTTCGCAGCCCTGTGCGCGGATTTTCTCCATATCCAACAAACCGTTGCAGGAAATGCCCACAACATACACATTCTCCCGGAGGATTCTGTGTTCTTTCAGCAGCTGTTGGAAGGAGTAGGAATCGCAGGGCTTCAGAAATACAGCCACTTTTCCTTGCTTGCGAGATTCCTGAATTAAGTACTTGGAAAGGTTGGCACCGGAGAATCCGGAATAGACAAATTCCTTCTCCACTTCCTCTGCTGTTTCAAACACAGCAGGAGTCAGATCATAGAAAAATTCGCCTGTTTTCCAACCCAGAACTCTTGTGACAGTGCAATTGGAGAGAAGTTCCAATGCTTTTTCTTTTAATCTTTTCTGCATCGCAAATCCTCCAATCTCCGGTTGGGTCCCAGCTTCATAATGGTTTCCGTGAATTCATTCATCGTAGCGGCAAACTTGGCGCCCTCAGCCGCAGATACCCATTCCACACGGGTGCGACCCCGCTCAATACCCATAAAGTCCAGCAAAGAGAACAGCAGGGTCATCCGGCGGCGGGCATAGTAGTTACCGGTGGTGTAGTGACAGTCACCGGGGTGACATCCGCAGAGGATCACTCCGTCTGCACCCTTCTGGAATGCTCTGAGGACGAACATAGGGTTCAAGCGGCAGGAGCAAGGGATACGGATGATCTTTACATTGGCAGGATACTGCAGCCGGTTAGTGCCGGACAGGTCAGCACCAGCATAGGAGCACCAGTTGCAGCAAAAAGCAACAATAGTAGGCTTAAAATTTTCCGTTACCGACATATTGCATCCACCTCCGCCATAATTTGTTGATTAGAGAAGCCCTTCAGGTCCATAGCACCGCTGGGACAAGCCACAGTACAAGCGCCGCAACCTTGACAAACCGCAGGATTAACCTGTGCCACTCTCCGCAGCAGAGTCGTCCGGTTTGGTCCACGGAACTCTTTATCTGCATAAGTAATTGCACCGTAAGGACACACCTTTTCGCAGCTGCTGCATCCGTTACACATCAGTTCATCCGGCTGGGCAGTGCAGGGGTTGCAGGTCAGGCTGTCTTTGCAAAGCAGGCCGATCACCTTTGCCGCGGCGGCACTGGCTTGTGCTACCGTCTCGGGAATGTCCTTGGGACCCTGGCAAGCGCCGGACAGGAAAATACCGGCTGTGGGGCTCTCCACAGGACGCAGTTTGGGGTGTGCCTCTGTGAAAAAGTCATTGGTATCCATCGATGCGGTCAGCATCGTTGCCAGAGGCCGGGCGGTTTCGTCCGGCTCAATAGCAGCAGCCAGAACCACCATATCTGCTTCGATATGCAGCTGACTGCCGCCCAACAGATCCGATGCCTGGACCTTCAGCTTGCCATCCTGGGGCACAACTTTGCCAACCATACCCTTGATATAGTGGACGCCGTATTCCTCCACCGCGCGGCGGTAGAACTCATCAAAGTTCTTACCAGGGGTACGCACATCGATGTAGAACACATATACGTCCGTATCGGGATATTTTTCGCGACAGAGCATAGCGTGCTTTGCGGTGTACATACAGCAGATCTTAGAACAATAGGGCTTGCCCTTCTCATCATCACAGCGGGATCCCACACACTGGACAAAGACGATGGTGTGCGGATGTGCTCCGTCAGAGGGGCGCAGCAGTGTACCGCCGGTAGGGCCTGCAGCATTCATCAAGCGCTCAAACTCCAGACTGGTCACCACATCGGGACTCTGGGAGTAGGCAAATTCATCGTACTTGTCCAGCTTAATGGGATTAAAGCCGGTAGCAACCACGATGGCGCCATATTCTTCTTCGATATATGTATCGGTCTGCTTGTAATCAATAGCGCCTGCAGTACAAACCTTAGAGCAAACACCGCACTTACCGGATTTGAGCATCGTGCAGTAATCGGCATCGATTGTTGCGATCTTGGGTACAGCCTGGGCAAAGGGGATGTAAATGGCACGGCGGTTATCAAGACCAAGATTGAATGCATTGGGTACTTTCTTCTGGGGACACTTCTCTGTACACAATCCGCAACCAGTACACTTTGTCTCGTCCACATAACGAGCCTTTTTCTTAATGGTAACCTGGAAGTTGCCAACAAAACCCTTAACCTTCTCTACCTCTGCATAAGAGTAGATGTGGATCTTCTCGTGCTGGGCGGCATCCACCATCTTGGGGGTCAAAATACAAGCCGCACAGTCGAGAGTGGGGAATGTCTTATCGATCTGTGTCATCTTGCCGCCGATGGTAGGCTGCTTTTCCACAATATCTACATCAAAACCCGCATCTGCAATATCCAAAGCAGTCTGGATACCGGCGATACCGCCTCCAATCACCAGCGCACGCTTTTTAACCGGAGACTGTCCGGCAGTCAGAGGTGCATTCAAGTGCACTTTTGCAATGGCAGCACGACCCAGGATCACAGCCTTCTCCGTGCCGGTAGCCATATCCTTATGGATCCAAGAGCACTGCTCGCGGATATTGGCGATCTCCACCATATGCGCGTTCAAACCGGCTTTTTCACAGGTCTTACGGAATGTTGCCTCGTGCATTCTGGGAGAGCAGGAGCAGATGACCACGCCGGTGAGTTGATACTTATGAATGCTCTCCTGGATCATCTCCTGACCAGCCTGAGAGCACATATATTGATAGTTGGTAGAGAAGACGACTCCGGGTTCCTGTGCAAGAACCTGAGAAACCTTCTCAACATCTACTGTCGCGGCAATGTTACTGCCACACCAGCAGACAAATACGCCGATTCTCTGCATAGAGTCTTCCCTCCTTACTTTCTGTATTTACGGAATGCGCTGGTGATCGCCTGCTGAGGCAGCTCCGGATCCAGCTTTTCCGCAATGTCATTGGCAGTCAAATGATTCTCGTTTTGCTGGCGAAGCACAGCCAGACGAACAGCTTCGATCAACTTGGCAGGTTCTACACTTCTGGGGCATCGCTCTACGCAGGCAAAGCAACTCAAACAGGTATAAATACCCTTAGATTGCATCAGTTCCTCAATACGACCGGTTTCTACCATATCCACAAACTGATGGGGATGGAATTCCATCTCATCATAGGCGGGACAAGACGCGGTACATTTGCCGCACTTCATACATTTTCTGGGATTTACACCGGAGATCCGCCGAATGGTTTCCATCATTTTGCTTCCTCCTTTACACCCAGTGCCTGTGCCAACAGCTCTGTGAAATACTTCACATCCAGGCCATTGGTGGCATTCTCTTTCAGATTATACATACACAAGGGACAGGCCGTAATCAGCATCTGTGCGCCCTGTGCTTTTGCATTGTCCATAATCTTGTCCACCTGCTTGGTAGCATAAGATTTGTTTTCAAGGGTGCAATAACCGCCGCAGCACTCATTTCTACGGGCATAGATCACAGGCTCTGCGCCAATCGCGCGAATGAAGTCCTCCAGAATTCTGGGGTTCTCGGGATTATCAAAGCCCATCTCCTTGCCGGGACGAAGCAGAAGACAGCCGTAGTACGCGCCGATCTTCACACCGGTTAAGGGGTGAACCACCTTTTCTTTTAAAGCATCAAAACCGATCCGGTCACGGAGCACCTCCAGATAATGCAGCACATTGGTCTCGCCTGCATAGGGAGTATCTAACTTTAAGTACCGGTTTACCTTATCGCAGATATCTGCATCCCGCTGCATATCACCGTTAACACGCTTGATCACGTGGTGGCAGGCAGAACACAGAGTCACCAATTCCCTGCCCTGCGCCTTGGCATCTGCCAATACACGCACAGAGGACAAACGGGTAGCGATCTCATCCTTAGCCATAGGATAAACCGCACCGCAGCACTGCCAGTTCTCAGGCTCTTCCAGTGCAAAGCCCAGCACTTCCGCTGCAGCTCTGCCCCACTGATCCAGTTCTTTGCCCTTGGTTCTTAGGGTACAACCCGGAAAATAAGAATATGTCATATCCATTCACCTTTAATTCAAATCATCTGTTCCGGATGGAACACCTCGTCAAATCGTTCGGCCGTCAGGAAGCCCAGCTTCACACAGGCCTCCTTCAGGCTGATATTTTCTTTATATGCCAGCTTTGCAGTCTTAGCGGCATTTTCGTAACCGATGTAGGGATTGAGCGCCGTAACCAGCATCAAAGAGTTGTGCAGATTGTGTGCCATCTTCTCTTTATTTGCCTTGATACCAACCACGCAGTTGCCGTGGAAGGAATTCATTGCGTCTGCCAGAAGTCGAGCAGACTGCAGGAAATTATAAATACACACCGGCATAAACACGTTCAATTCGAAATTGCCTTGAGAAGCGGCAATTCCAACTGCCACATCGTTACCCATAACCTGCACGGCAACCATCGTCACTGCCTCACACTGAGTGGGGTTGACCTTGCCGGGCATAATGGAAGAACCTGGCTCATTCTCCGGAATGAATATCTCACCCAGACCGTCCCGAGGACCGGATGCCAGCCAGCGAACATCGTTTGCGATCTTCATCAGATCGGCCGCCAGCGCTTTCAGACCGCCGTGGGCAAAGACCAACTCGTCCTTGGAGGTCAAGGAATGGAACTTGTTTTCTTCGGTGTAGAAGCGCTTGCCGGTCAGCTGAGAAACAGCATCTGCAACCGCAACATCAAAGCCCTTGGGTGCATTCAGACCGGTGCCTACCGCTGTGCCGCCCAGAGCCAGCTTCTTCAGCTCCGGCAGGGACAGCTCCAGCAGTGCCTTATCCTTTTCTAAACTGCTTCTCCAACCGGAAATTTCCTGGCTGAATGAGATGGGGGTTGCATCCTGTAAATGGGTTCTTCCAGACTTAACAATCCCCTGATTTTCTTCCTCCAATCGGCGGAGCGTTGCAACCAACTGATCGATCGCCGGAAAGACCTTGTCTTCAATGGCAGCAACAGCAGCAATGTGCATTGCTGTGGGAAAGGTATCGTTGGAAGACTGACTCATATTGATATCATCATTGGGATGTAGGAGCTTGCTGCCGGCGATCTCATTGCCCCGATTGGCAATCACCTCGTTGGCATTCATATTGGACTGTGTGCCGGAACCGGTTTGCCAAACAACCAGCGGAAAATGATCATTCAAGCTTCCGGAGATTATTTCATCACAGGCCGCAGAAATTGCCTGCAGTTTCTGCTCGGTCATCTTTTCCGGACGCAGTTGATGGTTTGCCATCGCAGCAGCTTTTTTTAAAATACCAAATGCGTGGGTAATCTCCCTAGGCATCGTTTCAATACCGACTCCAATGGGAAAATTCTGGTGGCTTCTCTGGGTTTGCGCACCCCAATATTTATCACAGGGAACTTTAACCTCACCCATAGAATCGTGTTCGATCCGATATTCCATATATATCCTCCCTTTCAACACTGAACTGTGTGTAAATATAATTTCAAGAAAACAGATAGACTTAATCAACAAACTAAGTGTATTCTGTTCCACACAATATCATATAATAAATCGCTAAAAATTTCAACCAAATCTTCTATCTCTATTCTATAAAATTCTTTTTTTGATGCACAAGTCCCAAATTTGATAAATATTTTAATTTTCCCTCTTTATTTACCGCTTAATCGGATATATAATGTCATCAGTGCAAAGAAGGGAGAGATCTGCTTGAGAATCGTAATAAAAATTGGAACCAGTACCCTGGCCTACTCCACAGGGCATTTGAATATTCGCCGGGTGGAAGCTCTTTGTAAAATTATGAGTGATATCAAAAACGCCGGCAACGAACTGATCCTGGTATCCTCCGGCGCAATCGGAATGGGTGTGGGCAAATTGGGTCTACAGGAACGGCCCACGGATATCCCCACTAAGCAGGCAGCCGCTGCGGTTGGACAGTGCGAACTGATGTACATTTATGATAAACTCTTCAGTAAATACAATCACACCGTCGCGCAACTGCTGATTACAGGTGAGGACATTGAGGACGATACCCGACACAGTAATTTCAGCACCACCTTGCACCGTCTTTTGAACCTTGGTGTCATTCCCGTTATCAACGAAAATGACACCGTTGCCACGAAAGAGATCGTGATCGGTGATAATGACACACTGGCTGCGATTGTAGCACAGAGCGTTCAAGCAGATAAGCTGATTTTACTATCCGATATTGACGGACTATACACAGCAGATCCCCACAAAGATCCCAACGCGCAGCTAATCAGCCGGGTACATAAGGTAGATGAAGCTTTGTATAACTTGGCGGGCAGCAGTGCCGGCAACCTTGGAACCGGAGGTATGATAACCAAACTGGAGGCTGCCAGAATCTGTCTGGAATGCGGCTGCGATATGATCATTACCAATGGTAATAACCCGGACAATCTGTATGACATTATGGATGGAAAGCCCATCGGTACAACCTTCACGGAGCAGACTTATGAATGATATGTTATTGGCCGCTAAGGCCGCAAAAACTGAAGTGGCTCAACTGACCACAGTGCAGAAAAATCAGGCGCTATTGTCTATGGCAGATGCTCTGATGGAAAATCAAGATGCGATCCTTGCTGCAAACGCAGCAGATATGAAATCAGCAGGCAGCACCATTTCCCAGGTTATGCTGGATCGTCTGTGTCTGACATCGGATCGGATTGCCGGTATGGCTAAGGGAATTCGCGACGTTGCCCAGCTGCCGGACCCGGTTGGCCTGCAACTGGACGAGTATGTTCGACCGGACGGGTTGCATATTCAGAAGATATCCTCCCCTATCGGCGTGGTTGCCATTATTTATGAAAGCAGGCCGAATGTAACCAGCGATGCTGCCGCGTTAACTCTAAAAAGCGGCAATGTGTGCATCCTACGGGGCGGCAAAGAGGCATATCGTTCCGCCAATGCCATCGTGAACGCGCTGCGTGCCGGTCTGCGCAAGGTTGGCATCACAGAAAATGCCGTGAACTTGGTTTCTGATACCTCCCGTGAGAGCGCCACAGCGCTGATGAAGGCTCAGGGTTATGTTGATCTGCTGATACCCCGGGGCGGAGCCGGACTGATCAACGCCTGTGTTCAGAACGCCACCGTTCCCTGCATTGCTACCGGAACCGGTATTTGTCACATCTATGTGGAAAAAACCGCAAACCAAGAAATGGCACTCAATATCATTGAGAACGCCAAAACCAGCCGTCCCAGCGTTTGCAACGCAGAAGAAGTACTGCTGGTTGACAATGAAATCGCCGGTGAATTTCTGCCGAAGCTTTATACACGGCTTGTGGAAAACCGAAAAATGTCGACGCCCGTAGAATTGCGTCTGGACAAAACTGCTGCAGCGATTATCGCCGGTACTGCCGCAGGCCCCCAGGATTTTGATACAGAATTTCTGGATTATATTCTGGCAGTCAAATGTGTCAGCGGTGTTCAAGAGGCTGTCAGCCATATTGTGTCCCACTCTACCGGACACAGTGAAGCCATCATTACAGAATCGCCGGAGTCAAAAAACATTTTTACCTCCTGCGTTGACAGCGCTGCCGTATATGTAAACGCTTCCACCCGCTTCACCGACGGAGGCGAGTTCGGTCTTGGCTGTGAAATGGGGATTTCCACCCAGAAGCTCCACGCCAGAGGACCTATGGGTCTTCGGGAACTGACAAGCTACAAATATATCATCACCGGTACAGGTCATATCCGGTAAGAGGTGCAATATGAAATATGGATTTATCGGATGCGGTAATATGGGTGGCGCGATTGCTGTGGCTATAGCAAAAAACACCAAAGATATTATGCTCACCGATCGCTCCGGAAAGGCGAAAGCACTTGCGGCAGAACTGGGATGCGTCTACACAGATGCTGTTACCATCTGCCGGGAATGCGAACGCATCTTTCTGGCTGTGAAACCGCAAAATATGGCAGAGGTCTTGCAGCCGCTGCAACCTACTCTGGCAGAGAAAAAGCCGCTTTTGATTTCTATGGCTGCCGGTCTGCAGATCAAAAGAATCGAGGCAATGGCAGGCTGTTCCCTGCCGGTCATTCGCATTATGCCCAACACACCGGTGGCAGTGGGATCCGGAATAACCCTTTACTGTCACAACCCATTGGTGGAGGATTCCCATCTTAAGGATTTTCTGCAGGATGCATCCTACTGCGGTCAGTGGGATCTGCTGGAAGAATCTTTCATTGATGCCGCCGGCGTAGTCTCCGGCTGTGGTCCAGCCTATATGTATATGTTTCTGGATGCATTGGCAAAAGGTGCTGTGAAGTGCGGTGTACCGGAGGATAAAGCAATTTCCTACGCTGCTGCCACAATGATCGGCGCTGCAAAAATGGTGCAAACCACAAGAAAAAATCCCGACGATCTGAAAAATGCGGTCTGCTCCCCCGGCGGCAGCACCCGAGAGGGTGTCAACGTTCTGGAGGAGGCCGGATTTGCAGAGATAATCGGCAACTGTGTAGCCGCTGCATATCGCCGCAACCTGGAACTGGGAATGAAATAAAACATAAAACCGCCCTGCATATTTGCAGGGCGGTTTCTCAATTCAACTTAACCATCTTCACCGATTCCGCCGCCGTTACCCGGCACACCGGAATCCCCGGAACTGCTGCTAAAAGAGCAACGGATAATACAGCTTACCTTCTCACCGTTGTATTCAGCGTAAACATATGTTGTGCCAGGGCCGACCGCAACCGCTCTTCCTTCTGCGATGGTAACTACAGCTTCATTATCAGAAGACCAGGTGATCAGATTCTTGGCGATCGTTCCGTCGTAGAGCATCCAGGTCTCACCCTCGTAGCTAAAGGTAATATCTTTGCGATTGAGGTGGAGGGGCTCATAGGGAATTGTGGATTCCTCGGTGGGTTCCACCGTGGGTTCTTCCGTGACATCCTGAGTAGGTTCAGTTGTTTCCTCAGGGATTTTGCACGAAATATTGCAGGTCGCGGCTATATCACCACAGGTCACAGTAATCACAGCCGAGCCATTACCCACAGACGTAATCTTTCCGTCGGAATTAACCGTCGCAACAGAGTCATCACTGGACTCAAAGGTAATCACATCCGTGGTGTTAAGGGGTTCAGTAACTACATTCAGCACTCTTGCAGCATTCAGTGTATCAAAAACAATCAAATTGGTGTCCAGTGTAATTTTGGTACAACTCAGGTCCTGTTCCTGAGTGCTGGGCTGAGTGCCGGATGTACTGTCAGTCGGATCCGTAACATCGGGTCCCATAATAGGCAGGAAGAAACGAAGTGTAAAGTTCAGAATCACCGCAATAATTGCCAGTGTCAGAATAATCGCTATGATCACAAGAACTGCGCTGTTTTTCGGCTTGCTTTGTGTAGAGGTACTGGTATCTCCGCGGGTGACATTCCCAGACACAACAGGCTTTATCCCGTTGGCTGTCACCTGCGCCTTATTACGCTTTTTAACATTACTCTTAGAGAAACGGCCACCCTTAACATAGGTGTACCGGGATGCACTGGCACTGTTATTACCAGTTCCTCTGTTGGTGCTCTGTACATCTCCGGGCCGAACACAGCCGCATATCGGACACTGCTCTGCAGTATCCGGATACGTCGTTCCACAAATGTCGCAAATCACTTTACTCATATCATAACCTCCTAAGCTGTGAAGGGTCTTCACTCGTTATGGAATGATTATATCATTTCCTGGGAAATAAAACAACTATAAACCTGTTGCTTTTTTATTAAATTTATTTTATGATATAGTGGAGTATATATAGGAGGCGATTGACGTGTCTGAGCCGAAACTGATTTCTCCATTGCTTGACAATTTTGTTATGGGCGCTCCCATCAGTGAGCACCACGGAGTTCGCTGCTGCCCTGCTATGGAAAACGAATCCAACGACAAATATATCGTTAAGGTTATTTCTGTTCCTGCAACTCAGAGCCAAATGGAGGCCATGCTGCTTTCGGGTGCTTATGCAGATAAAGAATCCGCTCTTGTTTATTTTAAGGAGCTGGCTGATAGCATTGCAAGTGAAGCTAAGATTCTGAACGAACTGTCCACCATTGACGGATTTGTCCCTTATCGTGATTTTCAGTTAGTACCAATGGAGGATGGCAACGGGTATGATGTATACCTATTGGGTCAGTATAAGCGCTCCCTGACAAAGCACTTCACTCGCCATATTATGACCCACCTAGATGTACTGAATCTTGGTTTAGATCTTTGTGCATCCCTTTCCGTCTGCAGAAAGTCCGGATATCTGTATGTTGATCTGAAACCCGAAAATATCTTTGTAACCGGTGACCACACATATCGAATCGGTGATTTAGGTTTTGTACGTCTTAACTCCTTAAAGTATTCTTCGTTGCCAGATCGGTATCTGAGTGCATATACCGCCCCCGAGGTAACAGACGCTTTTTCGACGCTGAATACTACCATTGATATTTATGCCGCAGGCTTAGTTCTTTATCAGGCCTATAACAACGGAGAACTGCCTAAGCAGAATTCCGGTGAGAACGAACCGTTTTCCGCACCTATGTACGCTGATTATGAGATGAGTGAGATCATTCTCAAGGCCTGCGCCCCCAACCCAGAAGACCGCTGGCAGGATCCTATGCAAATGGGACAGGCTATTATCAGCTATATGCAACGCAACGGTGCCAGCGATTTGCCCATCGGACCGGTTCCTGTGGAAGACGATTCTGACGAGACCACAGATACCGAATCCTCCCAGGAAGAAGCAGCAATTGTCAGTTCCGAAGAGGATGTTTCCTCACGGGACGAATCCGTTGCCGAAACCGTTGAAAATTCCCCGGTTGTAGAGGACTCGGATGACGTTTCTGCCGATGACACTGAAGAACCTGTTTACGCAGAAGACAGCCTCGGTAACTTTTTCTTCCTGGAAAATCCTTCTATCGATGAAACAGATCCGGAATACCATTCCGCTCTGATCGATTATGCTGAAATTTCTGACGAAGTTTCAGAAATGTTGACCCAGGCTGATGAATTGGTTGCAATGGAGATACCCGAGCCGGTCGTCGTGCCAGATTATGTAGAAATCTCCATTCCGGAGATGATGGATATTCTTCAAGAGGAAGCTGCAGCAGAGGTGATTCCAGCGGATTCCGAGCAGAGTCCCCAGGAAGTTGAGGATATCGTCGAATCCGCCCCTCCCAGAAGACGGTCTACCACCAGGCACACTACGAAAAAGAAATCCAACTGGGTGCGTAACAGCATTCTGATTTTGATTCTGTTGGCACTCATTTCCTGCGGCATCTACTACTACCAACACTACTACCTGATTCCGATTAATTCCATTGTGCTGGACGGCAACGAGGATTCCCTCACTGTTCTGGTTGACACGAATATTGACGAATCTACATTGCTTGTGATCTGCTCCGATACTTACGGCAACCAGATACCCGCCCCTGTGGTCAATGGACAGGCCTCCTTTACCGGTCTTATCCCGGATACCGCCTACAACATTCAGGTTGTAACGAACGGATTCCATCGTCTGATCGGTAAAACCTCCACCGCGTACTCCACCCCGGTTCAAACCAGCATTGTTCAATATAATGCTGCAACTGGCAGTACCGACGGCAGTGTTATTCTGAGTTTTACCATAGACGGCCCGAGCTGCGATGAGTGGATGGTTCACTATTCTGCCGAAGGCGAAGCAGAGCAAACCGTAACCTTCCCCGCCCATACCGTAACCCTTACCGGTTTAACAATTGGTAAGGAGTATACATTCCGTATTGAGCCCAAAGAATCCCTGTATATCAGTGGTACGGATACCCTTAACTTCACCGCCAGTAAGGTCATTACTGCACAGAATCTGGCAGTTGTCAGTTTTATGGATGAAAAACTTTCCGTCAGTTGGGCAGCAAAGGACGACGCTGAAGTTGAAATGTGGACAGTGCGTTGCTACAATGACAGCTATAGCGAAACCGTCATTACACCCAATACTGAGGCAATTTTCGAAGGCATCGATCACAGTCAGACTTATCTGATTGAAGTTATTGCGCAGGGAATGAGCATCGGACAACATACCAGCGTTGAAAAGGATACGGTGAACGCATATAATATTACAGCGTATACCCCTTCTTCTGCAGAGGTTTTCCTGTCGTGGGAAGCCAGCTACGCAGTTCCCGATACCGGTTGGGTATTCCGCTATTGGCTGGACGGAGATGATAATACCCTGACCGAGCTGTGCTATGAAAACGAAGTCAGGCTTTCCCCTGTTATCCCCGGCGCTACCTATCATTACCTTTTGGAAGATGCTGAGGGAAGAGAATTGCTGGGTTCTGCCGGTACCTTTTCTGTACCTGACGCGCTGCCTTTCTCCTGTAATTATCAAAACTACATCGTTACCTCAAACAATCTGGCTTTTTATATGTGTAAAACACCTGATGTGAGCAACTGGGATCGCTTTAATCTGAGCAGCAGCGACTACACAACCAGCTTCCAGGTGGGAGAAAAGGCATCCTTCCTTGTATATCTTAACAGAGCTTACGGCACTTCTGATGAGAAAATTACTACCTTGTTTGTCATTACTGATGACTCCGGAAAGTTAATAAACTACAGCCACTGCACAGACACCTGGACATCTATGTGGTATCGGAATTACTGCGAGCTGGACGTTCCTACGATGCCTGCAGAACCGGGTGAATACACAATGCACATTTACTTTAACGGTGCATTGGCTGCAACCCAGACATTCTCTGTAATTTCATAAGAAAAAGACAGCCCTCCGGGTTGTCTTTTTTTATCAAATAATACTTGCAAAACCAATTCTGCCGTGCTATAGTTATCTTAGATTTTAGTTTTAGGAGGCCGCTATGGTCGTATTTGCAAACGCTGCATACTTTACCTACTATTACTTTTTCTTCAGTAAAAAGTAATAGCGATTTGTGCTGCATTTGCAATCGTGTTCTTGTATTTACAGACGCCGCACAGGATCGTAACTGTGCGGTGTTTATTCTTTAGGAGATGACTGAAAATGATTGCTATTTTGAAACCCGGTACAACCGCTCAGCAGACCGCGCATCTGTTAACCTGGTTGAAACATATGAATCTGGATGTCCACGTATCCGAAGGCAAAGAATTTACAATTTTGGGACTGATCGGTGATACCAGCAGAGTGGATATAGAACTCTTAAGTAGTCTTGAGATCGTAGAAAGCGTACGCCGTGTATCGGAACCTTTTAAGCAGGCCAATCGGAAATTCCATCCCACCGACAGCATCATTTCCTGCGGAAACACAAAGATCGGTGGCGGTCATTTTGCTATGATTGCAGGTCCTTGCTCCGTTGAAAGCGAAGAGCAAATCATTGAAGTGGCCACTGCAGTAAAAGCCTCAGGCGCGCAGATCCTTCGGGGTGGCGCATTCAAACCCCGTACATCCCCTTACGCGTTTCAAGGTCTAAAGGACGAAGGCATTCGACTTCTGCTGGAGGCTAAAAAAGTCACTGGTATGCCGATCATTACGGAGATAATGAATGTTCGTTCTCTGGATCTGTTTCAAGAGGTGGATGTTATTCAAGTCGGAGCCCGAAATATGCAGAATTTTGATCTGCTACAGGAGCTGGGTAAAACCAATAAACCCATTCTCTTGAAACGGGGTCTTGCCAACACACTGCAAGAACTGCTGATGAGCGCCGAATATATTATGAGCGAGGGCAACGAACATATTATTCTCTGCGAACGTGGCATTCGCACCTACGAGACCTACACCAGGAACACACTGGATCTTTCTGCGATTCCCGTTCTGCACGAACTATCTCACCTACCCGTGGTGATCGATCCCAGTCACGCTACCGGCCGAGCATCCTTAGTGCCTTCTATGGCTCTGGCTGCTACTGCGGCCGGGGCAGACGGAATTATGGTGGAAGTACACAACAATCCCGCCTGCGCCCTGTGTGACGGAGGTCAGTCTCTGACACCGGTTCAATTCGATTCCCTGTGCAAGCAAGTGCAGCAAGTCCGGGAGGTGATCAGATGAATGTGGGAATTCTGGGCCTTGGCTTGATCGGCGGATCTATGGCTCGGGCATATTCCAAAGCTGGACATACTGTTCTTGCCTATGATCTGGACCAGAATATTCTGGAGTTTGCACATCTTGCCGGTGCAGTCCACGGCGTCTTAAATGATGAAACGGTAGGTAACTGTGATTGTATTCTTTTATCCGTTCACGCAAGCGGTTGCATTTCGTGGTTAGAAGACCACGCTGAGCAGATTGCTCCTAACACCCTGGTTATCGATTGCTGCGGTGTCAAGGAACAGATCTGCAGCCACTGTTTCCCTCTTGCGGAGAAGTTTGGTTTCACCTTCGTCGGCGGTCACCCTATGGCAGGTTCTCATCACTCCGGATTTAAGTACAGCCGATCCAATCTTTTCCAGGGTGCACCAATGGTGCTAGTACCACCAAGATTTGACGATCCGCAGTTGCTACAGCGTACTGTGGATGCACTTTCGCCCTGTAAATTTGGTTCCTTCTCTGTTACTACCGCAGGCGAACACGATGCTATGATCGCATTTACATCACAAATGCCTCATTTGCTCAGCAATGCATTCATCAAATCCCCAACTGCCCGGAAGCACAAAGGTTTTTCCGCAGGCAGTTACAAAGATCTCACCCGTGTTGCCTGGCTAAACCCAATTATGTGGACGGAACTGATGCTTTCAAATAAAGAAAATGTACTTTTCGAACTGGAAACATATATGAAAAGTCTCGAAGCATACCAGGACGCCCTGCAGGCAAATGATACCGATGCGCTGATTGCCCTTTTGGATGAAGGCAAGCGCTGTAAGGAGGAAGTAGACGGATGACACGTATCAACGTCCCCGCATCCAAGCAATATTATGTGATTGTATGCAATAACGTCCTTAATGATGCCGGACTCCACCTGCAACAAGTACTTACACCGTCCTGTAAGATCGCCATTATCAGCGACAGTCACGTCTGGCCTCTTTATGGTGACAAGGTACAAAATAGTTTGGAATTGACAGGATTTCAAGTAGTAAACTATGTATTTCCGGCGGGAGAAACCAGTAAGAACGCAACAAACTATTTGGAGATTCTGAACTTTCTCGCCCAGAACCAAATTACACGCTCGGATGCAATCGTTGCTCTCGGTGGCGGTGTGGTTGGAGATATTGCCGGTTTTTCCGCAGCAACTTATCTTCGCGGAATTGCCTATGTTCAAATCCCTACCACCCTTTTGGCAATGGTGGATTCTTCTATTGGCGGAAAAACCGCCATTGATCTGCCTGTTGGAAAAAACCTTGTGGGTGCTTTTTACCAGCCCGATTTGGTTCTCTGCGACCCGGAGGTTTTGACAACGCTTCCCCACGACATCTTTACCGACGGATGTGCAGAGGTGATCAAATACGGTATGCTGTATGATGCAGCATTATTTGACCATCTGATGAACAATGGTTCTGCTTTTGATCGCGAAAAAGTAATTATAAGATGCATTGAGTTGAAACGGGACACAGTATGTGCAGACGAGTTTGATACCGGCTTGCGTCAAAAATTAAATCTGGGTCATACCATTGGTCACAGCATCGAAACACTGAGTAATTATATGATCTCTCACGGTCAGGCGGTATCCACAGGTATGGCTATCGTCACAAAAGCGGCTGCCGCAAGAAATTTGTGCGAACGAGCTGTCCTTTCTGACCTGTTGACCGTATTGGATAAATTTAAGCTGCCCACTGTAACGGAATATTCTGACCAGCAACTATTTACCTGCGCGCTGTCTGACAAAAAACGCGCAGGCAGCAGCTTGAATTTGATCGTCCCCCGGGCAATCGGATACTGTGAAATTATTCCCACACCGGTGGATATGCTGAAATCTTTCATTCAGGATGGTCTTTGATATGGATATTACCATATATCCCAAAAAACTAAGCGGTACAGTCCGTGCGGTCTCATCAAAATCCGTGGCTCATAGGATGTTGATCTGTGCTGCGTTCTCCGATGGTCCCACTGAACTGGAATGTACAGACACCAACCAGGACATTGAGGCAACTGTTGGATGTCTGCAAGCTCTGGGCGCAGAGATTGTCCGCACTGACAGCGGTTATCGGATAATTCCCGTAACAAATCTACCGGAACAGGCGGTACTTGACTGCAGAGAAAGCGGATCCACATTGCGTTTTCTGCTTCCGGTTGTATGTGCATTGGGTGTTAACGCAACCATATATATGTCCGGCCGACTTCCCTATCGCCCACTGTCTCCCCTTTGGGAAGAGTTGGAGCGAATGGGCGCTAAGCTTTCAAGACCCACAGAAGCAACCATTTGTATCAACGGTCAGCTTCTGCCCGGCGATTATACCGTCAGCGGCTCTGTATCCAGTCAGTTTATCACCGGCCTGCTGCTGGCTACCGCTCTGATTCCGGGACAAAGCCATATTACGATTACAGGAAAGCTACAATCCAAACCATACGTCGACATTACGAAACAGGTTATGTCTGTCTTCGGCATCCACAATGATGATAATATCATCACAGGATGCCGCCCCTTTCACACGCCCGGTCTGGTATGGGTAGAGGGCGACTGGAGCAACGCAGCGTTTTTTCTGGTTGCTCATAAACTGGGTAGCTGCGTGAATGTGACACACCTGAATCCTGACTCCGTACAGGGAGATCGTGCAATTGTTTCAATGCTTGAGCAATCTGAAGAATTTCAAACAGTCTCTGCAGGAGACATTCCGGACCTTGTGCCGATTTTGGCTATTTTTTTCGGTGCAACGAGCGGCGCATTGATTACGGACATTTCCCGCTTGCGGCTGAAGGAATCGGACCGGGTGGATTCTGTCAGCCGTATGATGGAAGCTTTCGGAATTCAAATTGAAGCCACAGAAAACACACTACAGATGTCGCCCGGCAAGTTCCGCAGCTGCACCATCGATGCCGCCGGCGATCACCGCATTGCTATGGCTGCCGCAATCGGCGCTACAATCGCAGATGGACCGGTAACCATCCTGGGCGCAGAATGTGTAGCAAAATCCTACCCTAAATTCTGGCAGGACTACAAACAATTGGGAGGTAATTATGAGCAGTACATACGGTGAAAACTTAAAACTTTCTATTTTTGGCCAATCTCACGGGCCGGCTATCGGTATGACTCTGGACGGTATACCAGCCGGATTATCGGTGGATACCGAAAAGCTACAGCAGTTTTTGAACCGTCGTGCTCCGGGTCAAAATGCATACTCCACCACACGTAAAGAAGAAGATCGTCCCGAATTTCTTGCCGGTATACTTAACGATTTCACTTGCGGCGCTCCCATTGCCGCAGTGATCCATAACAACAATACCCGTTCCATCGATTACGACAATTTGAAGGTTTGCCCCCGCCCGGGACACGCAGATTATCCTGCCCAGGTCAAATACGGTGGTTATCAGGATGTAGCAGGCGGCGGACATTTCTCCGGGCGTCTCACCGCTCCTTTGTGCATTGCCGGCGGTCTTTGCAAGCAATGGCTGGAGCAAAAGGGAATTCTGATCTGCGCCCATATCAGCGTAATTGCAGGCGTTGCAGATGACCCCATCTATCTGGATTGGGTCAATCCGGACTTTTGTTCCATCGGTACAGATTTCCCGGTTACCAATCCTGCCGCCGGTCAGAGAATGCAGGAGGAAATCGCCAAAGCAAAAGCTGCCGGCGACAGTGTTGGCGGTATTATTGAGTGTATCATCACTGGTCTGCCTGCCGGAATCGGTGATCCTATGTTTGGCGGTATGGAAAGCCGGATCGCGCAGATCGTATATGGGATTCCGGCTGTAAAAGGTCTGGACTTCGGTTCCGGATTCAGTGGAAGCTATCTTCGTGGAAGCCAGAACAATGATCCGTATACAATCACAGATGGGAAGGTTCAGACACTTAGCAACAATGCAGGTGGTATTCTCGGTGGAATCACCACAGGTATGCCGCTTGTGTTCCAAACTGCGATCAAACCCACTGCCTCAATCGCAATGGAACAAAACACGATAAATCTTGACGAAAAAGAAAATACAATTCTTACCGTGCAAGGTCGTCACGATCCGTGTATCGTTCCCCGGGCGGTTCCCGTTGTGGAAGCAGCCGCAGCAATTGCCGTGATGGATGCTTGTTTGTCTGCCGGAATTTTCTAGGAGGTTTATAATGGAACTCAAGGATCTGCGAAACCAAATTGATGATATCGATAATGCTTTGGTTAAGTTGTTTATAAAGCGAATGGAAGCATCGGCACAAATTGCCGATTACAAGAAAGCGCATAATATGCCCATTCACGTTCCTGCCCGGGAACGGGAGATCCTACAAGAAGTGGCAAAAAAGGCTGGACCAGATATGGCAAATTATACACGGGTTTTGTATTCGATGCTATTTGAATTGAGCCGCAGCTATCAAAGCAAGCGCAACAGCGCGGTAACTCAGTTGTATAAGGATATTACTAAATCTATTGAGAGTACCGATAATCTTTTTCCTCAGGCGCCTATGGTTGCTTGCCAGGGTGTGGAGGGTGCTTATTCTCAAATCGCTTGTGAGCGGATGATTCGAAATCCTTTTATTATGTATTTCAAGAATTTCGACGGGGTATTCAATGCCATTGAGCAAGGTCTTTGCCAGTATGGAATCTTGCCGATTGAAAATTCAACTGCCGGCTCGGTGAAGAAAGTCTATGATTTGATGATCCACCATAACTTCTCCATCGTCCGGTCCTTCCGTATGAAGATCGATCACAATTTGATTGCAAATCCCGGCGCAAAGCTCTCTCAGATCACCGAGATTTATTCCCACGAGCAAGCAATCAATCAGTGCAGTGAATTTTTGAAGACACTACCCGGTATTAAAGTTATTCCTGTAGAAAACACCGCAGTTGCTGCCAGTATGGTAGCAAAATCCGGACGATTGGATATTGCAGCCATTTCCAGTCATACCTGCGAGGAATTATATGGTCTGAAAAGTCTCAGCGATTCCATTCAAGACAAGGGTAACAACCGCACGCGGTTTATCTGCATTAGTAAAAATCTTGAGATTTATCCCGGTTCGGACAAGACCAGCATTATGATGGTGCTCTCTCATAAGCCTGGCGCGCTTTATAAAGTCCTTGCCCGACTGTATGTACTGGGCATCAATGTGATTAAATTGGAGTCCAGACCCATTCCCGATCGGGACTTTGAATTTATGTTCTACTTTGATCTGGAAACCTCCATATACTCCGACGAGTTTGTCCAGTTAATGTGTGAGCTGGACGATCTGTGTGACGATTTTAAATACTTGGGAAGCTATACTGAGGTGGTCTAATGATTTGCGGCTTACTCGGCCGGAAACTCGCTCACAGCTACTCGCCCCAGATCCATAGTCAACTGGGAGAGTACGAATATCACCTGTTTGAGAAAGAACCAGACCAATTGTCAGACTTTCTGTGTGCAGATGATTTTACCGGCATAAATGTGACAATCCCATATAAAAAAGCAGTTATCCCCTATCTGGATGACCTGACCGATCGGGCAAAAAAGATCGGAGCAGTTAATACGATTGTGCGCCGGCAAGACGGCCGTCTGATTGGACACAATACCGATTATTTCGGTTTTCTGTCTATGGTCACCCGATCCGGACTACAGGTGGACGGAAAGAAGGTTTTGGTGCTTGGCAGCGGCGGAGCCTCTGCAACGGCCGCGGTTGTTCTGAAAGAACTGGGCGCGAATGTGATCGTTATCTCCCGCGCTGGAGAAAATCACTACGGAACGCTGCATCTACATCCGGATACCTCCATTATTGTCAATACGACCCCGGTTGGTATGTACCCGAATACCGGCGTCTCCCCCGTAGATCTGTCACTGTTTCCCCAACTGAAGGGCGTGCTGGACGTGGTTTACAACCCTGCAAGAACGCAACTGCTTATGGATGCAGAGCGCCGTGGCCTTGTTGCTATAAACGGTCTTTGGATGTTGATAGCCCAGGCAAAAGAAAGTGCAGAATGGTTTACAGGCAATATCATTTCCGATAATGTAATCGGCCAAATCTACAATAACCTTCTCTGTCAGATGGAAAATCTGATTTTGATTGGTATGCCAGGCTGCGGCAAATCCACCATCGGCAGGATGCTTGCGGACGCTACCGGAAGAACATTCCGGGATGCAGATGAGGAAATTAAAATAATGGCAGGAATGGAAATTCCCGAAATCTTTGCCGCAGAAGGCGAAGCGGGATTTCGGAAAAGAGAGACTGAGGTCCTTTCACAACTAGGTATCCAATCCGGCCTTGTGATCGCAACCGGAGGCGGTTGTGTAACACGGGAGGAAAACTATCCAATCCTCCACCAGAACGGCAGGATCATCTGGATTCAACGCAGCCTGGAACAGCTGCCCACAGAGGGACGACCTCTGTCACAGTCCCAGGATTTGGCCTTAATGTATGCACAGCGCAAACCATACTACAAAAGATTTGCAGATTTCATTGTAAATAACGATAACACCCTGGCCAGAACTCTGTCTGCAATCTTTAATCTGGAGGAGCTTCTATGAAAATTCTCATCCTCAACGGCCCCAACATCAATATGCTTGGCTTAAGAGAGCCGGAAATATACGGCAATCAGACATTTCAGAATCTGCTTGATCTTATCGCCCAAACTGCTGATACCCTTGGTGTAAAGGCCGAGCATTATCAATCCAATCACGAAGGCGACATTGTAGATCAAATCCAGGCCGCTTACGGAAAGATTGACGGAATTGTCATCAATCCTGCCGCTTATACCCATACCTCTGTTGCAATTTTAGATGCCTTGAAGGCAGTATGTATCCCGGCAGTGGAGGTTCACATCTCGGATGTAGACGCACGGGAGTCTTTTCGCCAGATCTCCTATGTGGGAATGTATTGCGAACACTGCATCAAGGGACAAGGCATTGACGGCTATCGGCAGGCAATGGAATATTTGAACGAGAAATACGGAAAATAAGCAAATCGCACTGCTGTTGCAGTGCGATTTTTTCCGTTATCATAGGGGCATTATGATATTGAATATAATTTCATAATATTTATGACATTGTTAATCGATACAGGTATGCTATCAAATTTGCGAAGGATTTCTTGCTTATTTTTCATATATTTTCTCAAATAACTTAAAATTATCGCAAATTTTCCAAATAGATTTATGTTAAACATCTGTTGTATTCATAATTATACATAACTTATACACATAATCCACAGGTTTTTCCACAGGATAACCTCATTTTCACCTTAATATAATGGTGTTTTTTATAATTTTTTGTCAAAAAACAAACTTTTTATAACCAATGGTAAAATATTTTACCGAGCCAAAGAATATCACACGAATATTATACAGTGTAAACCCTATATATAAAGATGCAGGGAGCGGTATCGCTCCCTGCATAAATCACAAAGTTTCACCTAATATTGATTTTGTTGCGTAGGCATTCAGGGTCATATCTGAAGTATTTCCTGCCAGAAGTTCAAAGTATCCCTGCGAACCTATCATTGCTGCATTATCACCGCATAAAGATAAGGGTGGCAAATAGACCTCAGCGCCCAATCTTGCCGCTGCCGCCTGAATATCTCTGCGAATGCGCGAGTTAGCAGCAACGCCGCCGGCCACAGCCAACTTTCTGTATCCGGTCTGTTCCATAGCCATTACCACGCGGGGTACCAATGTATCAGATACCGCGCCACAGAATGACGCGCAAAGACTATTAATATCCAATTCCTCACCCACCTGCTGGGCGTGGTGAATCAAATTGATGGCAGCGGTTTTCAAACCCGAAAAGCTCATATCATATGGGTTCTGACCGGGCTTTGAACGGGGCAGTTGATATTTAGTATCATCGCCCTGCGATGCAGCCTTGTCCAGAGCTGCACCCCCGGGATACGGCATACCCAATACGCGACCAACCTTATCGAAGCACTCACCTGCTGCGTCATCAAGGGTTGTGCCCAGAATTTCCATTTTGGTGTAGTCCTGCACATCTACGATCACTGTATGACCGCCGGATACAACCAGGCACAGGAAAGGAGGCTTCAAGTCCGGATATGCTATATAATTGGCTGCGATATGCCCACGAATATGATGCACAGGAATCAACGGTTTGTCCAGCGCCAGTGCCACAGACTTGGCAAAATTCACACCTACCAATACCGCGCCGATCAGTCCCGGCGCATAGGTCACCGCCACAGCATCAATATCCTCCCGGGATAATCCCGTTTTTTCCAATGCTTGATCAGCAAGTCCGTAGATCGCTTCAATGTGCATCCGGGAGGCGATCTCCGGAACCACACCGCCGTATATGCGGTGCAGGTCGACCTGAGATGCAATACAATCAGTAAGCACTTCCCTGCCATCCTTCACGATCGCAACCGCTGTTTCATCGCAGGAGGATTCCACTGCCAATATATTCATCAGGTCAACTCCTTTCTCATAATCAACGCATCTTCCCGGGGATTGCGATAATAGTTCGGTCTTCTACCAGCTACGGTAAATCCAAGTTTTTCATATAATCCGATGGCCGGAGTATTGCTGACCCGCACCTCCAGCATAAGACCAATCATACCTCTACAGGACAGTTCATTGATAAGGGACGTCATCAGCGCCTCCGCGACACCCTGTCTGCGAAAATCCGGTGACACCGCAATGTTCATCATATCTGTCATATCCAGTACAGATTGCGTTCCCACATAGCCTGCGATACGGCTGTCTATCTCCGCAACCAGCCAGTAGGAAAGGCGGTTATTTAGTTCCTTAGCGATGCTGTTCTCGCTCCACGGGTCACCAAAGCAGATCCGCTCCAGTTCCGCAATAGCAGGCACATCCCCTGCCGTCATTTCTCGTATGATCATCATTTTGCCTCATACCAACTTTTGCCCCACTTTGCTTCCGCCAGCAGTGGAACCTCCAGCTGGGCAACCTTTTCCATTTGAGAACCGATCAGTTCTGCCACCTGGGACGCAATCGTTTCCGGACATTCAACGATCAGTTCGTCGTGTACCTGTAAAATAAGTTTTGCCTCAGGATAATTTTCAGATAGAGCCTTATCCACGTGGATCATAGCCAACTTAATCAGATCTGCAGCTGTACCCTGTATGGGAGTGTTCAGTGCGATCCGCTCTGCGCCTTGTCGGATATTAAAATTACTGCTTTTCAGTTCCGGAATCCAGCGGCGTCTGCCATACAGAGTTTGGGTATAGCCACAAGAGCGAGCATCCTCCACTATCTGGTGCATATAGGCCTTGACTCCACGATAATTGGCAAGGTAGCTGTCAATATATGCCTTTGCTTCGTATCGGCTGACACCGATATCTTCTGCCAATGAAAATTCCGAAATGCCATAAACAATGCCAAAATTGACAGCCTTAGCGTGACGTCTTTGTAACGGTGTCACCAGATCAGCGGGTACATCAAATACCTGAGACGCTGTTGAGGTGTGAATATCCATTCCGGTACGGAAAGCACGAAGCATTTCCTCATCCTTTGCAATGTGGGCCAGCACCCGCAGCTCAATCTGACTATAGTCCGCATCTACCAAAACATATCCGTCCTTCGGAATGAACATCTTCCGAATTTCAGCACCCAAATCAGTACGCACGGGAATGTTCTGCAAATTGGGTTCTGTGGAAGACAGACGTCCGGTTGCGGTCACCAGATTCTGGAAGGTCGTACGGATCCGACCATCGGAATCAATTGCTTTCATCAATCCGTCCGCATAAGTGGATTTCAGTTTCGTCAGCATCCGGTAATCCATAATAGCAGGGATAATGGGATGCTTGTCTTTCAGTTTCTCTAACACATCCGCATTGGTGGAGTAACCGGTTTTGGTTTTCTTCACTGGAGGCAATCCAAGTGTGTCAAAGAGCAATTCTCCCAGTTGCTTGGTGGAATTGATATTAAACGGGCCATCAGAATATGCAAAAATCAGTGTTTCACAGTCTGCAATCCGCTGTGCCAGCATCACGCCAAACTGTTCCAGCTGCGCCTTATCAATTGCGACGCCCTCCCGCTCCATACGGTAAAGCACACTGCACAGAGGCAATTCCACGTCAAAATACAGCTTGCGCATTCCCTGCTTATTCAGTTCCTCCTCCAGGATCGGCCGCAGATGCCAAAGGGCCTGGGCACAGGACGCTGCATCTGCATCATCAACATTTCTTCCCAAATAGTTGGTTGCCAGTTTGGAAACAGAATAATCAGAAGAGGAAGGATTCAGATCATAGGCAGCAAGCGCCGTATCAAACGCCACTTGCTGTGGAGCAACACCCATTTCCTCCAATGAATGCATAACACTTTTGCTGTCGTGGAAGATATGGGGCACATTGGGAAGCTGAAACCCCATTTGCACTTCCATAGGTGTCATTGTGCAGACGCCCTCTTTACAAGCAATTGCCAACGTCCCGTCCGGAGCCAGATATACAGCACAAGGAACCTCTCCACAAGGAAGTGCGTCAATTGCCGGCAATTCGGAAACTTCCACAACAGTCTGCCGGGTCATCATACCGGCATCCCGTAGACCGTATTTGTCGATCAGCCGCACAAACTCCAGTTTCACAAACAACTCATACAGCGCCTGACGGTTATACGGGCGAATCACCGCATCCTCCGGTGCAAAGTCGATGGGAGCATCTGGACGAATGGTCGCCAGATCATAGGATAGATATGCATTATCCTTGTCTTGGGTTAACTTTTCCCGCAACTTGGGGCGAATAGAATCGTCTTGGAGATTTGCGTAAACGCCATCCAAAGAACCAAACTTCAACAAAAGGTCAGTAGCTGTTTTGGAACCTACGCCGGCAACGCCGGGAATATTATCAGAAGAATCACCCATCAGTGCTTTCAGATCGATCAGTTTCTTCGGTTCAAAACCGTATTCCTGCAGGAATTTCTTCCGGTCATATAAGGTCGCAGTGGTTTGGCCCGGTTTGGAGATTACAAGCTTTACATAGACATTCTCATCAATCAGTTGCAAGCTGTCCCGGTCGCCTGTGACGATCACACATTCCCATTGATTATTACTGCAGATCTTGCCCACAGTGCCGATCACATCGTCAGCTTCCCAGCCCTGACACTCATAAATAGGAATGTTCATTGCTGTCAATACCTGCTTCATTACCGGCATCTGCTGAGCAAGCTCCTCCGGCATCGGGTGCCGGGTAGCCTTATAGCCATCATACTGCTTGTGTCGGAAGGTAGGTCCGTGCAAGTCAAAGGCAACACAAACCGCGTCCGGCTGTTCCTCCCGTTCCATTCGTTCCAGAATATTCAGAAAGCCAAAAATGGCGTGGGTGTAAAGCCCCTCACGATTTGTCAGGGGCTTTACACCAAAAAATGCTCGGTTGATTACACTGTTTCCGTCAAGGATCAGTAGTTTCATACTTTTCTCCATTTCGCGCCCTGGGGCGTGTCAATGATTTCAATTCCTCTTGCTTTCAGTTCATCACGAATCCGGTCTGCTTCTACAAAGTTCTTTTCCTTCTTTGCCTGCGTGCGGGCAGCTACCAATGCATCTATCTCAGGGTCAGCGGTAGCCTCCGCCTCTGCGGCTTCTTTTGCACGGAGGGCTTGCGCTGCCTGCAGTAAATTCAACGACAGCACCTGGTCAAAATCAGCAATAGCCGCCAACTTCGTCGCATCGTTCGTCTTTGCCTTCAGTACATCATACAGGGCAGTTATTGCCAGAGAGGTATTTAAATCGCCGTTAAGTGCGCTTACAAAGCGCTCCTGCAACGCACAAAGGGCATCTGCATCCACCTCGTCCTTGCCCTGTAGCGTTGCGATCTTCGCTACCAGCTTATCGTAGGCCGCTACAGCATTATCCAGATTCTCCCAAGAAAATACCAAATTTCTGCGATAATGGCTCTGCAGGCAGAACAGGCGGTACGCCATAGGATCGTACCCCTTCTGTTCCAGCAAACTTACTGTTAAGAACTCACCTTTGGACTTGCTCATCTTGCCGTCATTGGTATTAAGGTGATGCACGTGGAACCAGTAATTGCACCACTTATGACCCAGATAACTTTCCGACTGAGCAATCTCATTGGTATGGTGCGGGAACGCATTATCAATACCGCCGGCGTGAATATCCAAATCCTCACCCAGATATTTCATTGAGATACCGGAGCATTCAATGTGCCAACCGGGATATCCAACGCCCCAGGGGGAATCCCACTTCAGCGCCTGATCCTCAAATTTACTCTTTGTGAACCAAAGCACAAAATCGTTTTTATTACGCTTGTTGGTATCCTCCTCAACGCCCTCCCGGACGCCGATGGCCAAATCCTCTTCATCGTGGTCATTAAACACATAATACTTATCCAACTTTGCAGTGTCAAAATAGACATTTCCCCCAGCCACGTAGGCAAAGCCCTTATCAACCAGTCCAGAAACGATCTGAATATACTCATCTATGCAACCAGTTGCAGGCTGAATAATGTCCGGCTTTTTGATGTTCAGCTTCTCGCAATCCGCAAAAAAGGCATCGGTATAATACTGTGCAATCTCAAGGACAGACTTATTTTCCCGCTTTGCACCTTTGAGCATCTTATCTTCACCGGTATCTGCATCAGAAGCCAGATGTCCCACATCGGTAATGTTCATCACGCGCTTCACGTTGTATCCAAAATACCGCAGAGCTTTCTCCAGCACGTCTTCCATAATATAGGTTCTCAGATTGCCGATATGCGCAAAATGGTACACCGTCGGACCGCAGGTATACATCTTCACAACATCGGGAGAATTCGGCTGAAACAGTTCCTTCTTGTGAGTAAGGGAATTATATAAATACATACAGGTTCCTCCATATTTTATTTTAAACAAAAATCGCCTCTTATGCATCAGCACAAGAGGCGGGTCATATAAACTCGCGGTTCCACTCTCATTTTTCACTCAAACAGAAATTCGCTCCCGGACGCACATTCACTCTGCCGACACCATCCGGGCTTCCAGCCGACGACCCGGACTCTCTGAAGGATTGGCGTAGTTACTATTTCCGTTCACAGCGATATTTACTTTTTAATATTTTAGCATTTACCACACCTTTTTGTCAAGAACAGCCTGTGTCGAAAAAGGAAGAATATTATTGCCAAAACCGGGAATTATGATATAGTATATGTAACCGAACAGATTCGGAGGAGAACTATATGAAAAAAATAATCATCGCAATCCTGACTGCTTGTTTGATATTCTCGGCAGTGGCGTGTGCACCTGCAAACACGGAGCCTACCGACCCATCTGAAACCAAGAATATCCCTTCAATTGATTTAGACACTCCCACAACATCCACTGAGGAGCAAGCAACGCCGGATGTTCATCAACTCCCTATGATCTCTGTCTCAGTTCCCGCGGTTACGGAAAGCCAAACTACCGATGATGGAACTGTTCTGTTTCAGTACACCTACCAGACCATTTCTCTGGTTCTTCCCAATCCAGAGGTGGCAAATAAAGTGATCATCGATTTTTTGAATCGCATTGACGGAACGCGGTCTGACGCTGAGTCGGTGGCTCAGTTGGCGCAAAATGATTACAACAATCAAAGCAACTGGATTCCCTATCTCTACCACATCACCTACAACCCTATGCGAATAGACCCGAAAGTTCTCAGCTTGTTTGGTAATCACGCCTCATACAGCGGCGCTAACCATCCGGATCGCAGCTGCTTGTCCACCAGTTATGACCTTTTGACCGGAGACGTGCTGACTCTGGGAAGTATTATGAATGCCAAAGCCACGACTTCTGATTTCTGTCGTTTGGTGTTGGAAGGGCTTACAGAAATTCAGCAAAAAGACTATCTATACGACGGCTATGAAGACTCCGTCCGACAGAGATTCCAGGAAGATGAAAACCTGGATCAGAAGTGGTATTTCTCACAGAACGGCCTGTGCTTCTACTTTGAGCCCTACGAGATTGCCCCCTACACCTCTGGCGTAATCACAGTTGAAATTCCCTACGAAAAGCTGAAAGATCTGCTTTACGAAAGTTATCTTCCTGAAGATCGGGACATCACCAACGGCACGATTACCATTGCCCCTTTTGAATCTGCGGAATTATCCCAATTCAGCCAGATTTCAGAGGTAATTCAAGATAACGAAGGTGTTATGCATCTAATTTACAGTGAGAACGCTGTGCAGAATGTGCGAATCCGGGTTTCCGACGCGGTAGACACCTATACCATCTTTGCAGCCTACGCGTTGACTCCGGGAGACGCAGTTATGGTACAGGCTGATGAAGATGTGCTGAAAACTATGAAAATCAGTTATGAGTCCAACGGTGAAACACACACGCAGACATTGATCAGCGAATAACAAAGCACCGGGTACAACAGCTGTTGTACCCGGTTGTTTTATTCTTCACCCATCTTTTCTGTGCGGTAGCGGGCAATACCCTTACCCAACAGTTCTATGGCGCGCACCAATTCATCCTGTTGACGAACATATGCAATACGGACTTCGTTTTTTCCGCTGCCGGGGGTCTCGTAGAACGGAGCACCGGGAGCAAACATTACGGTCTCGCCATTGTCGTCAAATTCCTCCAGAAGCCATTTCTGGAATGTATCAGTATTATCCACCGGCAGACGCGCCATTACATAGAACGCGCCCATAGGCTTTTCTACTAGCACGCCGGGAATTTTACGCAGGCCCTCCACCACAGTATCGCGCCGCAAACGATATTCAGCCTTGGAGGCCGCATAATAAGATTCATCCACAGTATAAAGAGCCGCCGCACCGATCTGATCCAGGGTTGCCACAGAAAGTCTGGACTGACAGAACTTCAGAAGCGCCTGCTGCAGTTCCTTGTTCTTTGTAATGATGCAACCAACTCTGGCGCCGCAGGAGGAGAATCGTTTGGATACCGAGTCGATGATGACCAGGTTGTCGTCAATATCGTCGAATTTGCCCATGCAGGGAATGCCGTACTGATCGTCGTAGCAGTACTCTCTGTACACCTCATCGCAAATCAGGAACAGGTCATTCTCTTTTGCTATGTCCGCGATCATCCGCATTTCATCTTTGGACAGTACGACACCGGTGGGGTTTCCGGGATTGGTGATCATAATGGCGCGGGTGTTCTTGGTAATCAGTTTTTCGATCCGCTTTCTGTCTGCGTAGTGATAGCCCTCTTCTGGAGAAGTGTGCAGTGCACGGATAACACCGCCTGCTGCGTGAACAAAAGTCGTGTAGTTGGGATAATAGGGCTCCGGAATGATCACTTCCGTGTAGGGATCCAGAATACTCAGGCAGGTAAAGAGCAGTGCCTCGCTGCCGCCTGTTGTTACAAGAATATCGTTTGTGTCCAGTGTAACGCCCAACTTGGCATAATAACTTTGAATCGCATCCAGCAGTACAGGCATACCGGGAGATGCAGCATACGCCAGTGTACTCTCATTAAACGCCTTCACCGCATCATAGAACGTCTCTGGAGTGGGGAGATCCGGCTGACCGATATTCAGATGGTGGATCTTTTTGCCCTGACTCTTAGCCTTCTCCGCCAGAGGGTGGAATTTTCGCATAGGAGACGGTTCGCAACGGTTTGCATTGATTGAAATCTTCATAAGTACCTCCAAAGGCAGTTTCACTGCCACGATCACTTCGGTATGTATGTGTCAGCCGGAATAATTCCGGACTAAGGTATAACAGCATAATCAGATTGGGAATGGACATCAGTCCATTAACTGTTTCGGAAATTATCCAGACCGTTCCGGTCTGTACCACCGCACCCATAAAGATTGAAAGGGTCAACAGCACGGCAAACCAGCGCCACGCTCCCAATCCAAATAGAAACTGAGCACACCTGCCGCCGTACATTCCCCATCCGATGATGGTGGCAAACGCAAATAAGCACAAAAACAACGCAATGACTATTTTAACCCAAGGGCCGTATACCACAGAAAAAGAATCCGCTGTAATCACGATCCCCAGATCTTGTCCGTATGGAATCGGCGCACCACTGCATAAAATCACAAGTGCGGTCAGCGTACAGATTACGATGGTATCCAAAAAAACTTCTAAAATGCCCATCATACCCTGCTGCACCGGATGATCCACCTGCGCGCCCGCGTGGGCTATGGCAGCCGTACCCATTCCTGCCTCATTGGTAAACACACCCCGGGAGGCACCTACCCGCAGTGCCGAAAAAAACGAACCCAGAATACCACCTGTGACCGCCTTGGGATTCCAGGCCCCCTTCACAATAGCCAAAAACGCACTGGGCACAGCATTGAACCGGATCAGGAGCACACCTACGCACAAAATCAAATATCCCATAGATGCAAACGGTATCAGCCGCTCGGCAAAGCCTCCGATCCGATCAGCACCGCCAAAAAGCACCAACAGCGCAAGCACAGCGAAAACGGCACCCATCATCAGATCTAGTTTCCGGGAATGCTGTACACCAAGCTCCTGCAGCGCACTATTGATCCCGCCAATTACCGCATTGATCTGTGTAGCAGAGCCAACACCGAAGGCGGCCGTTAAACCAAAGATGCAGTATATCACAGCCAGGGGTTTCCATTTTGCACCCATTCCCCGACTGATCATATACATTGGTCCGCCAATTGGCGAGCCACCTGCATCTGTGCACCGGTATTGAATTGCTAAAGTGGCCTCAGCAAATTTTGTGGTCATTCCTAAAATTCCACAAATCCACATCCAAAAGATCGATCCAGGTCCGCCGATGGCAATTGCGCCAGCAACGCCGGCCAGGTTCCCCGTTCCCACTGTAGCAGCCAGCGCGGTACATAGGGCACGATAACCGCTTCTGGATGATACATCATCCTTTCGCCTAAACTGCCCCAGCAGCTGCTTCAGCGCCTGAGGAAATAGACGAAACTGCACCCACCCGGTACCTACCGACAGATACAGTCCCACACCAATAATCAGCACCAGTGCAGGAATCCCCCAAACGATTTGATTGATCGTGTCAATAACTCTGGTCATTACACCCTCCTAGAATACCACCAATTCCTTTAATTTGCAAGATAAAATCCATATAAATGCAAAAAGCAGTTTCTCAATTTGAGAAACTGCTTTTGTGTACTGTATTATTCCCAGGTCTGCCAGATTTCCGGACAGTATCCAACAGTAACCTGTTTTCCATTTCGCACGATCGGTGTCCGCATCAGCTGGGGATTGTCAAACACCTTGTCTTCTTTCGCAACGGTATCATCCATATATTTCATAAGTGTGATATCCGGATGTTTTCCGTCCCAGTCGATCAAGTTTTCTATACCGCCGATCCCCCGTATGACTGCGTCAAACTCTTTTCCCGACAAACCAAACCGAAGCAAGTCCACCATCTGGTACTTAATACGCCGTTCTTTAAAATAACGTTCTGTCTTCTTCGTATCAAAACACTTGCTCTTTCCAAAAATCTGAATGTTCAATAGGTTACCTCCATTAGGCACAGACCGCAAGCAGGAATCAATTCCCCTGCATCTGCGCGCTTAGCTCCAAAAAGCAAATCAATGGTTTCCGGCTGTCGTTCTCCTCTGCCGATCTCCAGCAACGTGCCAACCATAATACGAACCATATGGTGCAAAAATCCGTTACCGGTCACAGAAAAGATAACCTCTTCCCCATCGCGGTATACATCAAACCGCTGTATATACCGCTGAGTGGATTTCTTCATATTTTTGTTGGCGCAGAATGCCGAAAAATCGTGTTGA
The DNA here is from genome assembly GCA_017415425.1 of Oscillospiraceae bacterium. Lineage (GTDB taxonomy): Bacteria > Bacillota > Clostridia > Oscillospirales > Oscillospiraceae > Faecousia. The sequence continues at coordinate 104,645 of JAFQGT010000019.1, read as the reverse complement.
CCTTCAAATAGCTTTGCTGCCTGCTGCATCCGCTCCAGGTCCAGCGTTCTGGGGTCCTTATAGACAAATTTCCTCTGAAATACGCAGGGTTGATTGCTGTTCCACACCCGATAGTGATAGGTCTTTGTTTTGGCGTTAAGCCGCGCGTGGAAGCGTGGAGAAACATTCTTACAGGAATATACGCCGATGTCCTCCGGTAAATAACAACGCAGTTGAGAAAGAATTTCTTCACAGGGCATATCACTTACACAGTGGAAATTGGCAACCTGTCCTATGGCGTGGGTACCCGCGTCTGTTCTTCCGCTAGCCGATATTTCGATGGTTTCCCCAAGAATTCTGCTGAGCGCTGTTTCAATCTTTGCTTGAATGGTATTATCTGTACCGGTCAGGCGCTGCCATCCCCGATAGCGAGTACCTTCGTAGCAAATATTAAGCCGCAGATTCCGCATATTGCATCAATTCCTCTCTTACTTCCCGCTCCGTATCCGCCGAGAACAGGAATTTACCCTGATGATCATAGACCTGAATGTGACCGTAAACATAACGAATGCTATACATATGCCATACTCTCCTTAAGAATTTCTGGCTTCAGTATAGATCCATTTCAGTCCATTAAACCGGACTTATTCAACTATTTCATAACCTGCATCCAAAATAGCTTTCTTCACCGTGTTCAAATCGACATCTCCGGTTACCGTAACGGTTTTTGCCTGCAAATTCACCACCGCATCAGTAGCGCCGGGAACTTCCTTGCAGACAGATTCCACTCTTGCTTTACAGTGGGGACACATCATTCCTTCAACATTGATCACAGTTGTCATAGTTCTCTTCTCCTTAATAATTTCAGCTTTCTGAGAGGCTTTCAATCTTGTTTTCGTACGAAACCACCGCAGACGCAGCGCATTCGTCACCACAAATACGGAACTCATACTCATAGCTGCCGCCCCGATCATCGGACTCAGAGCAATTCCCAATCCAGGGTACAAAATTCCGGCAGCGATAGGAATGCCCAAAGAATTGTAAAAGAAAGCCCAAAACAGATTCTGTTTAATATTGCGAATTGTTGCCTTGCTTAATTCCACCGCCTGCGCTACACCGCATAGGGAGTTATTCATCAGGACGACATCGGCAGATTCAACAGCAATGTCCGTACCGTTTCCAATGGCCATACTCACATCTGCAGTTGCCAGTGCAGGTGCGTCATTGATGCCGTCTCCAACCATCAATACTCTGTGTCCTAGCTTTTGCAGATCGGAGATCACACCCGCCTTGTCCCCGGGAAGCACATCGGAGATAATGTTACTGATTCCAGCTATATCACCAATAGCGCCCCCTGTTGCGGCATTATCACCTGTCAGCATAATCACATCCAGGTTCAACCTGTGCATTGCCTGCACTGCGGATACCGAATCCGTTTTTAACACATCCGCCGCTGCAATAGCGCCCAAATATGCCTGCCTGGAGGCAAAATATAGGGGTGTCTTCCCTTTTTCTGTCAGCTGGTGAAAATCCGGGACGGAGATTCCGATTTCCTCCATCAGTCGTCTGTTGCCGCCTAAGTATTCCGTTCCGTCAATGATGCCGCGGACGCCCCGTCCCGGCAATACTTGAAAATCAGATACTTTCTTTTTCGGCAGAGAAATTGCCTTATTTATAATAGCAGTTGCAAAAGGATGCTCCGATTTCTCCTCCAGGGACGCAGCAATCATCAGAAGTTCTGTCTCCGTCACGGCTGCCGGGATCACATCTGTTACCTCAGGCTGTCCCTTAGTCAGTGTACCTGTCTTATCCAGCACCACTGTATCGATCTTGTGGAGATTTTCCAGCGCCTCAGCATTCCGGAACAAAACACCCATTCCGGCTGCCCGACCGGTACCCACCATAATAGCAACCGGCGTAGCAAGTCCCAATGCACAGGGACAGGAAATCACCAACACCGATATGGCCATATTTAGCGCAAATTCCAAAGATTGTTCAGAGAATAGCCAAACAAAAAAAGTGATTGCCGCAATCGTCATAACAACAGGTACAAAAATACCGGCAATCTTATCTGCAAGCCGTGCAATCGGCGCCTTAGAGCCGCCTGCCTCCTCAACCATTCGGATGATCTGAAAAAGGGTCGTGTCCTCACCCACCCGGTCGGCACACATTTCCAGATACCCTTCCAGATTGGTTGTTCCGGCAGCTATACTATCTCCTACCGATTTCTCTACAGGAATGCTTTCCCCGGTCAAGGCGCTTTGGTCTACAGTAGCCCGACCGGACAGGATCGTTCCATCCACCGGGATCCTTCCACCGGCACGGATGATCACAGTATCCCCCACAACAACCTGTTCAATGGGAAGTTCTATATTGATATCGTTTCTGCGAACCGTTGCGGTTTTGGGATTCAAGTCCATAAGACGGGAAATTGCATCGCCTGTCTTCTTTTTCGCTCTGGTTTCAAGGTATTTACCCAGCGTCACCAACGTCAGGATCATCGCCGCAGATTCAAAATATAGGTTTTGACTATAGTATACAACCACATCCATTTGGTTGTTACCCATTGCATATGCCATACGAAACAGAGCCACCACACCATACACAAAGGCTGCTCCCGATCCAACTGCGATCAAAGAATCCATATTGGGTGACCGGTGAAGTAAGGAACGAATACCCTTACGGTAGTAGGCACGGTTCCAATATAAAACCGGTAGTGTCAAAAAAAGTTGCACCAGCACTGCAACAAGGGCATTTTCATCCCCGTGATACCAGCCTGGCATAGGCAGATGAATCATATGACCCATTGTAAAATACATCAGCACCACCAAGAAGATGGCTGAGTAAATGATTCGCCTTTTCATTTCCGGCAGGCTATTGTCTGCAGGCGCTCTGTTTACCGGCGTATCACCCATAACGGTTGCTCCGTATCCGGCTTTTTCAATCGCTGCCAGAATTTGAGGTATCACCGTCCGCTCATTTGCATTTACAGACATTGTTCCTGCCAAAAGATTCACTTCTGCTTTCTCAACACCGGGGATCTGTGTAGCTACTTTTTCGACCCTTGCAGAACAGGCTGCACAGGTCATTCCGGTAACATTGAATTTCAGTTGCATTGATCCGCCTCCTCTTTTCGCACTGTTTTTGACGAATTGACACATAAAGAGTTTTATGGTACTATTTTATCATACATTGCATATATTGCAAGTATGTACATTTTCGTAATGTACTGCCTTTTTTGATACTGCCGTCTTTGAAGACGTATTGTAAAAACTTTTGTAAGGTTTAAGGAGAGAAATTATAATGAATATTAAAATCACTTCCGATAGTACCTGCGACCTATCCAAAGAGCTTTTGGAACAGCATAATATTGCGATCTTTCCTCTTACGGTTGTTAAGGATAACCAACCGTACGCCGACGGAATTTCCATCACACCTGATGAAATCTTTGCTCACGTGGCTGCAGGTGGCAGCCTGTGCTCCACCACTGCCGGTAGTGTTGGTGAATATCAGGAATTTTTCGCTAAATACGCAGATGCGTATGATGGAATTGTTCACATCAATATCAGCTCTGAATTTTCCTCCAGCTACCAAAACGCCTGTCTTGCAGCTGAAGAATTCGATAATGTTCTGGTCATTGATTCCCGCAATTTATCCACTGGCCAGGGTCTTGTGGTGTTAAAGGCTTGTGAATTAGCCATTAACGGCTCCTCTATGGAGGAAATCTGTGAGTTTTTACAAAGTTTTGTAACCAAAGTAGAGGCAAGCTTCCTATTGGATCAGCTACAGTATATGGTAAAGGGTGGCCGTTGCTCTGCAGTGGTTGCGCTCGGTGCAAATCTGCTAAACTTAAAACCCTGTATTGAAGTAAAAGACGGCAAAATGTCAGTTGTTAAGAAGTACCGCGGTAGCTATTCCAAGTGTCTGGCAAGTTACGTGAAAGACCGTCTAGCAGATCGGGATGATCTTGAACGGGATGCTTTGTTCGTAACCCGGACACCGGTTACTGATGAATGCCTGGATGCGGTAAAGACCGCTGTAAATCAGTACGGTGATTTCAAAAATGTTTACTGGACAAATGCCGGCTGCACCGTTTCCTGCCATTGTGGACCCGGCACATTAGGCGTTCTGTTTGTAAGAAAATAAGCAAAAAGCCACCGAAATTCGGTGGCTTTTACTTGTAATTTTGCCATATTGTGATATACTGATACACGTTACATCAATACAGAAAGGATTTCTGCTATGGATTATCATATGCTGTTGGATATGGTCTCCGACTTGGGATATCGTCTTGCAATGTCCGGCGCGGAAACCTTCCGTGTGGAAGAGAGCATCAATCGGATCTTAAGCGCATACGGTGTTTCCTCTGAAGTTTTTTCCATCCCGAATTGTACCATCGTCTCCATTCAAACCGATGACGGCAGCTCCATTACCCGGATGCGGAGAATCGGGTTTCACGGGAATGACCTGGATTCTGTGGAGCGCTACAGCAATCTTTGTCGCAGAATCTGCAACGAAGTCCCGGAAATTGAAACTGCTGTAAAATGGCTGAAAGAAACCACTGCATCCCGCGTTCGCTATACCCTGCCATTTGTTATGCTGGGCAGCATATTGGGTGCTGCAGGTTATGCCGTCTTCTTTGGCGGAACGCTGATTGACTCCCTCTGCGCAGGTTTTTGCGGTATGCTGTTGGGACTGTTTAATAAGTTTATGGATCACTCCAAGGTCAATTCATTCTTCAAGACCATTGCCGCGTCATTTTTTATGGCGGCTGTTGCCTATATCACCGGCGTATTTGGCATAGCCAATAATACAGATATGGTAGTCATCGGCACATTGATGATCCTTGTTCCCGGTCTTATTTTTACAAATGCTATGCGGGACATTATCTTCGGTGATACCAATTCCGGCATAAACCGCATTGTTCAGGTACTACTGATTGCAGCAGCAATCGCGCTGGGAACAGGCGTGGCCTGGAATTTAGTAAATACCCTTTGGGGAATACCCGTGCCCCCTGCAGCAATTTCCCACAGTTATCCTGTACAATGTCTTGCCTGCTTTGTTGGCTGTATCGGTTTTGCCATTTTGTTTAATATCCACGGCCCCGGCATCCTGCTGTGTGCATTGGGTGGCGCGGTCACTTGGGCCGCATACTGTCTGGTAGATTTTCTTGGCGGCGGAGACATCCTTTGTTATTTCCTTTCAGCCCTGGTGGCATCGGCATACTCTGAAGTAATGGCTAGAATACGCAAATATCCCGCCATTTCTTACCTTTGTGTTTCCATCTTCCCACTGATCCCCGGCGCTGGTATTTATTACACCACCAACCACGTTGTCAGCGGAGATATGGCGTTGTTTGCATCCCGATGCACCCATACCATTGCCATCGCAGGCGTAATTGCTGTTGGCATTTTAATGATCTCCACACTGGTTCGTCTATGGAACGTTCATAAGCAACAAACAAACTAAAAAAGCGCTTCGGTTCAAGCCGAAGCGCTTTTCATTTAGTCTTCTTTCTTCTTGGCAGCAGCCTTAACAGCCTTTTCCTTAGCCTTTTGCTCCTGCTTTTTCTTAGTTGCTTCCTTGGCCGCTTCAGCAGCAGTTTCGTTGGTAGACAGAGCCCACTTAGCAAACTCAATACGCACCTGATCGGCACCGGTCTCAATGACAAACTTATCGCTCTTCACATCTACAACAGTACCAACAATACCGCCAATGGTGGTAACCAGATCTCCGTTCTTCACGGAGGAACGCATCTGTTCTGCTTCCTTCTTCCGCTTGTTCTCAGGCCGAATCAGCATAAAATAGAAAACAACCAGCATACCGCCCAGCATAATCAAGGTAGTCATCATGCCGCCACCCTGCGCTGTTTCAGTTAAAAAATGTAACATAGAAATTACTCCTTCTTGTATAATATCGCAATTTATTATAGCATTATTTGATCAAAAAGCAAGATAATTTTAGATTCTGCGGTTTAATTTCTCCGAGTATTCATTTCTGAACTGGGCAAACGTCCCCATATCCAACGCATCCCGGATGCGTTCCATCAATTTGTTGTAAAAATACAGGTTATGCATTACGCACAGCCGCATAGCCAGCATCTCCTCCGCTACAAACAGATGCCGGATATAGGCTCTGGAATACCGGCGGCACACAGGACAATCGCATTGGGGGTCAATGGGATTCAAATCTTTGGCGTATTTGGCATTTTTCAGATTAATTGCACCCTCCCAGGTGAACAGTCTGGCGTGTCTGGCGTTCCGGGCAGGCATTACACAGTCAAAGAAATCCACACCGCGAGCAACACCCTCAATGATATTGGTAGGCGTACCAACGCCCATCAGATACCGGGTCTTGTCCGCAGGCATATGAGGTTCTACAGCCTCAATGATGTCATACATCTGCTCAGCGGTCTCTCCTACTGCCAGTCCGCCGATAGCATATCCCGGCAGCTCCAGCTCCGCAATCCGTTTCATATGATCTACACGAATATCCGCATAAGTGCCGCCCTGATTGATACCCCAGAGCATTTGCTTCGGATTGACAGTATCCGGCAAAGCATTTAACCGGGCATTTTCTGCCTTACAGCGTTCCAGCCAACGAAATGTACGATCCGCACTTTCTTTCACATATTGTCTGGGCGCAGGATTTTCAACACACTCGTCGAAGGCCATACAGATGTCCGATCCAAGATTGGATTGGATCTGCATACTTTCCTCCGGACCCATAAAAATTTTATGGCCGTCGATGTGCGAGGAAAATGTAACACCCTCTTCTTTAATTTTCCGAAGGGATGCCAGGCTGAACACCTGAAATCCACCGGAATCGGTCAGGATCGGGCCGTCCCAGGTCATAAACTTGTGCAAACCACCGCATTCCTTCACCAGATGATCACCGGGTCGCAGATGCAGATGATAGGTATTGCTAAGTTCCACCTGACAACCAATATCCTTAAGATCCTTGGCGCTGAGAGCGCCCTTGATGGCACCCTGCGTGCCTACATTCATAAATACCGGAGTCTGGACAGTTCCGTGGGCGCAGGTAAATTCACCGCGACGGGCCTTCCCTTCCGTTTTCTTCAATTCAAACATACATTTCTCCAATTCATAGGATAGTCATCGCATCGCCAAAAGAAAAGAAGCGGTACCGCTCACGGACAGCTTCTTCATAGGCAGCCAATACATTTTCCCTGCCGGCAAAAGCTGAGACCAGCATCACCAATGTACTCTCCGGCAGATGGAAATTGGTAATCAAGCCGTCCATCGCCTTGAAGGTATACCCGGGGTAAATGAATATATCCGTCCATTTGCTTTTTGCTGTAAATGTACCGTCATCCTCCACCAAAGATTCCAATGTTCTGCAGGATGTGGTACCCACACAGATCACCCGGCCTCCGCTGGCCTTCGTTTCATTGAGGATTGCCGCGGTCTCTTCATTGATCATACACAGCTCACTGTGCATATGATGATCAGAAATTTCCTCAGCCTTTACAGGCCGGAACGTACCAAGACCCACGTGCAGCGTTACAAAAGCAGTTTTCACACCCTTGCAGCGAATCGCATTCAGCAGATCATTGGTAAAATGAAGGCCAGCGGTTGGCGCAGCAGCAGAACCGGTTGCCTTGGAATAGACAGTTTGATACCGCTCCTGATCCTGCAGTTCTGTCTTAATATAAGGCGGCAGCGGCATCTTACCCAGACGTTCCAGCACCTCCAGAAAAATACCTTCATAGTGGAACTCTACAACACGATTACCGTCCTCCCGGACCTGGCGGACCGTTGCCGTCAGTTCTCCGTCTCCGAAGATTACCTCCTGACCCTCCTGAAGCTTTCTGCCAGGCTTTGCCAGACATTCCCAGTGCTTATTGCCCATATCACGCAGCAAAAGCAGCTCCACAGCGCCCCCTGTAGGCCGGTGACCCAGCAATCTTGCAGGAAGTACCCGGGAGTCATTCATAACCAGACAATCTCCGGGCTGCAGGTACTCTATGATTTTATAAAAATGCTGATGCGTGACCTTGCCGGTTTTTCTGTCCAGCACCAGCAGCCGGGACGTATCCCGCTGTTCCAGTGGTGTCTGGGCGATCAGTTCCTCCGGAAGATCATACCAAAAGTCACGGGTTTTCAAATAAACACTCTCCAAATTTTCAGTTTTCTATCTTTCATTCATAAATTATAGTCTATCTTTCTGTCTTTTGCAACACGCAAATACGAAATGCGTTGCATAGATTGAGATGGAGGTGTCAATCTATGGGCAAACCATTGTTTACCGGGGCCTGTACCGCACTGGTAACCCCGTTTCTTGACGGAAAGCTCAATTACCCAATGGCAGAGCTTCTTCTGCGACGGCAGATCGAAGCTGGTATTGAAGCTGTGGTTTTAGCCGGAACCACGGGCGAATCTGCCACATTAACAGATGATGAGAAGCTGGAATTGTTCCGGCGGGGCAAGCAGTACGCAGGAAACAGCTGTAAAATCATAGCCGGAACCGGTTCCAACAACACCGCACGCGCTGTGCAATTAAGTATCGAGGCCGAGCAGGCAGGCGCTGATGCATTGTTGTTGGTTTCACCCTATTATAACAAGTCAACTCCCGAAGGACTTATTGCTCACTATATGACCATTGCCCACGCAGTATCCATACCGGTCATCCTGTACAATGTTCCAACCAGAACCGGTGTGGATATTCCTGTATCTGTATATAAGCGGCTCAGCGTTATTCCCAACGTTGTCGGTATAAAAGAGGCAAGCACAGACATTACAAAAATCTCTCGGATCCGTATGGCCTGCGGCCCGAATTTTGGAATATGGTCGGGAAATGATGATCAAATCGTACCCGCCATCGCATCCGGTGCAAATGGCGCAATCTCCGTGCTGTCCAACGTACTTCCCAGCGAGACTGCAGCAATGTGCCGGGCGGCTCTTGAAGAGGATTTTCAAACAGCTGCTGCGTTGCAGCGGCGGTATCTTCCTTTAATCGACCTGCTGTTCTGCGAGGTCAATCCCATTCCTGTTAAGACCGCAATGGGATGTATCGGCTATGACTGCGGCGGGTGCAGGCTGCCACTAACTGATCTAACCCCGGAAAGCCGCAAAAAAATGGAAGCATATTTTGCATAACACATCAAACGCAACAAACTTCGGTCCTTACAGCTGAAAATATGGAAAAATTTATGCCGGTGCTGCGCACCGGCATAATAATCATTTCTCCCAAAGACAATTCCAGTTCTGAGCAAAGTATTCAATACCGGAATAAACGGTGGTAACAATGATCACCCCGTTGACAACCGGGGCAATCCAGCCTACAGCCGGAAAGGCCATCAGCACGCACAGACCAATCATTGTGCTGGCTGTTTTTACTTTACCACTCCAGCCAGCTGCAATCACTTTGCCCTTACCAACAGCAACCAACCGTAGACCGGTCACAGCAAATTCACGAGTCAGCACCAGCATCAGTGCCCAAGCTGACATCATACCCCACTGGCAGAAAATAGTCATTGCCGCAATGGTCAGCAGTTTGTCCGCAAGGGGATCCAGGAATTTTCCAAAATCACTAACCTGGTTACAGCGGCGGGCGATCTGTCCGTCCACATAATCGGTCAGGCTGGCAATGATAAACACAGCCAGACTCAGCCACATCCACAGCCCTGCTTCCCCGCCGCTTAAATACATAAACAGCATATAGAGCGGGATAAAGGCGACCCGCAGCAGGGTAATTTTACTTGCCAGTGTCATAATCATTCCTCCACCAAATAGCCGGACAGATCCCCATCCGTCACACCGTCAATACATACATTTACAAATGCGCCCTCGATAAGGGACTCTTCCGTGGCGATCCAGACGCGCCCGTCAATATCGGGAGAGTCCGCAAATGTACGGCCATAGAACTGTTCAAACTCCTCGTCATAACCGTCCACAAGGACTTCCAGCGTTTTACCAATCATAGACGCATTGTAATCATCCATGATCCGGGATTGGATGGTCTCCACCATCTGGGCCCGCTCCTGGGCAACTTCACTGTCGGGGTATTCCATCTGTGCAGCAGGTGTACCCTCCTCGGGAGAGAACGGGAATGCACCCACCCGCTCCAAGCACTGCTCTTTCAGGAATTGACACAGTTCCAGAAATTCTTCTTCACCCTCTCCGGGAAGTCCGGTGATCACGCTGGTACGCAGCACAATACCGGGGATTCGCTCACGTAACTTAATAAATAGATCGCGCAGAAACTCTCCGTCACCACGGCGGTTCATCAATTTCAAAATCTTGCTGTTGCAGTGTTGAATAGGAATATCCAGGTATTTAACGATCTTCTCCTCCTGCGCTATTACATCGATCAATTCGTCGTCAATTTCGTCCGGATACACATAATGCACCCGAATCCAATGAAATCCCTCGATCTGGCACAATTGACGCAGCAATTCCGGCAGCCGTCGTTGGTTGCCCGGCAGATCAGTACCGTAACGGCTTGTGTCCTGTGCCACCACGATCAGCTCTTTCACACCGCTTGAGGCCAACAGCCGTGCTTCATACAGCACATCGTCCATCTGGCGGCTGCGGAATTTTCCTCTCAGGTAAGGTATGATACAGTAGCTGCAGCGATTATCGCAACCCTCAGCGATCTTGATAAACGCATAATGCTGCGGTGTGGTTAGGATCCTTCCAGTCTCCTGCTCCGGCGCATCAATACTGCCGAAGTCCACTACCTGCTGACCCTCCAGCAGTTTTTCAATGGCGGGTACCACTTCTGTATAGCTACCCGTTCCCAGAACGCCGTCTACCTCCGGCATCTCATTGAGGATCTCCTGCTGGTAACGTTGGGACAGGCAGCCTGTCACCAAAATCTTACCGATCATACCCTGCTCTTTCAGTTGCGCCATTTGCAGAATGAAGTCAATTGCTTCACTCTTTGCGGAGTCGATGAAGCCGCAGGTGTTGATCACCACCACGTCAGCACCAATCACATCCGCCTGCACTTGAAAACCCGCCTCCTGAACCCGGTACATCATACGCTCACAATCCACCTGGTTCTTGGCGCAGCCCAGAGAGATAAATCCTATATTTGCCATTCATCTTCCTCCTGAAGATCTGTATATATCTGCAGAGCTTTCCGAATCTGGCCATAGCTATGACCGCGGCGCAGCAGAGCATCGCTGACCCGGCGCAGATCTCTTTCCTCCCAACGCTCGCCCAATCGGGAGCGCAGAAATTCTAAAATTTTCTCAGTTTGGTCGGGATATTCGGCCAAAACCTCATCCCAATATACTTTTGGGATCTTTTTTTCATAAAGCGCCTGCTTTGCCCGGGCAAGACCGTAACCTATGCCGATACACCGATCTACCACCTGTTGGGCGGTTTTTCTGTCATCCAGCAGATCAAGCTCTTCCATCCAGGATACAGCTTGCTTTGCATCGGCGGCAGTTTCCCCTTTTTGCACAAGACGGCGCTCCAGATCTGCCTTTGAGACGCTGCTGGCAGATACGATTCGAACCGCCCGCATTTTAGCAGACATCTGGCCTGCCGCAACACGCAGCTGCTTCAATTTCTCCTCCTCCAGCTCTTTGCCGGCATATAGGCCAAAGTCCTCCACCGTTTGACGGTAAAGACGCAGAACGCTGCCATCATCCAGACAAACCTTATAGCGACCGGCTCTGTCCGGCTGAGCTGCCAGAGACTCAATCCTCATCATCGAAGTCGTCAGCGCTGACAACAATGGGACGCTCCGCTGGCTTTGCAGGTGTTCTTGCAGCAGCACCAGCCATCAAGCGCTCCCGCACCTGTTCTTCCACCTGCTGAGCAATATCGGGATTGGCCTGCAGGAATGTCTTGACACTGTCCTTACCCTGGCCAATTCTTTCCTCACCCATAGAGAACCAGCTGCCGCTCTTCTGAACGATGTCCATCTGCACAGCCATATCCACCAGTTCGCCCCACTTGCTGATGCCTTCGCCATACATAATGTCGAAATAGGCTTCCCGGAAAGGAGGCGCAACCTTATTCTTCACGACCTTGACGCGGGTCTTGTTACCGATCACATTGCCGCCGTCCTTCAATGACTCTACACGGCGCACATCCAAGCGAACGGAGGAGTAGAACTTCAGCGCGTTACCACCGGTGGTGGTTTCCGGATTTCCGTACATCACACCGATCTTCATACGCAGCTGATTGATAAAGATAACCACACAGTTGGTCTTGGCGATGGTACCTGCCAGTTTCCGCAGAGCCTGGCTCATCAGACGAGCCTGTAGTCCCACAAAGGTATCGCCCATTTCACCCTCGATCTCCTGCTTGGGAACCAAAGCAGCAACGGAGTCCACAACCACAGCATCCACGGCACCGCTGCGGACCAATGCGTCGGTGATTTCCAAGGCTTGCTCACCGGTATCCGGCTGAGACACAAGCATATTATCAGTATCCACGCCCAGCGCAGCCGCATAAACAGGATCCAGTGCGTGCTCTGCATCAACGAATGCCACTTCACCACCCATCTTCTGTGCCTCTGCCAGGATATGCAGCGCCAATGTAGTCTTACCGGAGGATTCCGGGCCGTATATCTCAATAATGCGTCCCTTGGGAACACCACCGATACCCAACGCCGCATCCAGTGCCAGAGAACCGGTAGGGATCGCGTCAATATTCATATCCGGGCGATCACCCAGACGCATAACAGTACCCTTACCAAAGTTCTTTTCGATTTGGGAAATTGCGGTCTGCAAAGCCTTTTTCTTATCGGTTGCGGGAGTCGGTGTCTCATATACCATCTTTTTTGTAGCCATAATTACGCATCCTTCCTGTTATACCGGGCTAATACCGCCCGTTCTCTGTCATTATAATCTCTTGTGCGTTCCAGCACAGTAAATCCGTTTTCTTCCAAAATATTGCACACATCGTCCCCTTGCCCCATACCGAATTCAAAGCAAAGGAATCCGCCAGGTTTCAGAGCTGCTCTATAATAATCCGCAATCGCACGATAGAACATCAATCCATCGTCTCCCCCGTGGAGAGCCAAACAGGGTTCGTATTCACCCACACTCTTAGGCAGTTCCTGCATCTCACGGGTAGTAATATAAGGTGGATTGGAGACGATCAAGTCAAATTTTCCCAAAAACAGTGCCGGCGGTTTTAGCGCATCCGCCTGGATGCAAGACACTCTTCCTGACAGCTTTTGCAGGGCAATGTTCTTCTTTGCTACCTGCATTGCCTCTCTTGAAATATCTGCCAAAGTTACTTTTGCATCCTTCACGCGGCTGGCAATGGCAAGACCGATGCAGCCGGATCCTGTACACAGATCCAGTATTCTTGGATTCGTGTCCAGAAACAGGGATTGCCGGATCGCCAAATCCGTTACTGCGCAGGTATCATCCCGAGGAATCAGCACGTGTGGACTTACAATGAGATTCATACCGTAAAACTCCCACTGACCCAGCACGTAGGCCAAAGGCTCTCCGGATAAGATCCGGGTTACCAACTGACTGACCTTCATACAGGTATCTTCCTGCACATACCGGTCACTTTCTGCAATCACCTGCTCCTGGGTTTTGTCTAATACACTACACAGCAGATATCTGGCAATCAAGCCGGCATCTTGTGAATCCTCCTGGGTCATTAACGCCCGTCTTGTTTCCAGATACAGCTGGCCAATCGTCTTTACCAACGGTCAGTACCCTCCTGTGTAGGCAGCGCTGCTTCCAAAGCGGCTATGCCAACTTCCAGCATATCGTCGTCCGGCTCATTGGTAGTCAGCTTCTGCAGCCACATTCCCGGCCCGGTGAGAATCCGGCAGAATCGGTTATTATGTCGGCCCGCAAAACGGTTGATCTCATAGCTGATAGCCACCACAATTGGCAACAACAGAAGCTTAAATACAATCATAGTCAGTCGATATAGAAAGCTTCCGTGCATTTCGCCCAAGGCAGGAATAAAGGACACCAGAATGGTAGATGCCACCGAGAACAGCAAAATGGAGATCACCATCACCACCAGTAAAAAACTGGTTCCGCAGCGAGGATGTAACCGAGTTTGTTTACGAACATTTTCTACTGTCAACGGTAGGCCCGCTTCATAGCAACGAATAGTTTTGTGTTCTGCACCGTGATAGGCAAAAACCCGCTTCATATCCGGCATCCGAGACACCAAAAGCATATATGCGCCAAAAATCACAATCCGGATCATACCCTCAATCAGATTCAAAAGGAGCATATTATTGATCCAACGATCAAAGAAACTGCCAATCACCATAGGTAACAGAAAGAACAGCAACACCGAAAGTGCAAGACCCATAAAAACCGCAAAACTTACAATTAATTCCTGGAATTTCTTATCACCCAGCTTTTTTTCAAGCCAAAGATCCAATTTGGAGGGTTCTTCTTGCAGTTCTTCCGGAATCAAATTCGCAGACCGCATCAACGCTTTTACACCACAGACCTGTGCATCAAAAAAGTTTACAGCTCCGCGGATCAAGGGCCAACTCAAGATGGAATTCTTTGGGCGTATTTTTCGGTCTGTCAGTTCGGTGATCAATCCCTCTTTGCCGCGAATCACGATCGCGTCCTTTTCAGGGCCACGCATCAAAATACCCTCGATCAACGCTTGTCCGCCGATTGAAGTTTTGAATTGTTCTTGATTTGTCATAGCATTCCTTTCTTACTGGGAGGCCGGAATCCGGACCGTCACCAGCGTTCCACCGCTGAGGGCGTTTTCCAGTATCAGCTCACCACCGTGCATTTGCACAATTTCATCACTAACAGCCAGACCGATACCGGAGCCTCTTGCCTTGGAACTACCCTTATAGAATTTCTTTTTCACAAGTGCCAGTTCATCTTCTGGGATGCCCGGGCCGTAATCGCGGATGTAAACCGTTACATAATCGTCCTTGAAAACAATGCTGGCATCAATCAATTTTCCTTCACCGCCGTGTTTAACTGCGTTATTGAGAATGTTCAGGAACACCTGGCGCATGCGCTGAGGATCGCAGGAAATCTCCGGGATATCTTGATCGTTCTCCTCATACTTCAAGCTGATACCCTCCTGGGCAAGCCGACTGCCATACATAAACACCGTATCCTCAAATTCGCTGCGAATATCAACGGTTTCCATATTCAGCGTCATCCGGCCATCCTGGATCCGGGTGAAGTCCAAAAGGTCCACCACCATACCCGTTAACCGATCTGCTTCTCTGTGGATGATTCTGACGCCACGACGAGTGTCCTGATCCAGTTTGTCGGAACTAAGCAGTGTTTCACTCCAACCGGTAATCGCCGTCAGCGGTGTCCGCAGCTCGTGGGACAGAGAAGAAATGAAGTCGTGCTGAAGTTTTTCGTTTTCACCGATCTTCAGTGACATCTCATTGATCATCTCAGCCAGATCACCGATCTCATCATCGTACTTGGTTTGAATTTGGATGCCATAGCTTCCGTTGGCAATTCTCTGTGCCTTGTCGATAATTTCACCTAAAGGCAAGAGTATAGAACGAATGTAATAGTTACTGCTTAAAAGCACCACAAGAACGATAAAACCCAATGCGCAAAGGCTGGTCAATCCGATCATTAAGATCTGCATATCCATCATTCTGGTGGAGGTCACATACCGCAGTACGCCAATTACCTCACCATTTCGGTAGATCATAGGACTTGACACTGCCATAATTCGCTCTCCGGTCTGGGGATTTTTTCCAATAAAAGGCTGTGCCTCCCGGGTTTCCACTGCTTTGGCAATTTCCGGTGTGCCGGGCGCACTGCCTGCCCAACTACCATAGGAAGAGGCCACCATACGACCCTGTACATTGATGAACTGCAGTTCGATTTTATTCTTATCTTCAAAAGTTTTTGCATAGGTAATACAGGATTGATAAAACCCCTTATAATCCTGATTCAGATAGTCAGCAAAGAATTCTGTGGTTGTTTTTGCCCGGTAGCGCATATTAGACTCCATTGTGGAGTAATAATAGGCCGCAAAAACCGTGGTAACAATCAGCACGCACACCAGACCGAGGGAGCAAATCAGCACCATACTGTTTGTCAGCCAGCGCCTACGCAATCCCTTCATTTTCAGGCGGGGCCACTTACTTTTGTTCTTTCTCATACGCCCCACTTATAGCCATATCCCCATACGGTGGTAATGTATGTAGGATTGGCTGTATCGTCCTCAATTTTAATGCGCAAACGGCGGATATTTACATCCACTATCTTCAGTTCACCTTCGTAGTCACGTCCCCAAACAGCAGCCATAATGTCTTCACGGGACAACGCTCTGCCGGGGTTCTGCATAAACAGCTTCAGAATTGCGTGCTCGACCTGTGTTAAGCGAATCCGATTTCCGGATTTTTCCAAGGTGTGATTGCGGGTGTTCATCACAAAAGGACCTTGTGTCAACAATTCCGTCTCGCTGCCTCTATCTCCACCGATTCTACGGTAAAGAGCATCAATTCGAGCTGTCAGTTCTGCAGGAGAAAAGGGTTTGGTCACATAGTCATCCGCACCGGTCATCAGACCCGTTACCTTGTCCATCTCCTG
This sequence comes from Oscillospiraceae bacterium, assembly GCA_017415425.1. GTDB lineage: Bacteria > Bacillota > Clostridia > Oscillospirales > Oscillospiraceae > Faecousia. The sequence goes on along the minus strand of JAFQGT010000019.1, from coordinate 88,159 downwards.
TGTTCTTGCAGTAAGCATAATAATTCCGATCTGCTTGCTGGTGGCACGAATCCGACGGCAGACCTCAAAGCCGTCAATGTCAGGCAGCATAACATCCAAAATCGCTACACCAATATCCGGATAGCGGCGCAGCATCTCCAGCGCTTCCATACCGCTGCCCGCTTCGATCGCATCGTAGCCTGCTCGCTTTAGATTGATCACTACAAAACTACGAATATTTACTTCGTCCTCGAGAATCAATACTTTCTTCATCGCTAACCCCTCTTTATGTTTCGCCTGTCTTCCAGTTCTGACGAATCAGGTGAAAATCCTTTATTAAACTTTGCTGTGTGATTTGATAATTTGCCGCGTTCTCCTCCAGCGTTGCTGCATAGGTCACAGTGTCCGTCTGAAGCAATACAATTTTTTCATCTAAGGATGCATCCCTGTTTTGGCCAGACAAAGCATAGATAGTAAATAATTTATCTTGTTTGATCCCATCAGCATCTGACAGGAAAAATGTATACACATTGCTAGTCGCCTCCACCACAATGCTAGAGGACAGTTGCTCTTCCAATTCCAAATACCAACCGCTTACAAAGTTATGATAGGTATACATTTTATTAATTTCCGTACCATCAATTTTCATAGAATACCAACGGATCAAACCCTGCTGTTCCGCTTCAGCTTCACTTCCTGCAGAGGCCATAGAAATCAGCTGAGGCAACTCAATAATATAGTCGCCATCAATGTCCTCAGAATAGACATAATGGTTGCGCATAGTTTTGATGCTGGTACCGGACTCATTAGAAACACTGACATTGGTAAGCTTTCCATTTACATTTGTGTAGATGTCTGTGATCAACGCCGTATCATCCACGGTAGAACCCACAAATACAGCTGTTTCTCCATCGTAAAGTCTCCCTACCAGAATGCGCTTCAATTGATCCGCCGGCTCAGACATTTGCACCTCATTGGAGCGTTCCATTACACCGGTGACCATAGAGTATAATACCACTACACCTTTATCAGTTTCCGACTGACCTGGATGAAGCACAAACAGTTCTGTCACGCCATCCTGTTCCATATCCACTGTCAGAAATTTTGTGTAACCGGAAGACATTATCTGTTCTGTTATCCCGCTGGCAAAGCTGTAAACCGACATAGAGCGCAGGACTTGATCATTCAGCTGGCAGCCTACCACCAACTCCACACCCAGACGCTTGTCCATCTGGATATATTCCACCTGGTCAAATGCAAAACCGTTACTGCTGATAGAATCAATATGGCAAAACTCACCGTCGACTCTGTCAAAAATCAGAATCTTCAACGGCAGTTCGGATCCGCCTTTGGCAAACACCAGATACTCCTGATCGCCATCACCGTTCAAATCCGCCATCTGTACAGTCTGTTGATTTTCTCCGGACAAGGGAGCACAATATTCCAGTCCGGCCATAGCCTGATCGATCACAATTTGCAGGTCACTGAAATCCTCCGAACGCTTTGGCAAACGGTACATTTGTTCCACAGTGCGCATACTGCAGCCAGTCAGTAACAGTACTGCAGCAAGCAGAAACCATATTCGATTATACCGCTTCATCAGCAACACCTCTTCCGAATAGTATAACATATTTGGTCGAAAAGGGAAAGTTATTTTACCACAACATTCCCCTCGCCCAAAATGCTGTTTAATTCATCCAACATCCGCTTATCTAGGCTGCAGGATGCGCCCCGGCGCAATTTTGTATCCGCAAAATACACCACCGCTTGGCTGTTTCCGGGGAACATATTGATAATTGCCTTTACTTTTTTGAATAAAGCGCCCTCTTCGGTGGGCAGACGCAGATATAGCGTACCCTGCAGCGGTTGCGGCTTTGCAGGCTCTGCAATTTCAGATTCGGACAAATCGACTTGATTGGCAAAATCTGACATCGGCCGCGCCCGGTTAATTACGATCTGGGGTTCCTTATCATCCCGAAGGGACAGTCTTCCCACGATCACCACCGGTTGATTTTCCTTCAGATAGCCGCCGTACTGATTCAACACATTGGAAAATGCCAACATTTCCACAGATGCCGTATCATCCTCCAGTGTTACGTAAGCCATCATCGAGTTGTTACGGGTGGTCTTTGTCTTAATGGCCTGAACCACGCCCGCTACACTGACAATCTGATCATCCTGATATACCGACTCTTCATCCATCAAAGTACCGATTGGCACAACCCGTGTACCTTTCAGCAGGTGACGGTAATCATCCATAGGATGACCGGACAGGTAGATGCCCGTTGTCTCTTTTTCCAGCAACATCAGATCGGCCTTATTCATTTCCTTCAGTTTCGGAATCGGAATCGCCACGGCGGTATCTTCATCCTGCAGCATAGAGAACAGACCCATCTGCCCATCCAGATTCTTCTTCAGGGAGGATGCAATGGAATCCATCATGCTGTCATACACTGCCAGCAGCTCACTACGGTGATAGCCGAAACAATCCATAGCGCCGCACTTGATAAAGTTTTCAACTGCCCGCTTATTCAGCTCTCCTTCTCCCATTCTCTGGATAAAGTCCTCCAGAGACTTGAATGGGCCGCCCTCGTTGCGCTTATGCACCATTGTACGGATCAGGCCACGACCAACGTTTTTCACTGCGCCAAGGCCGAACCGGATGTTATCCCCCTCCACAGTGAATTTATCGTCGGAATGATTCACATCCGGAGGCAAAACCGCGATGCCCATATCCTTACACTCGGCAATATATCCAGAGATCTTAACCGCAGAGTCCAGCACTGAGGTCATCAATGCCGCCATATACTGCCGGGGATAGTGGCACTTCAGATATGCTGTCTGGTAGGAAACTACCGCATAGCAGACCGCATGTGCCTTGTTAAACGCATAGTTAGCAAAATCAACGATCTCATCATAGATCGACTGTGCCGCCTGTTCGGAAACACCATTGGCGATTGCGCCAGGAATCCCCTGCTCCTTGTTGCCATAAACAAAGACATTCCGTTCTTCATCGATGATCTTCATTTTCTTTTTGGAGATCGCCCGGCGGATATTATCCGCCTGTCCCATCGTATAGCCGCCAAGAGAGCGGAATATCTCGATCACCTGCTCCTGATAAACAATACAGCCGTATGTAACCTTCAAAATAGGTTCCAGAAGCGGTGTCTTATAGGTGATCTTACGGTGATCCAGCTTGTTGGCTATAAACATCGGGATCGAATCCATCGGACCGGGTCGATAAAGAGCCACGATTGCCGTCATGTCCTCGATGGAAGTGGGCTTCATATTGACGCAAACGCCGGTGATGCCGGCAGATTCCAGCTGGAATACGCCCTGCGTCTTACCTTCTGACAGCATCCGGAAGGTCTCGGGATCGTCATCGGACACCTGATTGATGTCAAAACCCGTTTCAATCAGTCGGATCTGCCGTTGCGCGTCTTCGATCACTGTTAAATTCCGCAGACCCAGAAAGTCCATTTTGAGAAGACCCAGCTCCTCAATGGTGGTCATTGTATACTGGGTAACAATGGTATCATCATTTCGGGACAATGGCACATAGGCGCACACCGGTTCCGCAGTGATCACAACACCGGCAGCGTGAGTGGATGTATTCCGCGGCATACCCTCCAGGCTCATTGCCGTATCAATCAGCAGCTTGACCCGCTCATCCCCGTCATACATCTCCTTAAGTTTCGGCGAAATATTCAGCGCCTCTTTCAATGTGATGTGCAGAGGTGTTGTAGGTACAAGCTTAGCCACCACATCTGTTTCCGCATAGGTCAAGTTCAGCGCACGGCCCACATCCCGGATCGCACCCCTGGCAGCCATCGTGCCAAATGTTGCGATCTGCGCCACGTGGTCTTTTCCGTACTTGTCCATCACATAGTCAATGACCTCACCTCTGCGTTCCTGGCAGAAATCCGTATCGAAGTCCGGCATACTGACCCGCTCCGGATTCAAAAACCGCTCGAAGATCAGTGCGTACTTCATCGGGTCTACTTCTGTAATGTGTAAGCAATAGGCAACAATAGATGCTGCACCGGAACCACGGCCGGGACCCACGGGAATTCCGGATTCCTTGGCATAGCGGATAAAGTCCCAAACGATCAGGTAGTAATTGACATACCCCATTCTGCTGATTACGCCGATTTCGTATTCCAGACGCTGCCGGTAACTCTCGGGAGCATCCGGGTAGCGCTCCGCAAAGCCGTCTTTACAAAGTTTGCGGAAATATTCCTCGTTTGTAAATCCCTCCGGAACCGGGAAAGACGGCAGGTGATACTCATTAAAAGTAAACTCCAGATTGCAGCGCTCTGCGATTCTAGCTGTGTTCTCAAAGGCTTCATCGCAGTTGGGGAACAAGCTGCGCAGCTCGTCCTCACTCTTCAAATAAAACTCCTCGGTCTGGAATTTCATTCGGTTTGGGTCATCCACAGTCTTACCGGTCTGGACGCACAGCAGCACATCCTGCATCGTGGCATCCTCTTTCCGCAGATAGTGGGCGTCGTTGGAGACGATCAGAGGCAATCCTGTTTCCCTTGCGATCCGCAAAATCCCTTGGTTTACGGTCAGCTGTTCAGGGATTCCGTGATCCTGCAGCTCCAGATAAAAATGCTCATCACCGAAAATGTCCGCCATCTGCAGCGCATACGCCTTCGCTGCCTCATAGTCCTCCTGTAACAGCCGCTGCTGAATTCCTCCGGCAAGGCAGGCAGATGTGGCAATCAAACCCTCGTGGTATTGCCGCAGCAGGTCAATATCTACTCTTGGTTTTCCGTAGAAGCCGTGGGTAAAAGCCTCCGAAACCAGCATACAAAGATTCTCATAACCCTGCCGATTCTTGCAAAGCAGCACCAGATGATAGGGGTCGTTATCAATGCCGTGGACACGGTCAGCAATGGTTCTGGGTGCAACATATACCTCGCAACCAATAATTGGCTTCACACCGGCTGCTTTGGCAGCCTTGTAAAAATCAATACAGCCATACATCACGCCGTGGTCAGTAATTGCCACCGCGTTTTGACCCAGTTCCTTGACCCGGTCCATCATACCGGCAATGCGGCAAGCGCCGTCCAGCAAACTGTACTCTGTATGAACGTGAAGATGTACAAAACTCATTGTATCCCCTCCTGTGCCATTTGCACCAGCTTCTTGAGCCGGTGATTCATAGCCGGTTTGGTGATCGGCGGCTCCATCATAGCCGCCAGTTCGGTCAAAGAGGCTTCCGGATGATCTTCTCTTGCTTTTGCGGCCTGCTGCAGTTTTTTGGGTAGCTGCTCAAACAAGCCACCGGTTCTCAACGCACGGATGGCGAGCAACTGCTCCTGGGCAGCCTCTACCACTTTGGATGTATTGGCATCATCGCAGTTGCAGCGTCGGTTCACCTTGTTATTCAGTTCTTTCTCCAGCTTGGCTTCAATGATTCCCATTGCAGATATGGGTGCGTTCAAATAGGTCAGCATATCGCAGATCATATCGCTCTGTTTGATGTAAAGCACGTGACCACCGGCGCGGGACGCTGTCTTCAGCGGAAATGGCAGTACCTCGTGCATCAGGCTCTTGCACTCTCTGGCAACACTGCTATGGGTAGTGGTAAGCTCCAAATGATATCCCTTGGCAGGGTCTGTTACCGAACCGCCAGCAAGAAAGGCACCTCTGAGAAAGGCCGCCTTGCAGCAATCCTCTTCCAGCACAGGCATATTGATGTGTAGCGACAGAGTATCTCTGGGATTAAATCCGTAAGCATCCATAACTCTCGCAATTTTATCTCTGTCCGTGATTTGAAACACCAACTTTCCGGGCGTTGTGTCCTCCGGTAACACATCAAAATCCACTGCAAGTGCTTTTTTGAACAGTTTGGGGAGAATTTGCGCAAATTCCCTACTCTCTGTGATAATCCGGATGCCGTCTGCGTGAAAGCTGTTGCAGAAAAGTAAAATACCAAAGGATTGCGCTATGGCGCAACAGTTTTTTACGGGAATATTTCGGCAGATCTCTGCCTTCGTATTGCCGGAAAACGAAACCGCCATAGCGTTTCTCCTTTCTGTTACCAAATTCGGATCTCCGGCTCCAGATGGATGCCGGTTTTGTTATAAACAATGTCGGATACTTCCTGCAGCAATCGCCGCACATCCGATGCAGTTGCGCCGCCCATGTTCACCACAAAGCCCGCGTGCTTGGTGGATACCGCTGCGCCGCCCACTTGATACCCCTTTAATCCAGACTGCTCGATCAGCGCTGCCGCATATCCGCCTACCGGGCGCTTGAAAGCCGAGCCGGCAGAAGGCAGATCCAGGGGTTGGGAACTTTTACGTCTGCCCAGAAAATCTTGTATTTTATTTCGGATCTCTTCGATAGGCTCGGGGATCAGTTCAAAGTCAGCGCTGATCACAATACCGCCCTCATCCTCCAGACGGCTGTGGCGATAAGAGAAATCCATTTCACTTCCCGACAACACACATACATTGCCCGTCAGATCCATTACCTCCACCCGGGCACACACCTGACAGATCTCTCCACCGTAAGCGCCGGCATTCATATATACACCGCCGCCAACTGTACCAGGGATTCCGTGGGCAAATTCCAAACCCGAAAGTCCCAGATTCATGGCAAACAATGCTGCTCTGGTCATCGTCACTCCGGCAGCAACACGAATGTGTGTATCATCCAGCTGCTCCATACCGTCTAAACAGTCTTTCAGGCAAATCACCAAGCCGCTAACCCCTGCATCCGGCGCCAAAATATTGGTGCCTGCACCCATAATAATTGGTTTTTGGTCCAAAAAAACGGCTGTTTTCAAAATCTCAGACAATTCTTCTTTATTCCGGGGAAAGGCCATCACCTCGGCAGGACCGCCGATGCGAAAAGATGTATGCTTAGACATAGGTTCATCAAAGCGAAGCTGACACTGGGTTGTAAAAACAGAAATTTTCTGCTGAAAATCAGTCATTTTTGTCATAAACTCCTCCGGGCGTATACTTTGTTACAGTATAACATATTTGTAACCGTTATGCAATTATTCCCCCACTTTTTTTCGCAAATTTGCAACAAAAAAGCAGCCGGGAAAACCCGGCTGCTAATATGTAGAAATTTACTTTTCCACGATTTCCAAAATTTCCATAGGACAGACCTTCACGCAGATACCGCAGGCTATACATTTGGAGGTGGGGCCTTCCGCAGGCGCGACCATAACCTTCATTGGGCAGACTTCCACGCACTTGCCACAGGAGGTACACAGCTTCTTGTTGATCATATAAACACCGGTCTTGGGATTCTGAGTGATTGCACCAGCTTCACAAACCTTAGCGCACTTACCGCACTGGATACACACCATAGGCTTGGCAGCGCCATTCTTCTCAACGATCTGAATGCAGGACAGATCCTGATGGAATTGCTTATAGAAAGCTGTGGAGCAAGCATTCACACACTCCAGACATGCCATACACTCTGCGCCCTTTTTAACAGTGAGCTTCTTCATAGTAAAGAACTCTCCTTTTCATATATTTCCACACTATTATACAGGAATCCTTTCAAAATAGCAATGGTTTAAATGAAAATTATCGAAACAAAATAAAAACGCGTTTTTTCACACAAATGGCGTTATTTTCCCGGACTAAGTACCTCAATACCGGAAAAACTAGATGTGGAATCAAACAAAGGAGGATTCATATGAAACAGATCAGCGTTTTTATTCTCAGTGCCGTATTGGCTCTTTCTCTGTGTGCTTGCGGTTGCAGCAATACTGAGCCTGCCACTACACCCACTACCAATCCAACCGTGGTGACCACTGAACCAACTGTTATGCCCACAGAGACAATGACCATCCCCGTTCCGGAAACGAATATCCCGGATAGCAGCGTATACCCCAGCCAGCCCGGTGAAAATGCCACTACCGATGTTACCGATGCCACCGATTTTACTGATTCTACCGACACTACCACCGCCCCCAACGGTGCTGCCAGCCGGAATCGTGGCAGAGCACGCATCCACTAAAGTATAAAAGATCCCGCAAAAATTGCGGGATCTTTTACATTCTATCGGTATGTCTTATAAAACAGTGATGTACCGCAGCAAATTCTTCTTTATCCGCTCCGCTGCCTGTACAGCTTGTTCCACATAATCAAGACCGTCTGACTCCTCCAGATGCCAGGCCTCCAGAATGGATGCGCCAACGCAGGCAACGGCACCGTGTCCCAATTTATCAAAGGCTACACTGCAGTTTTTGGCATTGGCACCGGAATAATCCGCGCCATCGATCAGCAGAAACATAGCAGGATACTTTCCCCGCAGAGTTTTCAGGCCATCAGCTGAAGTTGCTGCCCCAACACCACCGATCAGACTGTAACCGCTACGGCCAAGGTAGGGTTCTCCAAAACGTTTTGCCATATCCGCAGCTGCCAGATGCACCAATCGGGAGCCTGTCATCAGATCCTGCAGCTCCAAAGCAGATTTATTGGCGGTACGAAGTGTAAAGAACAGCGCCTTGTTACGCTCCTTTATGTATTGTATATAAGGCTTTACGCCATCACTGCCGATATAGCAGGATAATACCAGCGCATCGAACTTCCATATTGAATCCGTATTCATCAGCTGCTGTGCGGCAGTCTGTGCAGACCTAGCAGAGTTCGCCTCCGGTGCATCCAATATCACATAGTACCCCTGTTCTGACGCAAAGGAAAGCAGTCCCTGGAGCAAACTCAGACCTTCTGCGCCCAACACAGCAAAAGTAGTAAAATCAAAACGCACAGCCGGCACTGTTTCTTTCAGACCTGTCAGCAGCGACCGGGCATAGACATCATAGGCATCACACAGACTGCCTGCGTTTTCACGAATATGCACAGGTATTTGACTCTCTTCTGCACAGAACAATACGCACATCGGATTTTTCAGTTTCCGAATCTGTTTCTGAAGCTGATCTATAGACATACAAACCCTCCATTTTCGTCTTTTTTTGTATTATATCATAAATTTCGCTATGTGCAACGGTGAGAAACCTTTCCACTTGTAAATTTTCGTTGAAAGGGAAAGCTATCAACGAAAGGAGGCGATAATATGCAAATGAAAGGATTGGCTCTGGCTGTGGGTCTGGGTGCGGCTGCCGGCGCGGTAGCCATTTTGGCTATGCCCCGCAACAACCCCACCCGTAAACTGGCCGCGAAAGCAGCAAACAAGGTAGAGGATGCTGCTTGGCGGGTAACCAGCAAACTGGCCGATGAATTTGAAATGTAAACTAATGAAACACCTGCAAAGCAGGTGTTTCTTTTTTCCTAATGATATGATACAATGTATTCATCATTGGAAAGGAGCTGGGTTTTCCCGGGAAATACCTATGGATTATCGTAAATTTGGCCGCACAGATCTTTCTCCATCCGTTTTGGGTTTCGGTATGATGCGTCTAAAAACCAACGAAGATGGTACCATTGACGAAAACTGGGCAATTAAGACCCTTCGTTATGCTATCGATCACGGTTTGAGCTATGTGGATACCGCCTATGCTTACCCCGACAGTGAACGGGTCACCGGTCTGTGTCTGCAGGACGGTTACCGGGAGAAGGTAACACTGGCAACAAAATTGCCCGTGGTAAAGCTGACCTGCGAAGAGGATTTTGAAACTATTTTAGACGAACAGCTGCGCCGTCTGCAGACAGATCATATTGATGTATACCTGCTGCACGCACTGAATCTCAGCCGCTGGGAGGAGTATGTAAAAAAATACAATATTCTTGCACACGCTGAAAAAGCCAGAGCAAAGGGCAAGATCCGGTATTTAGGTTTCAGCTTCCACGATTCATTGGATGCTTTCAAAACCATATTAAACGGATATGACAAGTGGGATTTCTGCCAGATCCAGTTAAACTATATGGACACCCATTATCAAGCCGGTCTGGAAGGTCTACAACTGGCCCACGAGAACGGTTTGGCCGTGGTCATTATGGAGCCTCTGCGGGGCGGCACACTGGCCAATGTACCGGAACAGGTTGCCAAGATGCTGCCTAAGAATCCGGTGGAAAGCGCCTTGGATTTCCTTTGGAATATGAAAGAGGTTAATGTGGTACTTAGCGGTATGAACGAAATGCAGCAAGTGGAGCAAAACTTGTCCTATGCTGAAAATGCCCGCCCCGGTATGCTGACAGAATCCGAGAATCAAGCCATTCTGGCTGCCGGAGACGCTATGCGAGCAGTTCTGAGCGTCCCCTGCACCGGATGTAATTACTGCAGCACTTGTCCCAACGAAATTGCTATCCCCGACATTTTCAAGATCAACAACCAACGGCAGCTGGACGGCAATTACTCGGCAGCAAAAGCAAAGTATCAGGAGCTTGGTAAAAAGAATGCCCAAGCCTGCGTATCCTGCGGTCTTTGCGAAGAGCAATGCCCCCAGCAAATACCGGTGTATCATAAGCTTGCAGAAATTCACAAAATGTATGCATAAAGAATTAACCCCCGACTTTTGTCGGGGGTTCCATTATTTGGTACTTACCTGAATTTCCTCGTTTTCCATAGAAATATGAATAGAAGAAATGGGGTTTTCGAAAGAGTCGATGATCTTCTCGCTGATAGCATCCTCCAAGCTTCTCTGGATCTCGCGGCGGAGATTTCTGGCGCCATAGGTGACCGAATATGCCTTCTCCACAAGGTAACCGCGGACAGCATCCTCCCAAGTCAGGGTCAGGCCGCGACCGGCAAGACTATCCTGCAGTTCCTTCAGCATAATATCTGCAATGCCATAGAAATTCTCTTTCGTCAGATGGTTGAAGGTGATAATCTCATCCACCCGGTTGATAAACTCCGGACGCAGAAATTCCTTCAGTGCCTTCATAGTCTTTTCCTTCACCATATCCTGTTCGGAACGGCCAAATCCAAGTCCGCCGACCCGACCTTCCGAACCGGCGTTGGAGGTCATAACAATGATAGCATTCTCAAAATTCACCACTCTGCCCTGGGCGTCGGTGATCCGTCCGTCATCCAGCACCTGCAGCAAAACGTTCAGCACATCCGGGTGGGCTTTTTCGATCTCGTCGAACAGCACCACACAGTAAGGCTTTCTGCGGATCTTCTCGGTCAGCTGGCCAGCCTCATCATATCCCACATAGCCGGGAGGCGAGCCAATGAGCTTGGAAACCGTATGCTTCTCCATAAACTCTGACATATCCAGCCGAATGAGTGAATCCACGGAGTCAAACAGGTCATTTGCCAAACACTTCACCAGTTCCGTTTTACCAACGCCAGTGGGGCCAACAAAAATGAACGACACCGGACGGCGCTTGGGGCTGATTCCCACGCGGTTTCTGCGGATAGCTTTGGCGACTGCCTCCACTGCCTCGTCCTGTCCGACGATATGGGTTTTCAACCGATCTGCCAGACATTTGATCTGCTGATACTCCTGCGCCTTAATCTTGGAGGCAGGAATCTTTGTCCACAATTCAATGATTCGCGCAAGATTTTCCATGGTCACCGCAGGAGCGGGTATCCGGTCCAATTCCTCGATCTCCTCAGCCAACTGGCACAGCTTGCTGCGAATCACCGCCAGCCGCTCGTAATGCTCATTTTCTGTGTCCTCGGTAAGCATTCGCAGCTCCAGCTCATAATCATCCCGTTCTTTTTTCTTTTCCGCCAGCAGGGAGATTTCCTTACTGCGCAAATTCAAATCAGAACAAGCCTCATCCAGCAAGTCAATGGCTTTATCCGGTAAAAACCGGTCAGTAATATACCGCTCAGAAAGCACCACACACTGGCGAGCGATTTCCGGAGAAATGGAAACACCGTGAAATTCCGCATAGCTCTTGGCAATACCCTGCATAATCTGGCAGGCTTCCTCAATGGTGGGCTCCGCTACGCTTACCGGCTGGAACCGTCGCTCCAAAGCCGCATCCTTTTCAATATGTTTGCGGTATTCATTAAAAGTCGTGGCACCGATCACCTGGATCTCGCCACGGGACAGGGCGGGTTTCAGAATATTAGCTGCATTCATCGAGCCTTCCGCATCACCGGCACCTACCAGGTTGTGAACCTCGTCAATTACCAGAATAATGTTGCCACAGGCCTTGATCTCCGTGATCAGGCTCTTCATACGGCTCTCAAACTGACCGCGGAACTGAGTACCAGCCACAAGGGCGGTCAAATCCAGCAGGAATACTTCCTTATCCCGAAGTTTATAGGGCACATCCCCTGCCGCGATCCGTTGAGCAAGACCCTCAGCAATGGCAGTTTTACCCACACCCGGCTCACCAATCAGACAGGGATTATTCTTCTGGCGGCGGTTAAGAATCTGGATCACACGCTCCGTCTCCACATCCCGTCCGATCACCGCATCCAGTTTTCCTTCTCTGGCTCTGCCGGTCAAATCCATACAGTAGCTGTCAAGGAACTTGTGCTTTTTAGAATTCGGTTTGCCGGAATCTGTCTTTTCTGTCTCAGGTTCTTTCTGCTTTGCGGGCGGATTCCCCTTCTCTGCGCCCATACTGCCGAACAGCTGATTGAGCATAGGGAAGGTTGCCGTCTGGCTCTCAGTTTCATCGGGATCACTGCTATCGATCTGTCCAAACATACTGCTCATTTCATCAGTCAGGGTATCCAGATCTTCATCGGAAAAGCCCATCTGCTTTACCGCAGCATCGATCTGTGGAATTCCCAGACTACGGGCGCACTTTAAGCAATAACCTTCGTTCAAGGACACGCCGTTCTCAATCTTCGTAATGAAGACAACGGCCATATTTTTCTTACATTTGGTACACAATTTTGGCTGCATACTCATCACGACCTTTCTTCCTTATGGGTTTTTCATCAGCATACCATACCCATAACGGAAAAGGAAAAATAAATTATGAATTTTCCGTCGGAATCGGGATTTCAAACCGATCGACTCCGTCGTCATACCACAGATGGGTCATATAAAGTCCGCCTGCAGGTACCGTCGGTCCTGCAGCAGTACGATTCCCCTCATCCAAAATCTTTCCGATCTGCTCCGGAGGAAATTTCCCCTCTGCAGCATACACCACAGTTCCCACCATAGCTCTTGCCATATTATACAGGAATCCGTTAGCGCAGACTTTCAGCTCTATAATATTCCCTTTCCGCTCCACCTTATAATAATATACAGTGCGTACGGTAGATTTTACATCTGTACCAACACTGCGTACCGCTGCAAAATCGTGGGTACCTACAAACTGATCCGCCGCTGCCTGCATAATTTTTTCATCCAGATGCTTAGGGTAAAACCACGCACGATTTACATAGAACGGATCCCGGACACGGGAATTATAAATGGTATAGGTGTATTCTTTCCGAATGCAGGAACCAATGGCATTAAATTTTTCATTGACTTCAAATGCCTTTGTCACCACAATATCCACCGGAAGGTGGGTATTAAGGGCATAGGGCAGCCGATCCACAGGAATGGTGGAATCTGTTCTGAAATTGGCCACATACACTCTGGCGTGGACACCGGCATCCGTACGACCACAGCCGGTCACGTGTACATTATGGCCGACTACCATAGCGATTGCCTTCTCCAATGTCTGCTGGACAGTTGCCAGATTCTTCTGCATCTGCCATCCGTGGTAAGCTGTTCCCTCATAGGAAAGTACCAAAGCTACATTTCGCATAGACACCTCACAGACTGAAACCGGCCAGCAGGATCACAACTGCAATCAATGCCGCTGTCAGCAACAGCGCAAAATAATCATTCCGGCAAAGTCGCAGCAGCTTCATCTTTGTACGGCCATCACCGCCCTGGTAGCAGCGGCATTCCATAGCGGTTGCCAGTTCATCAGCCCTGCGAAACGCGCTGATAAACAAAGGAACCAGAATGGGAACCAACGCCTTTACCCGATCCAACAGCTTACCGGTCTCAAAATTAGCGCCTCTTGCCTTTTGTGCAGACATAATCTTATCGGTCTCCTCGATCAGCGTGGGGATAAACCGCAAAGCAATGCACATCATCATAGACAGTTCGTGAACCGGCAGATGGATTTTTTTCAAGGGGCTCAGCAGGGATTCCAGACCGTCTGTCAAACTAATGGGCGAGGTGGTGTAGGTTAGCAGGAATGTTCCGGAAATCAGCATCAGAATCCGCAGAACCATAAAGATTGCGCGGCGAAGTCCCTCCAACGTTATGGTGACTTTCCAAAAGCTCAGCAGCACCGTCTCTCCACCGGTAAAAAACAGGTTCAAAAGTCCTGTAAACACCAAAATCATCACCAGCGGCTTCATACCTCTGACGATGGACTTTACAGGAATTCCGGAAACGGCAATGGCGCTTGCCAAAAAAGCAAACGAAACACCATAAGAAATCCAGCTCTTTGCTGAAAAAAGTGCAACAATGTAACCGATCAGAATGATCAGCTTGGTGCGAGGATCCAGCCGGTGTGCCACAGAAACGCCGGGGAAATACTGTCCCAAAGTGATATCTTTAAGCATCGGCAGCCTCCTTGATCCGCAGCAATTCTGCTACCGCCTGCTCTCTTGTATAGACAGCCTTGACGGGAATGCCCATCTTTTGCAGGTGCAGAAACACCCGGGTTACATCCGGAATATCCAAGCCCATATCCAATAGTTCTTGTCCCCGGGAGAACACCTCCATAGGCGTACCATCCATCACAAGACGGGAGTCGCTCATAACCAGAAGCCGGTCTGTCAGACGGGCCGCATCGTTCATCGAATGGCTGACCATCATAATGGTTGCATTCTTAGCTTTCCGGTAGTTTTCAATATTGGACAGCACCTCTGCCCTGCCCTCCGGATCCAGACCGGCGGTAGGCTCGTCCAGGATTAGGATCTCCGGTTCCATCGCGATCACGCCGGCAATGGCTACACGGCGCTTCTGACCGCCGGACAGGTCAAAAGGAGAGACATCCAGCTGTTCCTCTGTCAATCCCACAAGGTCAGCCGCTTCCCGAACTCTGCGATCCACTTCCTCCTGGGAAAGTCCCATATTCTTAGGACCAAATGCAATATCCTTATACACCGTCTCCTCAAAGAGCTGATACTCCGGATACTGGAACACCAAACCTACGCGAAAGCGGCTGGCTCTGGTTGTTTCTTTATCCATCCAGATATCCACACCATCCAGCTTGACGCTGCCGGACGTGGGTTTCAGCAGACCGTTCAGATGCTGCACCAATGTGGATTTTCCGGAGCCGGTATGTCCGATAATGCCGATAAACTCACCGCGATGGGCGCAGAAAGATACGTCCTCCAATGCAATATGCTCAAAGGGCGTACCGGCGCTATATATGTGGTGTAGGTTTTCCACCTGCAGAATAGGTTCCACTTGTTTTCCTCCTGTGGGTCAGGCCTTCAATGCTTCTACCAGTGCCTGCGCACAATCTTTATCATCGAGTCGATCTAATGGCAGGCAAAAGCCTTGCTCATTCAATGTACGGCAGAGTTCTACCGTTTCCGGTGCAGAAAGTCCCATCTCATGAAGCTTTTCCACCTGGGAAAATACCATCTGCGGTGAGCCGTCCAGAGCAACAATACCCTTATCCAGTACTACCACCCGATCAGCCTGTGCAGCTTCATCCATATGATGTGTAATCAAAATCACGGTAATGTTCTTATCATTTTTTAGCCGCGTGATTGTCTGCATAACCTCCCGCCTTCCCTGGGGATCCAGCATAGCCGTCGGCTCATCTAATACGATGCACTTAGGTTCCATTGCAATCACACCGGCAATGGCAACCCGCTGCTTCTGTCCGCCAGACAGAAGATGGGGCGCATGAAGCCGATATTCATACATACCCACCTGGTTCAGTGCGGCATCAACACGCTGCCGGATCACCGGGGATGCAATACCCAGATTTTCAGGTCCAAATGCCACATCCTCTTCAACCACATTTGCAACGATCTGGTTATCCGGATTCTGAAAAACCATACCCACCGTACGGCGCACAGGGATGAGTTTATCTTCCTGTGCTGTATCCATTCCCCACACCATAACCTTACCCCCACAGGGCAGAAGGATGCTGTTGAAATGCTTGGCAAGTGTAGATTTTCCACAGCCGTTGCTACCCAAAATTGCCACGAAGGTACCTTCCTCAATGGTAAAATTCAGGTCCTCAAATACGTCAATGCCGGGCGTGTCGTCCACGCCCGGATAGGTATATGCCAAATGTTCTACATTGATCACGTTCTCCAAGGTTTTTCCTCCAAATCAGGGAGTCCATCGTCCAGCCGCGCCGCAGGGCAGCACACGACCAGTGGATTGCACCGGAAGTCCCAGCTCTCCAACAGCGGTGTTGCCGCCGTGGGATGCACCAAATACCACATCGGATGCATAACCAACAGCAGAGGGTGCAAGTCCGGTAGTATAAGAATTGATGATCACAAACAAGGGGTTATCAGTGAGTAGTTTTGCAGTTTCCAGCAAAAACGGATAGAAACTGGTCTCCATCTTCCATATTTCACCGCTGGGTCCTCTGCCATAGCTGGGAGGATCCATAATAATACCGTCATAGCGGCGTCCGCGTCGGATCTCCCGCTGAATGAACTTGGCGCAGTCATCCACGATCCAGTGAATGGGTCGGTCAGCAAGGCCGGAGGCCTGCGCATTTTCCTTTGCCCAAGACACCATTCCCTTGGATGCGTCCACGTGGTACACCTCTGCGCCTCCGGCAGCAGCCGCCAAAGTGGCACCGCCGGAATAAGCAAACAGGTTCAGCACCCGGGCGGGACGACCGGCAGAGGCCACCTTATCTCGGATAAAGTCCCAGTTAGCCGCCTGCTCCGGAAACACACCGGTATGCTTAAAATTCATAGGCTTGACGTTGAATGTCAAGTAGTCCTTGTAGTGGATCTGCCACCGCTCCGGCAAATGGTGGTCACTCCAGTGACCGCCGCCGGTGGAGGAACGGACATACCGGGCATCATACTTTTTCCAGGAAGGATGCTGGTGGGGCGTATCCCAGATGACCTGCGGGTCAGGGCGTACCAAAATATACTTACCCCAGCGTTCTAATCGCTCCCCTGCCGCGGTATCCAGGACCTCATACTCTTTCCATTCATCGGAAATCCAAATCATCTGTATCTCCTCTATTTTCAGCAGTAACGCTTAAGCACCTGCTTCGGGATTTGCAGGAGGATCTTGCTCCTCCTGGGGAGGTTCCGTAGTTTCCATAGACTCGGTAGTTTCCGTAGGTTCTACAGACTCGGTAGCCTCTGTAGATTCCGTTGACTCCGTAGGTGCATCAGGATCACCGTGAATCGCAATATACTTCTCCCATGCAGCCTTGGTATGCTTCGGGCAAACCATATACGGCGCTTCCACAGATTGCTTCAGGTCATTTTTAATACCCTTGAAAACGCCGTCAGTTCCATCGGAATTTAGGAAATAAACATAGTCATTTCGCAGGTAATCCTTATACAATCCATAGGGTGCAGCCTTTAACAGTTCGTCAATATCCTTCTGTGTCAGCTTTACTAGACCCCGTTCACTCATTTTTACACCGGAATCAACTTTGGCAAACTTTTCACACCACTGTGTTGCAACGCCGCCACCGGAGCAGTAATCCACCATAACGTGCTGATCACAGGTCTCCTTTGGATAATCTTCGTAGTACACATACGCATCGGAAACAGAAATGAAATCATCCGGCTGAAGAGGTTTATCAAGACGAATATCATTCCTACAGGCATCCGTTGCCAGTTTTCCGGAGGTCAAACACATTTTTGCTGTTCTAAAATTCTTGGTGCTGTACAAGGAGATATCATCCTTATCCTCGTGAAGAGGTACCATAACCTTCTTAAACAGGTGGGCAGCAGGATTGTTTACATTGTAGGTGTAAATTTTCTCAGGTTTATCATAACCACACCAAACAGCAGCCGTATAGTAGCCGGTATAGCCACAATACCAACGATCCTTAGAATCGCCGGTGGTGCCGGTCTTGCCGGCTGTGGTAATGCCGTGGGTCCAGGAGAGGTTCGCTTCGTAGCCTGTACCGCCGGCAGTGGCATTTACCAGACAGTAATTCATATAGTTGACAGTCTTTTCACTAAGGATCTGTTCGGACTCCTGAGCGTTATCCAAAATCAGATTTCCTTCACTGTCGTAAACCTTTGTAAAGGTTCTTGCCTCTCTCCAGATACCATCATTCGTAAATGTGCTATAGGCATTTGCCATCTCACGGACGGTCAGACCCCAAGTCTGCGCGCCGATCGCCAAAGGTCCAATACCAATATCAGAATGGACATAGCCATCAGAATCCTCATAGCTATCGATCAGATTGACCAGTCTAAATTTGTTCTTTGCAAACTCATAAGAATAATTTACGCCAGATTTGTCCAGAGTACGGGCACACACCGCATTGACAGAACGGACAACGCCGCGGAAAATCGTACGGGCGTAAGAATACTTATAGTCATCGTTTCTGGGGTAAGGAGAATCGTCGTAAGTCAGCGGTAGGTCCTTGATCACAGTTGCGGGAGTGATCGCACCGGATTCAAAGGCAGGGGCATATACCGACAGAGGCTTAATAGAAGAACCTGTCTGCAGCTTGGACTCGGTAGCACGATTCCAATCGTCAAAGCCTTCCTTCTCGCCCACACCGCCCACCATAGCCACAATATCGCCAGTGGTATTATCAATAATCACCATCGCAGATTGAAGCTGCTGACCGCTGTGGGTGTCGGGAATGTTTTTTACATTGGTGTAAACCGCATCCAGCTCTTCCTGCACTTTCAGATCGACAGTGGTATAAATATGGTATCCGCCCTTCTGGATCTGACGGATCATCATCTCCCGGGTGGTAGAATTCCACCGCAAGCCGTTCTTTTCACACATAGCCTGCGCCACATCTTCCAAAACTGTGTCCGCAAACCAGGAATAGGTCTCCCGCGACGCATCCTTTTCTGTTTGTACTTCGGCATTACACTCAGGGCAGAAGTACGTCTTATTGTCCTGCGTTACAAAATTACGGGCAATATCCGTATATCCGCAGATTTCATTGGTACAGCTAGTCAGTCTATCCTCATCGTCGATACCGGCTTTCAGTACCAGCTCCTGGGCCAGTGCCTCCTGATAGGTGTCCTCATTGATCCAGCCATACTCACGCATAGCCCAAAGGACATCCTCTTTGCGCGCCTTGTTGTTTTCAAAATTCTGATAAGGATCGTAGTAGGTAGGAGAGTTGGTGATACTGATCAGCGCAGCGCATTCTGCGGTAGTCAGCATCTCTACTTCCTTTCCGAAGTAAGCAGCAGCCGCACTGCGCACGCCGCGACAGCCCTGACCAAGGTAGATGCAGTTTAGATACATCTCCATAATCTCGTCTTTGTCGTACTTCTTCTCTACCTGAATCGCCCGAAATATCTCAATCACCTTACGACGGACAGTCACGTCGTCGGCAGTTTCATCTTCTGCCAACAAAAGTATATTCTTGATCAGCTGCTGGGTGATACTGGAACCACCCACGGAGTCGTCGCCAAAGAACATTCTGGCGCAAGCCTTGATGGTAGTTACCCAGTCAACGCCCTGGTGTTCATAAAACCGATGGTCTTCAATGGACACCGCCGCCGCAATCAGATCTTCAGGAATATCCTCAAGATTTGCCCACTTGCTGCTTGTTTCTGCAAAAATCTGTTGATAGACCTGTATTTGACCGTTCTCATTGACGCAGTACATATTGGAGTTTTGATCGTAGTCATTGGCGTCCAGTACAATACCGCCGGAATCCGGCAGGATGTCATCCTGCAGATAATCACCCAGAATTCCCACAAATACAAATCCACACACAACACCGATCAGTAATACGGTGGCAAACGCGCCCACCGCTACCTTAAAGGCGGAGAACGCAATCATCCAAAGCCGATACAAGACTCGCAGCGCCCAATGGGGGTTCCAATCCTGTCTGGGCGGCTTGATCTTTTTCATTCTTTTCTTCTTTTCTTCAGCCATTTTATAACCTCCAATGCCGGGTCAAAGTCCCCGAATAGTCACATCGTAACTCTATTCCCCAAGAGGGCATACCATAGTTCTTATCATTATAACATAAATAACAGAAAAACGAAAGCACTATTTTTGTGAATTATCTTTGAACCACAGCTATTATGCCCTTTTTTCAGTTTTGGTTAAAACTTTCCGTTTATTTTCTGTCCAGTCGTTATAGAAAAGACCAAAGCCATATAAGCACATACATATTTTGAGCGGATGCGGATATACTGAAATTAACAGATGGAAAACACTTGTCAAGTAGAGAATCCTCCAAAGTTACACCTGCGGATTTGTGGCAAACGACGAAGGCGAGCCTCTTGATTTTCATAAAAATAGCAGTTAAAATTAGTGTATCTGAAAATCCAATTGGAGGTATTTTTATGGCTGATCATTACGGTTCCGATTTCATTACCATTGTCGACGAAGACGGTACTGAATTTGAATTGGAAGTGTTAACCTCGCTGGAGCATAACGGTGCAACATATTTAGCTGTCACCCTTGCCGGCACAGAGGAAGATGAAGATGTTGAAGTAAGCATCCTTAAGTCCGTCGAAGAAGAGGATGGAGAACCCATATTGTGCGCTATTGAGGATGAAAACGAGCTGGAAACTGTATATGAATTGATTATGGAGCAGCTATACGAAGAAGACGAAGAAGACAATTAACAAAGATTCCTGCTTGGTTCGTAATTGTGTCCTTTTGGACCCACATTTATATTTAGGGATGTTAGATTTCCCGGCTGGATTGCAGACCTCCCGCCTATGCTTCGACATCAGGCGGACGTTGGGAGCAGCTAAAGTCGGGAGCGGCAACCCACCTGCCGATTGGTGCAGGTCATAATCGGATGCATACGGCCAAAGCGGGTGCGGGCATAGGGAGTCAAATCCCTATGCCCATTTTCATTATTTTGAGCCATTTCAACCACAATTTACAAAAAGTTTTTTATGCTTTTTTCTTTTTCTTGCCTAAAATGAAAGAATTTCCTTGCAACTGGAGAAAATATGCGTTATAATACTGTGGACTATGCGCCGAAGATGGCGAATAAGTATACCAATCGGACAATGAGAGGAATTGATTATATGAGCGCATCCGACAAGAAAAAACTCCGCAAGGCGGAGAAATTAGCTGCAATGACTGAGAAGCAGCTGAAAGAAAAAACTGAAGCCAAGAAACTGAAGATCACTACCATCGTATTTGTTGCGATCCTTGCTGTTATGGTTTTGGTTGCCGCGGTTGTTATGAGCATCAATATTGTGAACAACACCGGTATTATTGATAAAAGCACCATTGCTGCCACCACAGGCGAGCACAAGATCAACAGTGTCCAAATGAACTACTATTATAAAGATGTGGTCAACAACACTGTAAGCAATTGGAAATCTTCTTATGGTGACAGTTTTAGTTTGTACACACAGTTAATGGGTCTGGATGTTACCAAGCCTCTGGATGAGCAGACCTACGATTCCGAAAACAATAAAACCTGGGCTGATTATTTCCTGGACAGTGCCCTGGAAAAGGCTAAGGTAGACTACGCGTTCTATGATCTGGCTATGGCAGATAACTTTGAGCTCTCTGAGGAACAGCAGTCTGAGCTGGACTACAACAAACAGATGATGACCCTGTATGCACAGCTCTACGGCTATACCTCTGTTAACGATTATCTGAAGGCTATGTACGGCTACGGCTGCGATCTGGAATCCTATCAGGAGTACACCAGAATCGCTACCATCGCCAGCGCCTACTATAACCAGCACGAAGCAAATCTGGAATTTACCGATACAGACATTCGCGAGTACGAAGAAGGTAAGGAACTGAACTATAGTTTCTTTGACTTTGCTGTATACTATGTGAACGCTGTCTCCTACCGCGAGGGTGGCACCAAGGGTGAAGACGGCAACACCACCTACACCGATGCCGAAATTGCTGCAAGTATCGTAAAGGCAAAGGAAATCGCTGAGGAGCTGGGCAAGAGCGAAAATTTGGTAGAGTTGGATAAGGCTATCAAGGCGCTGGAAATCAACGCCGAGAAGGAAGACGCCGCCAGCAACCAGATGCTGGATACCCAGTACACCAAGATTTCTGAAGTCTACCGCGATTGGCTGGCTGACGAAGACCGCAAGGAAAACGACATCACTGTTGTTGAGCACAAGACCACCAACACCGATGCCAATAACAACAAGATTGAGACCATCAACGGCTATTATGTTCTGGTATACCTGGGCCGCGATGACAGTATGCGTCACCTGGCCGATGTCCGTCACCTACTGGTTGCCTTCGAAGGCGGCACTAAGGACGAGGATGGCAATACCGTCTACTCCGACGAAGAGAAGGCTAAGGCTAAGGAAGAAGCCGAAAAACTGTTGCAAACCTGGAAGGATGGCGACGCAAATGTGGATTCTTTCATCGCACTGGTGAAGGAGCACTCCGACGATGAAGGCTCTGCAAAGAATGGCGGTCTGTACGAGGATATCCACAAGGCTTCCAACTATGTAGAGAACTTCCGGAACTGGGCCATCGATGATACCCGTAAGGAAGGCGATACCGGTGTGGTTGAAAGTCCCTACGGTTACCACATTATGTTCTATGTGGGCGATGATGAGATGACCTACCGTGACTATCTGATCAAGCAGGATCTTATTAACGAAGCTATGGACAATTGGTACAATGGTATTGTGGAAGCTTCCTCCATCACCAGAGGCGACCTGTCCCGCATCGAAACCAGCTTGGTTCTGGGTTCTAATTGATCTATACACATTTAGGAGCACCGCACTGCGGTGCTCCTTTTTGGTATAAAATTACAACTCCGGGGAATTCTATGCCCGGGAGGCGGATATATGGATAACTCCACAGTGTTACTGATTGCCGGCGTTGTTGCCGGCGCTGTCAACGGACTTCTCGGAGCCGGTGGCGGTATGGTCTTGGTTCCGCTGCTGACCTACTCTGGCAAACTTCAGGAGCGAGAAGTGTTTCCTGCATCTGTTGCAATCATACTGCCAATCTGTATCATCACTCTATTGCTCACAGCAGATTGGACACTTACCTTTGGACAGATTCTTCCCTATCTGCTGGGTAGCATTGCTGGTGGTTTACTTTCCGGTATTTTGGGACGACATATCCCCACAGTATGGCTCCATCGGATTCTGGGTATTATTGTTTTATGGGGAGGGATTCGATACCTGTGTTAGAATGGTTTGCTTTTCCCGTTGCAACGATTCTGGGTTTTCTTGCCGGACTGGGTGTTGGCGGCGGCAGCTTGCTGATGTTATGGCTAACCTTGATTGTGGATATGCCCTATGAATCTGCCCGCACTGTCAATTTGCTATTTTTTCTGCCGTCTGCCCTGATATCCTCTTGGTTTCGTCGCACGCAAGGTATTTTGCAAGTAAAAAAGCTACAAAAACCAATCCTGGCTGGATTGATTTTTGCAGCCATCGGCTCCATTATAGGGCAATATCTGGATACGCAACTCTTAAAGAAATTTTTTGGCGCTCTTTTAATCATAACCGGTTTTCGAGAACTGTTCTACCGTCCCCGAAAAGCCAAGTAACCTTCCAGTATCAAGGAAGCTGCCACCGCATCTACCGTGTCTTTTCTCTTTTTGCCGTGGTAATTATGGGCAGAGAGAATATTGTGAGCTTCTACAGTAGTACGCCGCTCATCCCACATCTTTACAGGGAGTCCCGTCCGTTCCTCCAGTTTTGCAGCAAACTCTCGGCACAGTTCTGCGCGGACACCTTCCGTCCCGTCCATATTCTTGGGCAGACCCACCACGATTTCTCCAATATCACTGTCCCTGACCAGACCACAGACCTGTGTCAGGGTCTTTTCCATATTCCGGCTGTGGATCACTGTTGTGGTTCCCACGATGCTGCATAGCAGATCGGAGACTGCAATTCCCGTCCGCGCGTCACCGTAATCAACGCCCATCACTCGCTTCATTCTGTAATATCTCCTTAGGTTTTGTAATTGCCCCCATTATACAGCAAAATTCCCAAAAAATAAAGAAAAAATTTGTTGACTTTTACACCCCCCTGTGCTAGAATGGTTCTACCTGTGAAAAAGGGCTTTTTTTGTGCGCCTTTTTCAGCCCCGGAGCGGCTATTTTGTAGTTTGCCGCTTCCTAAATTTTCTCTAGCCGGGGTAATACAGGGAGGCAATTTTAAGGAGGTGCCGTTATGCGCGTGAAAGTCACTTTGAGATGCTCCGAGTGCAAGCAGAGAAACTACAACACAATGAAGAACAAGAAGAATGACCCCGATCGTCTCGAAATGAAGAAGTACTGCAGATTCTGCAGAAAGCACACCACTCACAACGAGACCAAGTAAGGAGATCACGAAAATGGCAGATGTTAAAAAGGAAAACTGGTTCGCAAGAACCTGGGGCCGGATCTGCAGATACTTCCGTGAGCTTCGCAGTGAACTGAAGAAGGTCGTCTGGTCCACTCCCAAGCAGGTACTGAAGAACACCCTGATCGTTCTGGCGTGTGTAATCGTCGTGGGCGTTTTTATCTGGTTGTTTGACTTCGTAGCTCGTTTCGGCATTGATAATCTGATCAAGGCCTTCCATTAAGGAGACGAGTTATGGCAGATGCTGCAAAATGGTATGTTGTCCATACCTATTCCGGTTATGAAAACACCGTAAAAGCCACTATCGAAAAAACTGTGCAAAGCCGTCAGCTGCAAGATCAAATTCTGACCGTTTCCATCCCCTTGGAAACCGTTACCGAGATCACAGATTCCGGTGTCAGCAAGACCTATGACCGTAAGCTGTATCCCGGCTATGTATTTGTTAAGATGGTGTACTCCGACGACACCTGGCACGTTATCAGAAATGTCCGTGGTGTTGCCGGTTTCGTAGGTGCATCCGGAAACGACCCCTTCCCTCTGACCGATGATGAGGTCTATGAGATGGGCGTTGAGAAGCGGGAAATCATTGTCAACTATGCCGTTGGCGATACCGTCCGCATCCTTGACGGTCCTCTTAGTTCCTTCACCGGTGTGGTGGAAAGTCTGGAGGTCGAAAAGAACTCGGTCAGCGTGATTGTTTCTATGTTTGGCCGGGAAACTCCCGTCGAGTTTGAACTCGATCAGGTGGAGGTCATATCCCAATAACGCATCGGACCGAAAATTTCGGTCGGAACGTGGGAGGGGCATAAAGCCCCGCAAAAAATGCGCAAAGCGCATCATTACCACATTTTATTCAGGAGGTGCTTATTATGGCACAGAAAGTCACTGGCATTATCAAACTTCAGATTAACGCCGCTAAGGCTACCGCATCCCCCCCTGTAGGTCCCGCTCTGGGTCAGCACGGCGTTAACATCGCTGCATTCATTAAGGAATTCAACGCCCGTACCCAGGCTATGGAAGGCTACAAGATCCCTGTTGTGATCACCGTTTACGCTGACCGCAGCTTCACCTTTATCACCAAGACCCCTCCGACTCCCCTGCTGGTCATGAAGGCAATCGGTTTGGAGAAGGGTTCCGGCGTTCCCAACAAGCAGAAGGTTGGCACCATCACCAAGGCTCAGATCACTGAGATCGCCAAGACCAAGCTGCCCGATCTGAACGTCAACTCTCTCGAGGCTGCTGAGACCCAGGTTGCCGGCACTTGCCGCTCCATGGGCGTTACCGTTGTTGATTGATTTTAACTGTCCGAGCAAATATTTGGCTCGGTAATGTGGGAGGATTTTTCCGCATCACCACTATAAGGAGGATATAACAAGTGTTTAGAGGCAAAAAGTATCAGGAGAGCGCCAAGCTGATTGACCGCTCTGTTCAGTATGATCCCAGCGAAGCCCTGGATCTGGTTGTGAAGGGAGCTTCCGCAAAGTTCGACGAGACCGTCGAGCTGCATATTAAGTTGGGTGTTGACTCCCGTCACGCAGACCAGCAGGTTCGTGGCGCCGTCGTCCTGCCCAACGGCACCGGTAAGACCCGTCGGGTTCTGGTGTTCGCAAAGGACGCAAAGGTTGAAGAAGCTCAGGCTGCAGGCGCTGACTATGTTGGCGGTATGGAGCTGGTTGAGAAAATCACCAAGGAGAACTGGTTTGAATTTGACGTTGTCGTTGCTTCCCCCGATATGATGGGTCTGGTTGGCCGTCTGGGTAAGGTTCTGGGTCCCAAGGGTCTGATGCCCTCTCCCAAGGCCGGTACCGTTACCCCCAACGTTGGTTCCGCTGTTCAGGAAATCAAGGCAGGTAAGGTTGAGTACCGTCTGGACAAGACCAACATCATCCACTGCCCCATTGGCAAGGTTTCCTTCGGTGCTGAGAAGCTGGGCGAAAATATGGATACTCTGATGAGAGCTGTTATCAAGGCTAAGCCTGCTGCAGCTAAGGGTCAGTATATCCGTTCCTGCGTGGTCGTTTCCACTATGGGCCCCGGCGTCAAGGTTAACACCACCAAGTACGGCAACTAATTCGCTGAAATCTTCCCCGGAAGCACTCGCTTCCGGGGTTGTTTTCTCGTTCCCTCGGTAATATCTTAAAAAAGTCCCAATTTTTTAAGATATTTCTGCAAATTAGTGTTGACAATAGTGAATTTATCTAGTATAATGCAGAGGTTGCCAAAGACAGTAGGTTGCGTAAGCAGTAAATCCTACCGAGGTGCGCTGATATGATAATTCTGCGTGTCTTTCTGTCTTCTGGCAGGAAGACACTTTTTATTTTCGGAGGTGAAACATATGCCCAACGCAAAGGTTCTTGAAAGCAAGAAGGCCGTAGTCGAGGCTCTGTCCAGCAAGATCAAGGAATCTACTTCCGTTGTTTTTGTTGACTACAAGGGTATTACTGTTGCTCAGGATAACGCTCTGCGTAAGCAGTTCCATGATGCTGGTGTTGAGTACTCCGTTGTTAAGAACACTCTGACCCGTTTCGCAGCCAAGGAAAACGGCTACGATTTTACTGAGGTTCTCAACGGCACTACTGCAATGGCCAGCACCACCGGCGATCCCATTGCTCCCGCTCGTATCGTAAGCGAGTTCGCCAAGAAGAACAAGTTGCCCCTGGCTATCAAGGGCGGCATCGTTGAGGGTTCTGTTCTGTCCGCTGCTGAGCTGACCGGCTTCAGTGAGCTGCCCAGCAAGAATGCTCTGGTTGCTTCTGTACTTGGTACTTTCTTGGCACCTATCTCCAGCCTGGCCTGCGTCTTGGATCAGATCCGTCAGCAGAAGGAAGGCGGCGCTCCTGCTGCAGAAGCTGCAGAAGCTTAATTCACTCGTAAAACAAACACACTAAAACACATTTAACATTTAGGAGGATATTACAATGGCTAGTGAAAAGATCACTGCTCTCGTAGAGGAAGTTAAGGGCCTGACCGTTCTGGAGCTGTCCGAGCTGGTTCACACCCTGGAGGAAGTTTTCGGCGTTTCTGCCGCTGCTGCTGCTGTTGCTGCTGCTCCCGCTGCCGCTGCTGCTGAGGTCGAGGAGAAGACCGAGTTCGATGTCATCCTGAAGGATGCTGGCGCTTCCAAGCTGAACGTCATCAAGGTTGTCCGTGCCGCTACCGGCCTGGGCCTGAAGGACGCTAAGGATCTGGTTGACAGCTGCCCCAAGACCCTGAAGGAAGCTATCTCCAAGGAAGACGCTGAGAAGCTGGTCGCTGAGCTGAAGGAAGCTGGCGCAGAGGCTGAGATTAAGTAATTCTCATCTTAATCTTTACACAAACAAAGCAGCCGCCAGAATACTGGCGGCTGTTTCGCTTTTACGGAGGTTCGTATGGAATCGATTATTCGATATTTTCTAGACTTAGGTCTGGATTTTGTATCTTTCTTAAAAGGCTCCGGTATTCTGATTGTGGCACTTCTGACAATCGCCCTTCTGAGCCGATTCATCTTTGGTAAGCGCTCTACCTTAAGCAGCGCTGTTTCTTCCGCCATTGGCATTATTTTCATCTATGCTCTGACCATTGTTCTGGGCAACTCCGGGGAACAATTTCAGCAATTTTTGGCTCCCCTACCTTTTGTAAATATCAGCGGTGATTCTATGCAGCTGTTTTCTTTCCAGGCTGACTATACTGTGCTCAGTTCTCAACTGCTGAGTATGGTGATCCTGGCATTTCTGATGAATCTGGCCGACAACTGGTTACCGAAAGGCAAGCGCATTTTCAGCTGGTTTTTCTTCCGTTGCCTGGGTGTGATTCTTGCGATGATTCTGCACCTTGTTGTCACCGGCCTGTTCCGTACCTATCTGCCGGAAGGTCTGGTTACATATGCGCCCACAATTTTGTTGGCAATTCTGATTTTAATGGTTTTGACCGGTGCGCTTAAATTCCTTGTAGGCATTATCTTAACCACGGTGAATCCTTTGATTGCGGCACTATATACATTCTTCTTTGCCAATATTGTTGGCAAGCAGATCTCGAAGGCCGTTTTGACCACAGGTCTGCTTACTGTTCTGGTGCTGGCTCTGCAAAAAATCGGCATCGTCGCTATTTCGATCGGCACTGCCGCTTTGGCCGCTTATATCCCGTTTCTGATCATTTTGGTTCTTCTTTGGTATCTTGCAAATAAAATTCTCTAAATTTACTTTTGTGTATGTTTAAGATTACATAGTGAGATACTGTCATTAAGCCAATTGTAGCAACAGCAACGTCGTATATTGTAATTTTTTGCGTAAATTACAATAATTTCATTTTACAAATACGTCTTGTTGTATTATAATTAGTAGGTAAGAGACATTTGTTTTTTGCGTATATTTTATTCAGATTGGATGTGTTATTATGAGCCGGATGTTAGGCACTGTATCTATGGGTGTCCGTGCTCCCATTATCCGTCAAGGTGATGATTTAGCTCAAATTGTTACCGATTCTATCTTAAAGGCAATTTCCGAAGAGGGACTGACTCCTCACGATCGTGATATCGTCGCAATGACTGAAGCCATTGTAGCTCGTGCACAAGGCAACTACGCCAGTGTTGAGAATATTGCACAGGATGTCCGCGCAAAGTTTGGCGGCGATACCGTTGGTGTCATTTTCCCGATTTTGAGCCGTAACCGTTTTGCTATCTGCCTGCGTGGTATTGCCAGCGGCTGTAAAAAGGTTGTATTAATGCTTAGCTACCCCTCTGATGAGGTTGGTAACCATCTGATTGACTGGGATTTGATGGATCAGAATCACGTAAATCCTTATACCGATATTCTGTCTGAGCAGCAATACCGTCAGATGTTTGGCTATATCAAGCACCCCTTTACCGGCGTTGACTATGTTGAATACTACAGTGATCTGATCCGGGAGTCCGGTGCCCAGGTGGAGATCGTCTTTGCGAACGATCCTCGTGCCGTACTGAAATATACCAAGAACGTGCTTAACTGCGATATTCATACCCGTCAGCGCACCAAGCGCCTATTGAAAGACGCCGGTGCAGAGCGGGTCTACGGTCTGGACGAGATTATGACCGCACCCGTTGACGAAAGCGGTTATAACGAGCGTTACGGTCTGTTGGGCTCCAATAAGTCCACCGAAGATACCGTAAAGCTGTTCCCCAGAGATTGTCAGGGCTTGGTGGAAGACATTCAAAGCCGTCTCTACGAGGCTACCGGCAAGAAAATGGAAGTAATGGTCTATGGCGACGGTGCTTTTAAGGACCCTGTTGGTAAGATCTGGGAGTTGGCAGACCCTGTGGTCTCCCCTGCTTATACCGCAGGCCTGGAAGGTACGCCTAACGAGCTGAAGCTGAAATATCTAGCCGATAACGATTTTGCCGCGCTTTCCGGTGATGCTCTACAGGAGGCCATTAAGAACAAGATCCAGCAGAAGGACGGCTCCAGTCTGGTTGGCAATATGGCCGCACAAGGCACAACCCCCCGTCGGCTTACTGACCTGATCGGTTCTCTGTGTGACCTGACCTCCGGTTCCGGTGACAAGGGCACCCCTATCATCTATATTCAGGGCTATTTCGATAACTATACAAATGACTAAGCTAAGCCCCCGGTACAATGTACCGGGGACTTTTATGTTCACGCAAAAAGGCGAACCGAACGGTTCGCCTTCATCTTATGCGTTTTTGACTGCCTCCAGGACCTTCTCTATAGCGGAAGTATCAACGGACTCCATTTCGCCCTTATCATAACTGGCAGCCACAGCAGGGTTGATGGGCAATCTTGCCAGTACAGGCAGGTTAAATTCTGCTGCAATTTCATCCAGCTTGCTTTCTCCAAAGACCTGGATCCGCTTACCGCAGTCAGGACACTCCAGATAGGCATAGTTTTCAACAAAGCCCAGCACGGGAATATGCATCATATTCGCCATCTTTACCGCTTTGGTAACAATCATAGATACCAGATCCTGAGGGCTGGTAACGATCACAATACCATCAACAGGCAGGCTCTGGAATACGGTCAGCGGCACATCGCCTGTTCCGGGAGGCATATCCACAAACAGGTAATCCACATCTTCCCAGATCACATCTGTCCAGAACTGCTTCACCGCACCGGCGATCACAGGACCACGCCACACCACAGGGGCGGTAGCATCGTCCAGCAGCAGGTTAATGGACATCACTTGAATGCCACCCTTGGTCAGTGCAGGGTACAGACCCTGATCAGAAGAACCCTGACACTCCGTCACGCCGAACGCCGTAGGAGCAGAAGGACCGGTAATGTCCGCGTCCAAAACGCCGACCCGCTTACCTTGCTTTGCCATAGCGACTGCCAACATCGAAGTAACGGTGGACTTACCAACGCCACCCTTACCGGAAACAACCGCAATCACTTTTTTTACGCTGGCTTGGGGATTCAACTGTGCCAGCAAACTCTCTTTCTTCCGATCGCCGCAGTCGGAACTGCCACAGGAAGAACAATTTCCATTACACGAACTCATATCTTTGCGCTCCTTTTATTCATTCTTGAGCTATTATAGGACTCAAAAAACGGTCTGTCAACCCTCTTGGGCAGCTTCCC
Source organism: Oscillospiraceae bacterium (assembly GCA_017415425.1). Lineage (GTDB taxonomy): Bacteria > Bacillota > Clostridia > Oscillospirales > Oscillospiraceae > Faecousia. The sequence continues at coordinate 57,356 of JAFQGT010000019.1, read as the reverse complement.
AGTCTTCCATTAACCCCAACAAAACCAATTCCGCGTTTTCTTTCTCTTCCAGCAAGCGGGTCAGTTCCTGATAGTCTGCCGCTGCTGCTTCAATATCTGCGTCCAGTTGGGCGATCACAGATTCCTGTTTTTCGATCTCCCGTTCCAGGCGGCGGACCAGCTTATCCATTTCTTTGGTGCCGCCTTTGGGTTTCTCTTTCTTAGGCTTTGGCACAGCCGTAACAGCCGGCTTTGTCATTGCCTCGTGCTCCAAAATAGAACGGTACTTGCTGTATCCACATTTAAAATCCCGGATCTGTCCGTCTTCCAGCAACCAGATCCGCTCAGCAAACTTTTCAATAAAATACCGATCGTGAGAAACGAACAAAAGAACACCCTCAAATTCCTCAATGGCTGCTTCCACCCACTCTCGGGAAGCAATATCCAGGTGGTTGGTAGGCTCGTCCAGAATCAGCAGATTGATTTTTTCATCCATCAGCATACATAGCCGCAGACGGGACTGCTCGCCACCGGAGAGATTGCCTACACACTTGAATACATCTTCACCCTGGAACAAAAAGGCGCCCAGGCGGTCACGGGCGACCTGTGGAGTGCAGTTTTTCTCATAGAGCATCGTATCGTACAGGCTGCGTTCCGGATGATTAAATTTGATGATCTGGGGCAGGTAGCCCCACTTGACTGTGGGTCCAAACTGGATCTTACCTTTACAATCCTCCTGCCCCAGAAGACACTTGATGAAGGTAGATTTTCCGGTTCCGTTGTCACCTAGCAGCGCAATTCGTTCGCCGCCCTCTACTTTCAGTTCCACATTGGAAAACAGGGTGCGTTCCCCAAAGGACTTTTCCACATTCTTTAACTGAAATACCACGTCGCCGGAGAAATCCTTTTCTCCAAATGTAGCCTTCATTGTTTTTTCTGTTTTGGGTTTTTCTGTCTTCTTAATGCGTTCCATACGATGCTGAATAGACATCGCCCGGCGGTACAGAGTGCGGTTATTGATACCCCAGCCCTTCATTCGCTCAACCGTATACCCCAGCTGCTTCAGCTTAGCCTGCTCCTGTTCGTACTGCTTCAGCTGCAAGTTGAATCGCGCCTGCTTCTCATCGATATAGAATGTGTAGTTACCAGAATAAAACTCTGCGTGACCGTCAGTGATCTCAATGACCCGGTCTGCTACCGCATCCAGAAAATATCGGTCGTGGGAAATAGCCAGCACTGTACCCTTAAAACTGTTAATATAGCCCTCCAGCCACTCCACGCTTCGCAGGTCCAGGTGGTTTGTGGGTTCATCCAGCAGCAGAATATCGGTCTTTTCCAATAGCAACCGAGCAAGATTTACCCGTGTCTTCTCACCACCGGAAAGACTGTCGAACATCTGCGCTCTCTGCTCAAAAAGGATGCCAAGGCCGTTGCAGATCTTATCCACCTGCACATCCATCTCATATCCGCCGCCTGCCTGGAATCGGTTTACCAGGGTGTCATACTCCTGCAGCTGCTCCTGTGTCGCACCGGAGGTCATACGATGCTCCAGAAGCTGCATCCGTTCCCGGGTCTTTGTCAGCATAGCAAAAGCAGACCTCAGCACATCCTCCACTGTATAGCCGGCCGGGAATTTCGGGATTTGAGAAATCAATCCCAGCCGTTTATGGGGATTGACAAATACTTCACCGGCATCATAATCCATCTGTCCTGTGAGGATATTAAACAACGTGGTCTTTCCGCAGCCGTTGCGACCTAAAATCGCAACGCACTCCCCCTCCTGAATCTCAAAAGACAGATCTTCCAGCAGGTTTTCGCCTATGACAAAAAACTTTGTTAAGTTTTTAACCTGTATATCAATCATACATTCTCTCCAGCCGGAATCCGGCCATTATTCTTCACGCAGCAACGCTTCCAAGCCTTGCAAGTCCGTCAGCAGATTCAGCGCCTGCAGCAGCGCATTGGCGCTCATATGCTCCGGCAAATTCAGTTTCCGCAGCAACTGCAGCCGCTTTGCGCCGCTGTCTGCGCCGCCAGAAAGCCCCAGTTCCATTAAATGTTGCTTGGTAATATTTCCTGCTGTACGGGTGGTGCTCTCCCCTTCCAGCGTTGCTCCGGCCCTGCAAAGGGCTTCTACGATAATTTCCGGCTTCATACCCTCCACGCCCAGCTTTCCTTCCTTGCCGGGGACGTCTTTTCGCCGCTCCTTACCCGCAATGTCCGGAATATAGGCGTGTTTCAAATATCGGGAAGGGATTGCACCCTTCAAAAAATTACGGATCACAAATCCTGCTCCATCAGAGTCGGTAAGCACAATCAACCCTCGGGTCTTTGCAACATTCCGTAGCAATTGCAACTGCTTCTTGTCCTTCATAATCCCAAAGCCGGACGTTTCCAATATGGAAGCATCCACAATTTGTGCCAGCGTATTCTTATCGTAGCGACCCTCTACTACTATGGCTTCCCGGATCTTAATCATTCTTGGCCTCCTGTGCCAGCTGCAAGATCAGCACTTCCAACAGTCGTTTTCCGTCATCAACGGAGGTTTTCAGCTTTCTATCTGTTTCCAGCACCAATTCCGCGGTCTTTACATAAAAGGCTGTCGAAAATCGACTGGCAGCAGACATCGTCTTTCTGGCAGGGTAGTCACCCAGGCCCGTCAACTTCATCAGTTCTGCTGCGGTTTTACCGTTATCCAACAAGGTTTTTGCTGTGCCCAATTTCCGAAAGTGTCCGCCGATGGCGCCCAGTATTTGAATCGGTTCCTGCTGCATCTTCAGCAGCTGCTGCAGCTTGATCAAAGCTGCACCGTAGTTGTTTTGTCCCAGCAAGTCCGTCATCTGAAACACGACCGCATCCAAAACCGGTTCCACCACTGCATCAATATCATTTCTGCAGACCTCATCCGCACCGGAATAGGCACAGATCTTAGAGATCTCACTGGCCAGAGCCGTCATCGTGCCGCCGGTGATGTCGATCAGATAAACGCAGAGGTCCGGCGTGATCCGTTTTTTCTGAGCCGCAAAATGGCGACCGATCCAATTGACCAGATCCCGCTGGTTCTGTTTTTCAAATTCCACGATCAAACCATTCTTACTGACAATATCCCAGCGTTTTTTCATCCGCTTATCCGGCTTAAAGGGCGTGGTTTCGTAGGTGAAGACAACAGTGCAGTAATCCGGAATGTCGGAGAGCAACTCTCCCATCTTCTCCCAATCCGACTCGTTCATTTTGAATAAGTCGATTTCGTCTACCACCACCAGTGTCCTGTCTGCCATCATTGGCAGATTCTCCACGCAGTCGGCAAAGGTCTGGACATCAAAGGTCTCCACAGTAAGCTTATGATAATTAAAAGACTCCGTCAGCTCATCAACCACGCACTTGCGAAGCCGCTCCAGATAATGGTTCTGTAAAAAGCTCTCTTCACCGTGAAAGAAGTACAATCGGGCAGGATTTCCCTCTCTGAGCTGTTCTTTCAGTGTTTGAAGCATATTGGATTGTTCCGTCTTTTTCGCCATAACATTATCCTCTGAAAATCAGTGTTCCTTCCAAATCGGTCCTATAGACCAAACAATCAAACAGTTTCAATCGCTCAAGGGTTTCCTGCTTGGGATGTCCATATCGATTCCCCTCACCCACACTGATCAGCACAATTTCCGGTTGGGTGGCACGCAGCAGTTCCCAGGAGGTAGATGTAGCAGAACCGTGGTGTCCCGCCACCAATATTTCCAAATCCGGCAGTTCCACCGTGTCCATCAATTCCTGTTCACCTTTTTCAGAGCGATCTCCGGTAATCAGTATATCACAATTCTTCTTTTGAAACAAGACACATAAACTGCTTTCGTTGGCATCCTGCCGATTCTGGGACGGAATGATCGTGATTTTACCATCCTCCAGCTGCAGTTCCTCCGTCTGCGCAACCCACTTTATTTTGTCTGAATATTCTGCTTTCAGTTGATTCTGCAAGTCACTTTCACTGTCTACAATGGGCAGATACAGCGTATCCGCAGGGATTCGGTGCATCAAATTCGCCACGCCGCCGGCGTGATCTTCATCGTAATGGGTGACAATAACACCGTCCAAACGAAAGACGCCTTGACTCAGCAGGAATTGTGTGGCACGGTCGGCGGCATAGGCATCACTGTCTCCGCCGCAATCTACCATATAGTACTTTCCCTCATTTTGGATAACGAGGCACTGTCCCTGTCCCACATCTACCGCACTGATCCGGTAGTGATCCAAACGGGGTTCAATCCAGGATAACAACAGTGCAGCTGCAAGTCCAATTGTCATACAACCGGCCATCAACACCGGATGCTTCTTGCGCTTACGAAACACCATCAGAAGCACATAGCAAAGAATCAACCAGATCACAATGTACACGCTGGAAGTATATACCGCCGAAACAGGAACTTTTGAAATCATCTTTGCCACCCACAACACATAACGTATCGGCCAGGAGACCACCCAGGCCAAACAAGTACCCAAAGGAAGCCAGATCGCTCCCAAAACACAGGCTGCAAGCAACCCGTAGAACACAAAAGATACCACCCATAGGGTTAATAAATTTGTAACAATGCCCGCAAGACTAACCGTACCAAAATACCACGCACACAAAGGCGTTGTGGTAATCATCGCACCCAATGTAACGCTGACAGAGCTGGCAAACCATCGGGCAAGGTAGGCTTTCAAGGACTTTCCTTTGGCCTCGCCCAACCAGTTCAGATGCAATAAATATCTTCGGATCGGCTCAGCAAACAGAAAAATACCGATCATACAGCCTGCAGACAGCTGCAGACTCACAGAAGTAATGGCTCCTGGATTCACCACTAAAATTGTCAGCACCGCAAACGACAGCGCTGTGGGAGGATCGTATTCCTTATTCAGCAACAGCGCCAAGATCATCAGCGCCTGCATCACGCAGGCTCGCACAATCGATGGACTAAAACCTGCAACGGCCGCAAACAAAAGCAATACCGGCAGTCCAAACAACGCCGTTAAAAATCGCTGCTTTCCGCACAGCAGATACACCAGCGCAAACAGAATGGAAACGTGCAGACCGGAAACTGCCACCACGTGGCGAATTCCGCTTGTCTTTAAAGCAGTATCTGTCTCGTAAGACAATCCAGAGGTCTCTCCCACCAGCAGTGCCTGAGCAAATGCGCAGGTATCCTCCGGGAATACAGTTTTCAACATCAGAAGAATCCTGTGCCGCATCACTGCCGGCAGATACCTGCTGGGTATTCTTTCAGCAAATTCTACCTCGATCTCGCCCTTAGGGTTTGCCAATATGAAAATGCCGTTACCACGGTGATAGCTGCCGTTATCTATGGATGCTGTATCGTGAAGTGTAAAACCGCCCTTTACCAGATCACCCGGGGATAATGATGTGTCTTGGTTCAGATAGAATTGAATTTTGTAGGTTTTTTCATCCAGTTCCACTTTACCCACAGCATACACGCCATAATCAGAGTGCGTACTGTAGTCTGTTACTTCAATGCTGATTATTTCCGCTCTGCCGTGATAGCTGCCGGCTGCCGATAGGTACAGCCGGTCATATCCCCAATTCCAGATGAGACCTATGGCACAGCCAATCAGGATGTAGTGGAAAAATTTCCTCCGCAAAGACGGTATAAAGAAGATCGCTCCAGCCAGCAGAAAAACCAGCAGGCATAGAGATATCAGCCACGAACTGTTAAGAAGATATGCGCAAATAACACAGGAGGCTGTAAAACCTATGGAAAACCACATTAGTTTGCGCATATCCCTTGTTTCTCCTCTCTGTTAAAAAAAGACGCTACCGCGGGGGCAGCGTCTTTTTGATTCTTTAGATCTTGGATGCCACAAAGTTATCCACAGAAGCCAGCGCGTCGTCTACCTTCAGAGGATCCTTGCCGCCGCCCATAGCAGAGTCAGGCTTTCCGCCGCCGGATCCGCCGCAAATGGAGCATACGTGCTTCACCAGATCGCCAGCCTTGACACCCTTGGCGTTTGCATCCTTGCCGCAGACAGCCAGGAAGGTGATCTTTTCACCGCTGACAGAGGACAGCACAGCCACCACATTAGCGGCCTTGTCCCGCAGGGTATCGCCCATCTGCCGCAGTTTGCCCGCATCCGCATCGGGCACATTGACCGTCAGCACACGCAAGCCGCCCACATCATGAGCGCCAAACAGGATCCGGTCTACCTCGCCGGCGGTTTCCTTGGCCCGGAAGGACTCGATGGTCTTCTTCAGGCCCTTTACTTCTTCAATCTGGGCGTGGATCTTATCCACCAATTCACCGGGCTTGACCTTAAACTCAGCCGCAGCGCTGTAGAGCAAGTTATGTGTCTTGGCCATATCCGCCAAGCATTCCTTACCGGTAATTGCCTCAATACGACGGACACCGGAAGCAACAGAGCCCTCGCTCTCAATACGGAACGGTCCGATCTTAGCAGTATTGTCTAAGTGAGTACCGCCACACAGCTCAATGGAGTAGCCGCCCATATTGACCACACGGACAGTATCGCCGTACTTTTCGCTGAACAGCGCCATAGCGCCCATTTTCTTAGCCTCTTCAATGGGCATCTCACGGACGTCCACATCATAGCCTTCCAAAACGGCAGCTTGCACAATGGAGTCGATCTTTGCCAGTTCCTCTGCTGTAACAGCAGAGTAGTGGGAGAAGTCGAAACGCAGACGGTCCGGTTCCACCAGGGAGCCGGCCTGATGCACGTGGTCACCCAGCACGCTCTTAAGGGCCTTCTGCAGCAGGTGGGTTGCGGAGTGGGCGCGCATAATGGCCTTCCGGCGCTCCACATCAATGGATGCCAGCACCACATCGTCGGTCTTGATGGTACCGCTGCGCATCACGCCGGAGTGTAGGTACTTGCCACCCTTGTCTTTCTGGACACCGGTAACCTTAAAGCGGCTGTCGCCTACAATGATCACACCGAAGTCCGCAGACTGACCGCCCATTTCTGCATAGAAGGGAGTCTTATCCAGAACGATAATGCCCTGTTCGCCGCCGGTGATAGAACCGGTGACTTCTTCCCCCACACACACTGCCAGAACCTTGGCCTCACAGTTATTCATTTCATAACCCACAAAGTTCGTAGGAGTGGTATCCAGTCCCAGGTCGATGCCGGCCCAGCCCAGATCGCCCAGCGCCTTCCGCGCTTCACGGGCACGAACTCTCTGTTCCTCGCGGCAGGCAATAAACTTATCCATATTCAGGCTCATACCCTCGTCTTCCAGCATTTCTACTGTCAAGTCCACAGGGAAACCATAGGTGTCAGCCAACAGGAAGGCGTCCTCACCGGAAAATACGGTCACGCCGGCAGATTTGTGCTGATTCAGCTTTTCGCCGAAAATGCGCATACCGGTATCGATGGTACGGGCGAAGTTCTCTTCTTCGGTCTTGACCACGCGGATAATATGGTCAGCGCGCTCACGCAGGTAGGTGTAGTGGCTCTCGTTCTCACGAATAACCGTCTCCACTACCTCAAACAGGAAGGGTCTGTTGACACCCAGCAGCTTACCGTGACGGGCAGCACGGCGGAGCAAACGACGCAGCACATAGCCGCGGCCCTCATTGGTGGGCTGCACGCCATCGGCGATCATAAATGTGGAAGCGCGAATGTGGTCGGTGATCACACGCAGGCTCACATCGGTCTTGGTACTCTGGCCGTAGGATGCGCCGGTGATGGCGGTGACGTGGTTGGTGATGTTCATAACCGTATCCACATCAAACAGAGAATTGACATCCTGGCATACGACAGCCAGACGCTCCAGACCCATACCGGTGTCGATGTTCTTCTGCACCAATTCGGTGTAGTTGCCCTGGCCGTCGTTGTCGAATTGGGAGAACACATTATTCCACACTTCCATAAACCGGTCGCACTCACAACCGACCTTGCAATCAGGGCTGCCACAGCCGTACTTTTCACCGCGGTCATAGTAGATCTCAGAGCAGGGACCGCAAGGGCCGGAGCCGTGCTCCCAGAAGTTATCTTTCTTGCCGAAACGGAAGATATTTTCTGCAGGAATGCCGATCTCCTTATTCCAGATCTCGAAAGCCTCTTCGTCGTTCTCATAGATAGACGGAAACAGACGGTCTTCCTCCAGACCTACCACTTTGGTCAAGAATTCCCAGCTCCAAGCAATGGCTTCCCGCTTGAAATAATCGCCAAAGGAGAAGTTGCCAAGCATCTCAAAGTAAGTGCCGTGACGGGCCGTCTTACCGATGTTTTCAATATCACCGGTACGAATACACTTCTGGCAGGTGCAGACTCTTCTACGGGGAGGCTCTACTTCGCCCTTAAAATAAGGCTTCATAGGTGCCATACCGGAGTTGATCAGAAGAAGCGATGCATCGTTCTGAGGAATCAGAGAGAAACTGGGCAGGCGCAAGTGCTCCTTGCTCTCAAAATAGGACAGGAACATTTCACGCAATTCATTTACGCCATAGGGTTTTTTAGCCATTTGGATATAACCTCCATAAAATTTTTCAAAAAAATAAACCTCTCCCCTGTTTTTAGGGGCGAGGCGCTCGCGGTACCACCCTAATTCACCGGAAAACCGGTATCTTAGCTGCTCTGTAACGGGAGCACCCGTCCCGGTCATCCCGGGCTGCTTGGAAGTGGCTGGATGATGCTCTGCAAGGGGCTCACACCATTCCCCTCTCGCTTTGGCGACCACAATCATCTTTGTTTCCGCATTGCCTTTACATATCGTGTTAATTCTACCACAATAGCGGAAAATGTCAATGGTTTTGCCCGTTTTTTGCAAAAAACAGGCCGCCCTTCGGCGGCCCGTCTTTTATACTTTTTCTTCCAGCCACTTTTTTAACGCTTCCCTGCCATCTTCACTCATCGGGAAAGTAGCCTCCCCCTCCATCTGGCTCTTTTCATAGCACAGCGGGCCGTGCCAGTATTGGGCAAATATGGTGCTGTTTTCCATATCCACCTCTTTTTGAGTAAGCATCTGCACCTGTGGAACGATTTTGAACCGCAGCTGGCCACAAGAGCCGGTAAATGGATTTTTCATAGCAAAGGAATGCAGCGTGGGAATATAAATATCCGGCATATTATTCACCGATCAGGGTCTCCATCTCGTCCAGAAGTCTGCCAAACAGCTCCAGTGCAGCCTGCACGGGCTCAGGACCGGTCATATCCACACCTGCGCCCTTCAGCAGGTCAATGGGACTCTTGGAGCAGCCACCGGACAGGAAGTTCAGATAGTCCTTCACAGCAGGTTCACCCTCTGCCAAAATCTTCTGGGACAGCGCAATGGCCGCAGAATAGCCGGTGGCATACTGGAACACATAGTAGTTGTAATAGAAGTGAGGAATTCTTGCCCACTCCATAGCGATCCGGTCATCTACCACCATATCGGGACCAAAGTACTCCTCGTTCAGACGGCGGTATTCCGCACACAGAGCATCGGCAGTCAGGGTCTGCCCCTGGGCAGCCATACGTCCGATATTCAGCTCAAACTCAGCAAACATTGTCTGGCGGTACAGTGTACCCTTAAACTGCTCCAAGAAATGGTTGATAAGATAAATCCGTTCCTTCTTATCAGTGGTCTTGTTCAGCAAGTACTCCATCAGCAGCGCTTCATTGCAGGTGGATGCCACTTCCGCCACAAAAATCACATAACCGGCATCAATTGGATTCTGATGCTTGTTAGACAGGTAGGAGTGGAGCGCGTGACCCATCTCGTGTGCCAAGGTGAACTGGCTGTCCAGTGTTCCGGAGTAGTTCAGCAGCACAAAGGGGTGCACTGCAGCGCCGGCAGAGTATGCGCCGCTGCGCTTGCCCACATTCTGGTAGACATCGATCCAGCGGTTTTCAAAGCCTTCCTTCAGCACCTTGCGATACTCATCACCCAAGGGCGCCAAGGCATCATACACGGTCTGCTTGGCCTCGGCAAAGGGAATGTTCTTACCCACATCGGAAACCAGCGGTGCATACACATCGTAGAAATGCAACTCATCGACACCCAGCATCTTCTTCCGCAAACGGACATATCGGTGCATCTTGTCCATATTCTTGTGAACAGTATCGATCAGATTCAGATACACAGAAGTAGGCACATTGGTATTGTCCAAAGAAGCCTCAAAAGCATTCTCATAATATCTGGCTTCCGCAAAGAACTTCAGCTGCTTATTCTGGGCATTGAGCAAGGATGCTGCTGTATTTTTATAATTGGCAAAGCCGTCGTACAGGCTCTCGTAGGCATTTTTCCGCAGCAGACGGTCAGTGCCACTTTGAATGGGCACAAATGTTCCCTGGGAAACAGCGTGGGAATTGCCTTCGGAATCCAGCGCATCTGCAAACTTAATGTCCGCATTGGCAAACATACCGTAAGTATCGCTGGGTGCTTGAGAGATCTCACCGGCGGCTGCCAGCAACTTCTCTTCCGCAGGAGACAGCACGTGATCCTTCTTCCGTCGCAGGTTGGTCAAATACCGGCGGTAACGCTCCAACTTGGGGCAATCGGCGTAGAAACCGTTTAATGAATCCTCTGAGATTGCCATAATTTCGGGTGTTTCAAAACTGAGGGCGGCGCCCATTGCAACCACCACGCTCATAAACTTGCCCCGCATAGCCTGATAGGTAGCGTCCCGGGTGTCCACATCCGCCTTGCGCATACAATAGTTACCTAGTAGATGTCCCCGGACATCAGACATCTCCATTTTGTACAGATACTCATACAGCGTCTCACCGCTCTGACCAAGACGACCGGCATAAGCAGCCAATACATCTTTTTCCGCGCTCAGCGCTTCCAGTTCCTGCTCCCAAGCCTCATCGGTAGCAAACAGGTCCTCGGTTGCCCAAGTATCCTCTACGGGAATCTCACAACGCTCTCTGATTTTGGTAGTGTCAGCCATAGTAGTTCCTCCTAAGTTATTTCATTGTTATTATAGCACACACATAAGAAATTGCAATGCGGCACTTGTTTTTATTTTCAAAATATGCTAGAGTGTCAAACGGTGATGAAATTTATGAAACAACAATTACGGGGCAGCATCGCCCTAATCATTGCAACCATTATCTGGGGTTCCACTTTTGTGGCGCAAAGTGTGGGTATGGACCATATCGGCCCCTTTACCTTTCAAGCCATTCGCTGCGCCCTGGGCGCATTGATCCTTCTGCCGATCATCTGGATTGTAGATCGCATCAAAAAGCCGCAGGATAGCAAAAACTTTCTGTCCCGATGGGCCGATCCGAAACTGTGGAAGGCAAGTTTGCTCTGTGGTATTCCACTGTTTCTGGCCGCCAATCTGCAGCAAATGGCCATTGTGGATACGGATGCAGGTAAGTCCGCATTTTTGACCGCTATGTACATCGTATTTGTGCCGATCATCGGGATTTTTTGGAAGAAAAAGCCCTCCAAATGGATTCCACTCAGCGTGCTGCTGGGCGTGGCGGGACTATACTGCTTGAGCTGTGTGGGCGTGACCAAAATCAGTACCGGCGACCTGCTGCTCCTGGGCTGTGCGCTGGCGTTTGCCGTGCAGATCCTGTTTGTGGATCATTACGCCAACCAAGTGGATTGCCTGCGGCTGAACTGTCTCAATAGCCTTGTCTGCGCTGTACTGACCACACCGCTTATGTTCGCCGTCGAAACGCCGGCCTGGTCGGCAATTTGGAGCAGCAGCGGCTCTCTTGCCTACGCGGGATTTATGTCTATGGGTATTGCCTACTCTCTGCAGATCATCGGACAAAAAGATGTGGAGCCTGCCACCGCCTCCCTGCTGATGAGTCTGGAATCAGTATTTGCCGTACTGTCCGGCTGGCTGATCCTTCAGGAACGGTTAACTTTGTGGGAGGGCATTGGTTGTCTGCTGGTATTTGGCGCGATCATCCTTTCCCAATTACCGGATAAGAAACTATCCAAATAAACAACGGGCGTGTCATAGACACACCCGTTGTTTTTCTCGCAAAACGAGAGTGGATTCCATATCTTTTGGGTTGTGTTCTCACCCTCGGACCGCTAGAATAATGGCATATCAAACACAAGGAGGTACACTTATGGAACCAAAAACCATCGGTTCGTTTATTGCCGCCCTGCGTAAGGCACAAGGACTAACCCAAAAAGAGCTGGCTGAAAAACTGGATGTATCCGATAAGTCTGTCAGCCGCTGGGAACGGGATGAAGGTCTGCCGGATTTGTCACTGATCCCTGTGATCGCCGAAGTTTTTGATGTCACCTGCGACGAGCTGCTCCGGGGTGAACGAAAATCCGCGGAAGACCGGAACATCTCCTCAGCAAAAGGAGAAAAGCAACTGCAAAGGATTCTGCTTTCCGGCACAAACCGTTTTCAAAATCGTTCGTATATTGCAATGGGCATCTATATTCTGGGTCTGATCGTGGTATTGATCGCCGCCTTCGGCTATGGTAAAGCCCAGATTGGTTTTTTGATCGGATGCGCCTTCTATCTTGCGGGCATTATCTGTCAAGTCATCTTTAAGAACCAAGCCTTTATGTGTGTTGCCGATACTGATTTCTGCCAGCAGGATGTGTGGCGCTACAGAGAACGGGTTATACGGTTTACCCAATGTTCCGTTGGTTTGAGCATCTTTCTGGCCACCTTCAGTCTGCCACTAACGGATATTCTTACCACTCTAATAGGAAGAATTTACGCACAGGATCTTTGGGCACTGCTCCTGTTTATTGCGCGAAAACTGATATACCCGCTGGCTGCGGTAGGTGTTTGGTATCTGATCTATCAGCTTCGGTATAAGTCAATGATCATAAACGGAACGATTCAGATTACTCCAGAACGGGATACCGTCCGGATTGAGAACAAACAGGCAAAGCGCAAATGTACAAAATGGTTGCTGGTTGCGATGGCGGCTACACTCGCTGTTCAGATTCTACTGAATCTGTTTCTGCCTGTTTCCTTATTTGAAGAACCCTCCAAAACATTTGATGATTATGAAAGTTTTGCAGGCTTTATGGAGCGGGATATTGATACCAATCCGGAAAAAATCCGCACCAAAACGCTGAAAGATCGGGATGGCAATATCCTTTGCCAGTATGAACGCAAAAACTTCTCGGTAAAGCAAATCCGATACGAAGGCACAACCGACAAATATCTCCCCATTTCTGTATACACAACCGGAAATATGCAGATTTATAACGCAAGTCTGCGGATCATTAATATCTGTATGCTGTTCCTGTATCCAATGGAAACCGCGGTTACCGCGTTCTGTTATCTGAAAAAGCGAAAAGAAGAGCCTTAAACAGGCTCTTCTTTTATTTATGATTGTTCTGCGATATTTCTTGCTACATGGACACCGCTGGCAGAGGCGTGGGACAAACTGTGGGTAATACCGCTGCCATCACCGATGATATAAAGTCCCTTATGGCAGCTTTCCAGATGCGCATCCACTGCCACTTCCATATTGTAGAACTTGACTTCCACGCCATAGAGCAGTGTGTCATCATTGGCCGTGCCGGGGGCGATCTTATCCAGCGCATAGATCATCTCAATGATACCGTCCAGAATCCGCTTGGGAAGCACCAGGCTCAGATCGCCTGCAGTGGCATTCAGCGTGGGGGTCATAAAGGAGTCTTTCATACGGTTAGGCGTAGAACGTCGACCACGTATCAAATCCCCAAAACGCTGGGCAATCACGCCACCACCCAGCATATTGCTCAAACGAGCAATGGACTCACCGTAGCCGTTACTGTCCTTAAACGGTTCTGAAAAATGCTTGGCGACCAACAGTGCAAAATTGGTGTTGTCCGTCTGCTTTGCCGGATCTTCATAGCTGTGACCGTTGACAGTCACAATGCCGTTGGTGTTCTCATTCACCACCGCACCTCTGGGATTCATACAGAAGGTACGGACCAAATCTCCGTACTTCTGGGTGCGGTACAGGATCTTACTTTCGTAAAGCTCATCGGTCAGATGTGAAAACACCTCTGCCGGCAGCTCCACCCGCACACCAAGGTCAACACGGTTGGACTTGGTACTGATGTTCAGGTCCTTACATACAGTTTCCATCCACTTGCTTCCGCTGCGTCCCACGGAGATAATACACTTTTTGCAGGTATACACCCGGTCAGCACAATGAACTTCATAACCACCATCGATACAGCTGACTTTCTCTACAGGAGTGTCGAAATAAAAGTCCAGTTTATCCTTCAGATCGTTATAGATATTTTCCAGAACCACATAGTTGATATCGGTGCCCAAATGCCGAACAGAGGCATCCAGCAGGTGCAGTCCGTTCTGAAGGCAGAGCTTCTTGAACTTTGAGCCGGCAGTGGAGTACATCTTCGTACCCTCTCCGCCGTAGCGCATATTGATATCATCCACATAGTGCATCAATTCCAGCGCCCGCTGCTTTCCGATATACTCATACAGTGTGCCGCCAAAGTCGTTAGTAATGTTATATTTGCCGTCGGAAAATGCGCCTGCACCGCCAAAGCCGTTCATAATGGAACAACTCTTGCACCCAATGCAGCTTTTGATCTTCACACCGTCAATGGGACAATGCCGCTTGCTCAGCTCGTGGCCCGCATCCAAAACTGCGATTTTCAAACCAGAATTTAATTTGACTAGCTCGTAGGCAGAGAAAATACCTCCGGGTCCGGCGCCAATGATCAACACATCGTAATTCATAGAACTCCTCCAAATTAATGCTTGTCTGCAGAAATCAGGCGCTTCATAGCCTCAACGCCCACCCGAATGGCACCGGTGGTGTCCTCGGTCATCGGCATCGCAAGACCCGCTTTTTCCCGCTCTTGATTCCACACAGCGTGGAAGCAGCTGCCGCAACGGACACCCAGAGCCGCCGCCACCACAAACAGGGCCGCCGACTCCATCTCACTGGCCTTCACGCCCAGGCGTTTCCAGCTTTCCCACTTTTGCAGCAGATCATAGTACACAGGGCTTTTTTCGGGTGAATGCTGTCCATAGAAAGAATCTTTGCATTGGACAACGCCCACGTGGGTACGATACCCTAAATTCTCACTGGCATCCTTCAGCGCAGCAGCAACTGTGAAGTCCGGCACAGCAGGAAACTCAATCGGCGCATATTCCAAGGACGTGTGTTCGTACCGGATCGCACCAGTAGCCACCACCACATCCCCAGGCAGTACATCCATCGCGATACCACCGCAAGTGCCGATGCGGATAAAAGTATGCACCCCGATCGCTGCCAGCTCCTCCATCGCAATGGATGCAGAGGGTCCGCCGATGCCGGTGGAGCAGACGGACACCTTCTCCCCCAACAAAGTACCGGTATAGATGTTGTACTCCCGATTTGATCCGATGTGAACAGGGTCATCAAAGTGGGCGGCGATTGCCTCACACCGACCGGGATCACCGGGCAAAAAGCAATACTTGCCCACATCCCCTTCCTTGCAATGAATGTGGAATTGCATTCCGATATCTTGCATAGTAATCCTCCTTAGCCTGAGCAATATAATCAGAACACGCCTGAGTGGGCGTCTGATTGGCTCAAACTTCCTTTTATTCATTGATGGGCGTCACAGCCCATCTGCTTCATATAAGATCGCCTGATCCCATCATCCATCCCCCTCAGGTCGAAGATTTCTGAACTGTGCGGTCAGTTTGAGGCGAGGCGTCGCTTTGCAGACGGGCTTTGTGCCCTTCAAGAAGCGACAACGATGCATCGGGGCGACCCCGCTGTTCAGAAACGGGTTCGGATTATATTGCTCAGGCTAAAAGCTGTCAAAGAGATTCACCTGGCTGGTATCCGGCAGATCTCCAAAGGCACCTGCCTCTTTCAGCATCTGCATATGGGTCTTGGAGACCTTGGGACAGGCTGCTGCGATCTCCTCAATAGACAGGAATGTTTTCCCTTCTCTGCCATTCATCAGATCCCACGCGGCACTTTCGCCCAGACCGGAAATCGCCACAAAGGGCGGCAGGATCTTCCCGTCCTTGATCAGGAATTTCGTGGCGTGGCTTTCGTAGATATTGATGGGCAAAAACTCAAAGCCACGCAGATAGTACTCGTAGGCCACCTCCAAAGTGATCAACAGA
The DNA here is from genome assembly GCA_017415425.1 of Oscillospiraceae bacterium. Taxonomy (GTDB): domain Bacteria; phylum Bacillota; class Clostridia; order Oscillospirales; family Oscillospiraceae; genus Faecousia. Next base: position 41,367 of record JAFQGT010000019.1, on the reverse strand, counting down.
TCTTCATCTTTGTTGGTAGCATCCTCATTATCCTCAATTGCCTTGATATTGGCAACAACCGCATCCATACCGCCGGTCATCAGATTGGCATCAAAGCCGCCCTTTTGGCTTCGGCGGTAGAAATAGGCCGCGTAAAATGCCAGCGGATGGTAGACCTTAAACCACGCAATTCGGAACGCCATCATACAGTAGGCAACTGCGTGGGCTTTGGGGAACAGATATTTGATCTTCTTGCAAGAACCGATATACCAGTCCGGTACGCCTGCCGCAACCATCTCCTCCTCCGCTCCAGAGGGCAATCCTTTACCTTTACGGACGGATTCCATAATCTTGAACGCCCGCTTTTCCGGCATACCGCAGGAGATCAGGTAGAGCATAATATCGTCACGGGCACCTATGGTCTGATCCACCTGAGCCGTTCCGGAGACGATCAGATCCTTGGCGTTGCCCAGCCACACATCCGTACCGTGGGTATAGCCACAGATCCGTACCAGAAAGTCAAACTTGGTAGGCTTGGTATCCAGAAGCACGCCCCGGGTAAATCGGGTATTGAACTCCGGAACACCCACCGCACCGGTAGGGCCAAGGATCTGATCATCCGTATATCCCAGAATTTCAGAGCTGGTAAATAAGGACATTGTTCCTTTGTCATCCAACGGAATGGTCTTGGCATTCACGCCGGTCATATCCTCCATCATCCGGATCATAGTGGGGTCGTCGTGGCCCAGCATATCCAGCTTCAGGAGATTTTCTTCCATGGAGTGGTATTCAAAGTGGGTAGTGACCTGGTCGGAGTTCGGATCGTCAGCCGGGTGCTGTACCGGGCAGAAGTCCCAGATTTCATTCTCCTGCGGAATAACCACCAGACCGCCGGGGTGCTGACCGGTAGTTCGGCGCACACCCACACATCCGGCTGCAAGGCGGTTAATTTCTGCTCCAGAAGCAGTCATACTGCGCTCCTGCAGGTACTTTTTTACATAGCCGTAGGCAGTCTTCTCCGCCACAGTGCCGATGGTACCTGCCCGGAATACGTGAGAAGAACCAAACATAGAGATACAGTATTTGTGGGCTTCTGCTTGGTATTCACCGGAGAAATTCAAATCAATATCCGGTACCTTGTCACCGCCAAAGCCTAGGAAGGTTTCAAAAGGAATGTTGAAGCCGTCCTTCTCCAGCTGCGTACCGCACACAGGACACAGCATATCCGGAAGGTCTGCACCACAATTAAATTCCTTCGGTACATCCAAAATGGTATGTTTGCACTGAGGATTGGGGCAGCGGTAGTGGGGTGGGAAAGAGTTAACCTCCGTAATACCTGACATAAATGCCACAATGGAAGATCCCACAGAGCCTCTTGAGCCAACCAGATAGCCATTTTCCAAAGAATTTTGCACCAAACGCTGGGCAGACATATAGATCACATCATAATGACAGGTGATAATATCATTGAGCTCGGTTTCCACTCGATCCACAAACAGTTTCGGCGGATTGTCTCCGTAGAGACGGTGGAATTTTCCGTAGACAAGGCTCTTCAGATCCTCTACAGAATTTTCGATCTTAGGCGCAAACAGACTGTGGGGTACGGGGCGAATCAAATCGCACATATCCGCAATATAATTGGGATTGGTCACAACCACCTCATAGGCCTTTTCCTTACCCAGATAGCTGAATTCTTCCAGCATCTCATCGGTGGTTCTGAAATACAAAGGATTCGGTCTGTCACAATCCTCAAACCCCTTGGTTGCCAGCAGGATCCGACGGAATATTTCATCCTCGGGATTCAGGAAGTGGACGTCGCCGGTTGCCACAACAGGTTTTCCCAATTCTTCACCCAATCGGACAATGGTACGGTTAAACTGGCGGATTTCCTCCAGATCACTGACGATCCCCTTGGCCAGCATAAAGGCATTATTACTAAGAGGTTGAATCTCCAGAAAATCGTAGAAAGATGCAATGCGCTTCAGTTCATCCTCGTTTTTCCCATCAATCACCGCCTGATACAGCTCACCAGCCTCGCAAGCGGAGCCGATCAGCAAGCCTTCCCGCAACCTCATAATCTCCGATTTGGGCATCCGGGGTTGACGTTTGAAGTACTCCAAATTGGACATAGAGATCAGGTGGTACAGATTTCGCAATCCCATCTGGTTTTTCGCAAACAGAATAATATGTCTTGCCTGCCGATTTCCGATACGTCCTTGACTCCGCAGCCCTTCCATCGCAGGATTGATCCCCTGCAGATTGTGTATATCCATTTCCTCAAGCTTTCGCAAGAGTCTATCCATAATGAGTCCGCAAGTAACCGCATCGTCAGCCGCTCGATGGTGGTTAAATTCCGGAAGACTGAGGGCATTTGCCACCACATCCAGCTTAAACCGATTCAGGTGGGGCATAAGATTTTGAGACAAAATCAAGGTATCTGCAGAGGTAAAATTGTAAGGATATCCCAGTTTTTCACAGGCTGCACGAATGAATCCGGTATCAAAATCCGCATTGTGCGCAACCAGCACCCGGTCTCCCACAAATTTCAAAAATTGCGGCAGAGCCTCCTCCAACGAGGGTGCTCCTAGCAGCATACTGTCGGTAATGGCGGTCAGTTCAACGGTCTCCCGTTGCAGCTTCATTTTAGGATCCACAAAGGTCTGGAACCGGTCGATCTCCACGCCGTCCTTCATAATGACTGCACCGATCTCGATGATCCGGTCCTTCTTGGAGGACAAACCGGTTGTCTCCAGATCAAAAGCTACAAATTCGTCGTGCAGGTCAATATCCCGGTTTCCGTGAACCACGATCCGGTCATCCACATCATTGACATAGTAACCTTCGCAGCCGTAAAGCACCTTGATGGTCTCATCAGTGCCTGCCACCTTGGGCGCACCCTTCCAATCTTCAAGGGTATGCAGTGCATCCGTAAAGGACTGGCAACAACCGTGATCGGTAATGGCAATAGCCTTATGCCCCCAGGCTGCAGCCTGTTTGATAGCAGCTTTGGTATCCGTCAACGCGTCCATATTGGACATAATGGTATGCAGATGAAGCTCAACCCGCTTCTCTCCTTCTGCCCTGTCCATACGTTTTTCCATCGTGCCGTGCATAATGGCATTGGGTTTGAGCACCATTTCATTATCAAACTGATTGATTTGGAATCTGCCCTGTACCTTTAGTACAGAGCCCACTTTTACAGCATCGAGAATCGGCTTTGCTTCATTATTCTCCATAAAGCGGTTAATGCGTACAGAGCCGAAATGATCGGTCATATCAAAATTGATGACCCAGGCATTCCGCTTTTTCAGTTCCTTATGCTCTACACTGAATACACGGCCCTCTACGATCACGCTGCCCATATCCAGATTCAGATCCTTCATAGGGACGGCCTTTCCCTTAAAGGCTTTACCGTAAATGGCAGGGTTATCCGGAGTCTGTTGTTCTTTTGCAGCCGCCACCGTTACCGGAGGCAGCTCAACCAAGGCGCTATCGCGCATTTTGGACATAGCATCGTAAAGTGCTTTGCCCTCCAGCACCTCGCCGGGATGGATCTGCACCGTCACAGAAACAGCAAATCGTTCCTTAAGCTGCTGGGTAATAGCAGGAACACACGTGAGCAGTTCATCCTTGCCGTTACCTTTTAGGTGAATATGCAAGGTAGTTCCTTCCCATTCCCAATTTGCGCCTGCCAGCAAACCCCGACTCATAGAGTTCTGTGCCGTAAACAGGCCCAACAGTTCCTCCGGCTCGATCAGTTGCAGTTGATCGGCAGGATGAGTAGCTGTCAAATTCACCTGCCTCAGACCGTAAATCCGGCTGATTTCTTTGCAGATTTGAGACAGCAGACGGGTGGGAATATAAGTTCCGGTGTGGATCACCACAGATACGGTACGATTCTGCGGATCAATATCCGCAGCAACAATGGCCGCCTGAGAAAGCACCCCTTTCAGGGTTTCAGGCGGCTCATAGTCCGGGAACATATTCAGGAACAATACCCGTTGTGTCATAATTTCCTCTTACATTTCTTCGATTCTCTTTAGTAGCGCGCTCAGCAACTCATCGTATGGCAATTTGCAGATCTGTTGACCTTTTTCAAACAGCATACCGCAGCCATCACCACCGGCAATGCCGATATCTGCCTCACGGGCCTCACCGGGTCCGTTGACAACGCAACCCATAACTGCCACGGTAATGGGCTTTTTACAGTCCTTCAACGCTTCATCCACCCGGTTGACCAACCCGATCAAATCTATCTGGGTACGTCCGCAGGTGGGACAGGATATAATATTGACGCCTTCTTTTCGCAGACCGGCAGCCTTCAAAATATCCTTTGCCGCATAGACCTCCTCCACAGGATCATCGGTCAAGCTCACGCGAATGGTATCTCCGATACCGTCCAGCAGCAGTGCACCGATTCCCATAGCGGATTTCATAAGGCCCATTCTCACCGGGCCGGTCTCCGTTACGCCAATGTGGATGGGATAATCACATTTTTCCCGGAAAAGCCGGGCAGCTGCCACCATCGTAGGCACATTGGAGGACTTCATAGAGACGCAGGTATCGTAAAATCCGTACTTTTCCAGAAGTTCCAGATGCTGAAAAGCGCTTTCCACCAGCGCCTGTGCAGTAGGATGACCGTACTTTTCCAACAGAGTTTTATCCATACTGCCTCCATTGACGCCGATGCGGATGGGGATATGCTTATCCTTGCACACCTCCACCACAGCCTGCACCCGGTCTTCCCCGCCGATATTACCGGGGTTGATCCGGATCTTTGCGGCGCCGGCTTCGGCAGCGGCAATGGCCAGCTTATAATCAAAGTGGATATCTGCAACCAGAGGGAGGACAGATTCCTTGCAAATCTCCCCAAAGGCAGCCGCTGCATCCCGATTGGGAATAGCAAGACGGGCAATTTGACAGCCTGCCACGGCAAGGGCCCGGATCTGCGCCAGCGAGCCTTCCACATTTGTGGTTTTAGTATTGAGCATAGACTGGATCACCACCGGGGCGCCGCCACCGATGGGAATACCACCTACACAAATTTGCTTGGTCATAGAAATTAACCTTTCACAATTACAAAAATGTCTTTGAACATAATCAAGCCCATCAGTGCCAGCAGCAGAACCATACCAACACCGTGGATATAACCTTCGATCTTGGGATTGATCTTTCTTCCGATCACTGCCTGGATTCCCGTGGTCAGCAGCAAGCCAACCACCCGTCCGCCATCCAGCGCGGGGATTGGCAGCAGATTCATCACTGCCAGATTGATGGCAATAAAGCCGCCAAAATACAGCATATTGAAAATGGCATCCATTATCGTGGGAGAATTTTGTGCCGTATCCGACATAATCTGCACAATCCCCACCGGACCGGACATATCCTTCAATCCTGCCTGTCCGCTGACGAGCATTTGCAGGCTCAAACGAACTGTACGCACCGTGTTGAGGCAGCTTCTCCAAGCTGTGGCTAACTTGCTGCCTAGAGTTGCATCTTCCACCGCAAAACTAAAGCCATACCGCACCGAGGTGCTGCCGTCTGTCTCTATAAACTCGTGCTTTTCCATAACCAAGTCATCCAAAACAACCTGGTTACCGTCCCGTTCCACTACCAAATCGTGGACATCACCCGGGTTCAGCGCCAATATCATAGAAAAATCGGACTGCAGGTAAACCTTCTCTCCGTCCACCTCCAGAATTCTATCTCCAAGATGCAGACCTTCTTCACTGACCACTGTACACCCTGGCTCTGCATAGTCGATCACCGGCACTAAAAACTGTTTGGAGGGCATATATACGATCACCATAATCAATATGCCGATTAGAAAGTTCATAGCAGCACCGGCCACCAAAATGATCAGCCGTTTCCACCAAGCTGCCTTTTGGAATGAGCGGGGATCATCCGTATCCGCGTCTTCACCCTCCATCGCGCAGAATCCGCCGATAGGGATACAGCGAATGGAATACAGCGTTTCCCCTACTCGTTTCTTAAATATTGCCGGGCCCATAAACATAGCAAACTCATTAACCCGGACATTGGATGCCTTGGCAGCCATAAAATGACCCAGCTCGTGGACAAAAATCAGTATACTAAACAGCAGAATTGCAAAAACAATGCTCATTAAATTTCCTCACTTATTTCTCATTTCCCGGCGCACAAATTCACGGGCCAGCTGGTCGGCCTTCAGAATCTGCTCCAGTGTGGGATCAGCAATAAACGGAACCGACTCTACTGCCTTGGATACCAAATAATAAATGTCGTAAAAGCCGATTTCGTCGCCAAGGAACATAGAAACTGCTTCCTCATTGGCTCCGTTCATAGCCGGACAGGCTGTACCGCCTTTTTTTGCACAGGCTCGCGCCAGCGCAAGGCAAGGAAATGCATCCACATCCGGTTCCGAGAAGGTCAGACTGCCACAGGTCAGCAGATCCAGTGGATCCACCGGACAATCCGCTCTCTGCGGGTAAGTCATTGCCAACTGTATGGGCAGACGCATATCGGGGCTACCCATCTGCGCCATCACAGCACCATCCGTAAATTCCACCATAGAATGCACGATACTCTGGCGGTGGATCAAAACATCCACCTGCTCCAAAGGCAGATCGTAAAGCCGCATTGCTTCGATCACTTCCAGACCCTTATTCATAAGCGTCGCACAGTCAACGGTAATTTTGGGACCCATCTTCCAATTGGGATGCCGCAGGGCGTCAGCTTTGCTTACCTTTGTTAATTGGTCTTTATCCATCCCAAAGAAAGGACCGCCGGAACAAGTCAGAATGATCCGCTTGATTTCCTCCTTGCGGCGACACCCCATCAAGCACTGAAAGATGGCAGAGTGTTCCGAATCCACGGGAATGATCTGAGCGCTGTATCGCTTTGCCTCAGCCATCACCAATTCACCGGCACAGACTAACGTCTCTTTGTTAGCCAGACCGATCCGTTTACCCGCACGGATCGCCGCCAGAGTAGGTTTCATACCTACCATACCCACAACGGCAGTGATCACACAGTCTGCTTCCGGGACGGTTGCCGCTTCGATCAGTCCCTCCTCGCCCCAGCAAACCCGGGTAGGCAGGTCGCAGATGATCGCAGACAGCGCCTTTGCCGCATCTTCCGTAGCCATTACCGCCAGGCTGGGGCGGTATTTCCGACATTGCTGAGCCATACGCTCTGCGTTGGTACCGGCGGTCAGTGCCGCTATAGAGATATTCAGATGATCAATAATATCCAACGTCTGCCGGCCGATAGAGCCGGTGGAACCCAGGATACTTACACACTGTACCATTTATTTCACCACCAATGGGATATATAGCATAAGTAATTCCACCAAAGGTGCAACCACAGTCATAGAGTCAAAGCGATCCAAAATGCCGCCGTGACCGGGGATCAGATTGCCGTAATCCTTGATGCCGGTCTGGCGTTTCACAGCAGAGAATGCCAAGTCACCAAACACTGCTGCCAAGGAGCCTGTAATGCCATACAAGGCTACATACAAATAGCGGACGGTAAACTCAAACGCAAATTGAAGCACCAAACAGTAGATCAGGACGCCAACGATCGCACCCACAACACCGCCAACGACGCCCTCAATCGTCTTATTGGGGCTGATGACAGGCGCCAGTTTACGTCTGCCGAAAGCACGGCCGGCAAAATAAGCGCCGGTATCCGACAAAAACGCGATCACAAAAGGCAGGAGAATAAAATACCTACCGTTGTTCCAGCTGTGGATCCGTACTGTAGCACTCAGCAGATATGGAACCAAAACGCCGGCCGCAAGGGTAACTGCTAAGGTTTCAAAGGGCAGCTTCGCACCGCTGAGTAAAAGCTCCGCAAACAACAAACAGATAAACGCCAGGATTCCCAGCCGTGCCAAAACGGGCTGCGCCCACAAGCTGCTCCACAGGGATACTAAAAACGCCATAACCATTGCATAGATGATGAGTCTGGTCTGATTCACAAAACCTGTACCACGGAGCAACTCATAAGCGCCCAAAGCAGCCATAATTCCAAAAAGGATCCCGGTAAAGATTTTCGGCAGCGCCAATACCACTAACAAAAGCAGAGGTAACAGCACCACAGCGGCAATCACACGCTTTTTCATATTCAAACGCCTCCAAAACGACGATTGCGACGATGATACTCTGCAATCGCTTCATCCAGATCTTCCGGTCCGAAGTCCGGCCAAAGCACATTCAAAAACACATATTCCGAATAGGCAGATTGCCACAGAAGGAAGTTGCTGGTACGCAGCTCCCCGGAGGGGCGGATAATCAATTCTGGATCCGGAACATCCGCCGAATATAAATAAGCGGACAGCCGTTCCTCTGTCAGATCCTCCGGCTGATATTTCCCATCAGCTACATCCCGGGCAAAGTTTTTTGCCGCCCGGACGATCTCATCCCGACCACCATAGTTCAAGCAGAAATTCACCTGAACATCATAGTCTGCCGAACGGTTCTGGGCTTCCATACACAGTTTTTGCAGTTCGGGAGTCAGACGAGTCAGATCACCGAAGAACCGAAACCGAACCCGGTTCTTTTCCATATCAGATAGCGCTTCCTGTAAATACTTACCCAAAAGGCGCATAATACCTGCCACCTCATCGGAAGACCGTTTCCAATTTTCGGTAGAAAATGCATACACCGTCAAATACTCCACACCCAAGGTGCGACAATAATTGGCGATTCGGCGAAACGCCTCCGCGCCGGCAGCGTGACCGGCAGTACGAGGCAGCCCCCGCTTTTTGGCCCAGCGGCCGTTGCCGTCCATAATAATAGCAATATGCCGGGGAGGCGGCAATTTATTCACATCTGCAGAAGGTGTCATATTAAACCCTTTCCATCTCCAATAATCGCAGCAAATGGGGGCGCAAGCGCCCCCATCCCACCACGTAAGGCAATCAGATTGCCATCAGTTCCTTTTCCTTAGCAGCCAGATCATCGTCCACCCGCTTGATGAACTTGTCCAGCAGGTCCTGCAGATCCTTTTCGGCCTTCTTCTGGTCGTCCTCAGTGATCTCAGAATTCTTCTTCAGCTTTTTCACATAGTCCATACCGTCACGACGGATATTCCGCATAGCTACCTTTGCCTCTTCGGCGTACTTTTTGACCTGCTTGGTCAGTTCCTTACGGCGTTCCTCGGTGAGCATCGGGAACACCAGTCGGATCACACGGCCGTCGTTCTGGGGATTGATACCCAGGTCACTCATCTGAATAGCCTTTTGGATTTCCTTCAGCAACTGTGCATCCCAAGGCTGGATTACCAAGGTACGAGCATCAGGGGTAGAAATGGTAGCAACTCCGTTCAACGGGGTTTCTTGGCCGTAATACTCAACAGTCAGACGGTCCAGAACCTTGGGGTTGGCGCGACCGGCACGCACTGCATCAAAGTCCTCTGCCAGGTGTTTCTGGGTCTTTTCCATTCTCTTGCTGTATTCACTGAAATCTATGCTCATAATTTAGTCCTCCTTCACAATTGTTCCGATTTTTTCGCCGCAAACCACACGAATAATATTCTCCGGGTCCTTCAAAGCGAAACATACCAATGTCATATGATTATCCATTGCCAGGGTCATAGCCGTTGTATCGGTAGCCTTCAGATGACGTGCCAGAACCTCATCATAGGTCAGCTCATCAAACTTCACCGCTGTGGGGTCCGTGTTGGGATCAGCGGAATAAATGCCATCCACATTCTTTGCCATCAAAATAGCGTCTGCCTCGATCTCTACGCCACGGAGCACTGCGCCGGTATCCGTGGAGAAATAGGGATTGCCCGTACCGGCGGCAAAGATCACAACTTTTCCCTCGTTCAAATAGTGGTCAGCTGTGTCTCTTGTAAAGTACTCAGCGAATTTGTTCATCTCCACAGCGGACAAAACGCGGGCATCTACGCCGTGTTTTTCCAATGCATCTGCAACCGCAATGGCATTCATAACGGTGGCCAGCATACCCATCGCATCACCGTGGGAGCGCTGCATCTTATCTGCGCCGTCTTTTACACCGCGCCAGAAATTACCGCCGCCGATCACAAGTCCGATCTGCACGCCCATATCGGCACACTGCTTGACCACTCGGCAAACAGAATTTACAATTTCAAAATCCAGACCTCTGCGCAGATCACCTGCCAACGCTTCACCGCTGATTTTCAGCAAGATCCGCTTATACTTGATTTCAGGCAAGTTGAATCACCCCTTCCTTTTCCTGTACTATTTTATAATAAGAAGACCAAATTGACAACTATAATTTCTTATTTTTCGGAAAATGTTTTTGTCAATTTCATATTTTTGACACATTTTCAAGTAAATTATCGGTATGTTGAAAAAGGAATGCGGTTTCCTGTTGCAAAACAGGCCATAATGGGTTATAATATTTCTTATTTTACCAAAGAGAGGATGCTGACGATGGCTGAAATCACCGAGAGCAAGAATTTCATCCACGCATTTATTGAAGAGGATATCGCAGAGGGCGGTCGGTACGCAGGCAAGACTGTTCACACCCGTTTTCCCCCGGAACCCAACGGCTATCTGCACATCGGCCACTGCAAGGCCCTGATCATCGACTTCGGCACAGCTGAGAAATTCGGTGGTCTGTGTAACCTGCGTATGGACGACACCAACCCCACGAAAGAGGATGTGGAGTTTGTTGAGGCCATCAAAGAGGATATTCATTGGCTTGGCTTCGACTGGGGTGACCGGTTCTACTATGGTTCCGATTACTTCGAGAAGGACTACGAATTTGCCGTAGAACTGATCAAAAAGGGGCTTGCCTATGTGTGTGAGCTGACCCCGGATGAATTTAAGGAAAATCGGGGCGATCTGAACACCCCCGCCACCTCTCCCTATCGGGACCGTCCCGTGGAGGAGAACCTGGATCTGTTTGCACGGATGCGTGCCGGCGAATTCCCCGACAACGCTATGACTTTGCGAGCTAAGATCGACTTGGCTTCCGGCAACTTCAATATGCGTGATCCTGTAATTTACCGAATCCGCCATATGCACCATCACCGGCAAGGTGACAAATGGTGCATTTACCCGATGTACGACTTTGCTCACCCCATTCAGGACGCATTGGAGGGCATTACTCACTCCCTGTGTTCTCTGGAGTTTGAAAATCACAGACCCCTGTACAACTGGGTTGTGGAGAATGTTTCTGTCCCCCACCATCCCCGTCAGATCGAGTTTGCCCGTCTGGGTATCGACCATACTGTTCTGAGTAAGCGGAAGCTCAGAGCCTTGGTGGAGAACGGCTATGTCTCCGGCTGGGATGATCCCCGTATGCCTACCTTGTGCGGTCTGCGCCGCCGTGGCTACACCCCAGCATCCATCCGCAACTTCTGCGACCGTGTAGGCGTAGCAAAGAGCCCCAACACCATTGAGTACGGCTTCCTGGAATACTGCCTGCGGGAAGATCTGAATGAAACCGCTCAGCGTGTTATGGCTGTTGTAAAGCCTGTGAAACTGACCATCACCAACTACCCTGAAGGTCAGTCCGAAAGCTTCGAAGTGGAAAACAATCCCAACAGACCCGAAGATGGCACCCGTACCGTCACCTTCTCCCGGAATCTGTGGATTGAAGCCGATGATTTCCTGCCCGCTCCTGTACCCAAGTACAAGCGGCTGTATCCAGAAGGACCCGAGTGCCGGCTAAAGGGTGCTTATGTCATTCAGTGTACCGGCTGTATCACCGACGAGAACGGCAATGTAGTTGAGGTTCTGGCTACCTACGATCCCGAATCCAAGGGCGGCGATCCTGCTGACGGACGGAAGATCAAGGGTGCAACCATCCACTGGGTAGATGCCAACAACTGCTGCGATGCAGAGGTGCGTCAGTACTCCAACTTGTTTGACGATGCCGACCCCGACGCCTCCGGCAAGGACTTCCTTGCCTGTTTGAACCCCAATTCTCTGGAGGTTCTCACCGGCTGTAAAGTAGAAGCCAGTCTGCGGAATGCGAAAGCACCTGCTTCCTTCCAATTTATGCGTCTGGGTTACTTCTGCCCTGACTCCAAAGACTCCTCCCCGGACCATCTGGTGTTCAACCGCTCCGTAAGCCTGAAGGACAGCTTCAAGCCCGGTGTATAAGAAACAAACATCCCGAACCAAAATCGGTTCGGGATGTTTTTATTTCTTTTCTTTCATATGGGCCTGCAGGTGCATACTGAGCACAGCCAGGGAGGTTGCCATATTCTCGTTCTGCACCAGAATATGTTCCGGAACCTCCAGATGCACAGGGGCAAAATTCCAGATAGCCTTAATGCCGGCAGCAATCAGCCGATCACAAACCTGTTGCGCATATTCGGCTGGTACGGTAATAATTCCCATCAGCACTTGATTCGCACAACAAAAGCTTTCCAACTGCTCCATCAGCAAAATCGGTTTTCCCTCTTCCGTATAGCCGAATGCGGGGCTTACATCAAAAGCAGCCAAAATATTCAAGCCGTATGTTTCAAATCCACCGTAACCCAGTAATGCCTGTCCCAGCTTGCCGGCACCCACCAAAATGGCATCGGTGGTATTGTCATAGCCAAGAAACTGGCTGATGTCGCGGATCAGACGTTCCCGCAGGTAGCCGATCTTGGGGCGGCCTCCGTCGGAAACCATCGCAAGATCCTTCCGCACCTGCACTTCTCCCATACCCAAAGCATTGGCCAGAGCCGTCGCAGAAATATAGGGGACGCTTCCTTCCGGCATATTTTGCAAATAAGCCAGATAGCCAGGCAAGCGCTTCAGCACAGCCTTGGAGATTTCTTTGCGTTCCATTGACACCAACCCTTTCGTTCAAAGTATATCGATATGATTTTATATCGATATTAGCACATTTTATTTCGCATTTCAAGGGTTTTTACACACAGCTGGTCTGTCGAAGCAGCTCTTTTTTCAGTTTTCCCATAATCTTCTTCTCTAAACGGGAGATATAGGATTGAGAGATTCCCATAAGGCTTGCCACTTCCTTTTGTGTCAGTTCTTTCTGTCCATACAGACCGAAACGCATCGTAACGATCTCACGTTCCCGTTCCGGTAGCTCTCCCACAGCCTGACGCAGGATCCGCAGATCCACATCATCTTCCATCGGTCGCAGGATCATATCCTCATCTGTTCCCAGAATATCTGACAGCAGCAGCTCGTTCCCGTCATAATCCATATTGATCGGCTCGTCCAAAGAAACCTCCACCTTCTGATTGGATATTTTTCGAATGTGCATAAGGATCTCATTTTCAATGCACCGGGACGCATATGTTGCCAGCTTGATATTCTTTTCCAGACGGTATGTCCCCACTGCCTTAATTAGGCCAATGGTTCCAATGGAGATCAGATCTTCCAAATTGACCCCTGTACTCTCAAATCTGCGGGCAATGAACACAACCAAACGCAGGTTTCTCTCGATCAGTGTCTGTTTTGCCTGCTCGTCTCCCTGCTCCAATGCCAACAGCGCTGCCTGCTCCGCCTCCCCCTTCAGCGGAGGCGGCAGGATGTCACTACCGCCGATATAATATACTCCCCCATCTCCAAACAAGCCAATCCTGCGTAAAATTCTTTCAATGATCCTTTTCATACTACTCCTCCTGTCAATGCCTGATACGCCCCTTCTTTTCCGAAAACCTCCGGCGCAAACGCCACCAATGTACTTCCCTGCCAAGTTCCAATTTTTACATTCTTCAGCTTTAATGCCAACAAGAACCCCCCATTCTTACCTACACTATGGAACGGGATCAGACGCAATCCCGGAATTGTTCCCATAGCTTCCACAGGACATCGCAACTGCGCCGGGGTGAGCCCTGTCAGTTTTTCCGCAACCGACGCATCCACCACCAGAACCTGTCCGCCGGTCACCGGGTCAATGAGGGTATTTCCTGTATCCCGCAAAGCTGTTAAGCGCAGCCGTTTCTCACCATAGGAGAGTTCCACAGGCAAATATGCATTGCCGCCGGGTCTGCTGCGAAATCCTACCGCACATAGAACAAACAGAGCTCCTGCCGCAATCAAAATCCCAGCAAATCCTCCCTTGCCTATGTCCATAACCAATCCGCCCAACGCATAGCTTAGAAAAGCAAACACAAGACCTCTGCGTATGGCGCTGTAGGTGCATCCAAAGGCGATGATAGCCATAGCGGCCAGTGAAACGGTTCTCCACAGCATATTTCCCAGGAAATAGCAGCCGGGAAGCAAGCATATGCCAGCATATACGCCTCCAACCAGTGCCGCCAGAGCGCATTTCCCCAACCGCGCCGGGAATCCACACAGGCGCGCTGCGCCCATTAATAGCAGAAAGTCCACCAAGAAATTCAGCACCATCACGCCATCCAAATAGATCGGCACTTCCCTCACCTCCCGTTCCGGATAATCAAAGTATACCGACGGACAGGCAAAAATGCCGTCGCAAGGGACTGTCTGCAAGACCTGCTGCTTCGTCATCTGACACGATGCTTCTGCGGATACTAAGCGCAAAACAGAAAAACCGGCAGCTGACTCTGTCAGCTGCCGATTGGTTATGTCGAGGAATTCTCTCTGAGTACCTGCCGAATATTTTTCTCTGCCTTAAACCTGGGCACCATCACTTGGTGGCCGCAGCCCAAGCACTGCAGACGAAAGTCGGCACCGGTACGCAGCACCTTCCACTGTTTCTCACCGCAGGGGTGGGCCTTTTTCATCACCAGAATATCTCCCAATTGAATGTCCATTTCATTCTCCCTTGATGGCCGCCCAGTATTGCTTAGCGGCCTGTTCCAGCTTATTATTGCCGTATTCGTAGTAACGGGTGCCCTGTAGTTCATCCGGCAAATACTGCTGTGCAATCCAATTGCTGGGGTAGTCGTGGGGGTATTTGTACCCCTGTTCCCGCTCCATTGTATAGGTATCGGCGTGCATATTCTGCAGGTGACGAGGGAAATCACCAGTCTTTCCTCTACGGACATCCGCCAGGGCGTTGTCCAGCGCAATATGGCCGGTGTTGGATTTCGGACTGGTAGCCATCAGCACCGCGGCATCTCCCAGCGGGATCCTGGCCTCGGGCATACCCAGCATCAGTGCCATATCCACACAGGATTTTACGATCGGAATGATCTGTGGAAACGCCAGACCCACATCCTCTGCTGCAATCACCATCAGCCGGCGGCAGGCAGATTGCATCTGTCCCACCTCCAGCAGCCGTGCCAGATAATGACAGGCTGCATCCGGGTCGGAACCCCGGATAGACTTCTGTAACGCTGAGAGCAAGTCATAGTGGTTGTCTCCGTCCCTGTCTGCCCGCATTGCGCTCTTCTGGGTGACAGTCTTAGCATCCTCCAGGGTTAGCGGCAGAGTGTTACCTACAGGAATTCCGGCGGAAAACAACACTTCCACAGCATTCATTGCCTTGCGGATATCGCCGCCGCAGGCAGATGCAATATACTCCAGCGCACCCTCTTCCGGCTGTGCTTGCAGGGCGGTGCGTTCCTCCAGATAGGAAACAGCACGGCGTACCGCCTGCAGCGCCGCAGTAGCGGAAATCTGCTTAAACTCAAACACCGTGGAACGACTCAAAATTGCATTGAACACATAAAAGAACGGATTCTCTGTAGTAGAAGCGATCAGCGTGATCTTACCGTTTTCAATATGCTCCAGCAGGGATTGCTGCTGTTTCTTATTGAAGGACTGGATCTCATCCAGGTACAGCAGCACTCCGTTGGGGGCCATAAAGGTGTCCAACTGGGACACGATATTTTTGATATCCGCCGTAGAAGCGGTGGTAGCATTCAGCTGAAACAGTTCCCGTTTGGTTTGCTTGGCAATAATGTTGGCAACCGTGGTCTTGCCTGTACCGCTGGGCCCGTAGAAAATCATATTGGGGATATTCCCAGAATCAATCAAACGGCGCAGGACGGCATTTTTTCCCAGAATGTGCTCTTGTCCGTACACATCATCCAGTGTAGTGGGGCGCAAAAGGTCTGCTAATGGCTGATACATAGGCCGCTCCTTTCTTTTTTTCTAAGTATATCACACGCTTGAGAAAATTGCACCTATTTTTACGAATTTTTGTTCAAAATAGCCCCCTCTGAACAGAGGGGGCTATTTTTAGAAAGTAGCTACATCCGGCTGTGCAGGCACTGCAGGCTCAATCCGTAACGCAGTGAGCACAGGTCCAAGCTCTCCTTGGTACAAGGTATGCTTCTCGGCGCTGATTTTAGCCGTTACCGCAATCCAGGAACGGGGTGTCAGCTCCTGCGCATTTTCATATCTGCAAGGAATTCCGCAAAACTGAATATCATCTTCACAGCAGGTCATCACAAACCGGCCGGGGGCAAACATATTCCCCTTCTCCCGACGAAGCATCGCCACCTGTCCCTTAAAGGACACGGTCTTGCCGTCGTATTTTTGCGGCTCCTCGGTCACATCCCTGTACCACAGGGCATAGTCCTCATCGTTGACCGTGATCACAGGGGCATTAATATCAAAGGGCAGCGGATCTTCAATTTCGTCAAAAGCGGTGCTTCCGTCAGTGTAATCATACAGAATATCAATCCGACGGTTGGCTGCCCGGACAATCTTGTGAAAAGGCATTGTGTCCTGACCGGGGGTCAGTCGGTTAAACACAACCATCTGACCGCCTACAAGCTTGTCCATAACCAAATTGCGCATATTGGCATTGTAGGCCATAAAGGTGGTAGAATCGGCAAACATAACTTCCTGTGCCACCACCCAATCATCGGGAAAACGGGTATAGATATCTCCCACCAGATGCATTCCGTTCAGTTCCGCTACCACCCGCTGCGCCTTGTGTTTTTTGGCCAGATCCTTAAGCTGCTTGGTGGTAACCGTCTGCTGGTCCACGATCTCCAAAAAGATATTAGGATGAGGATACGTGGAAAAATCGTATTCTTCCTCGCCTTCCTCGCACACCAGCAGCAACGTCCGCTCGCCGGCGTTGAATCGAGGATCTTCCAAGGTCTCCTGAATGAACTTGGTCTTACCGGAATCTAAAAAGCCGGTAAATACATAAACAGGAATCTGTGTCATATTACACTCCAAACAGCGCCGCAATGGCAGCCTCGTTCATATTGGAACCGATCACACAAAGCTTACCGGTCACAGCAGCAGAGCCTGTGCGCACATTCAATTCACCGGGCACAAAGTCAAAGTGGATCCAGCTGCCGTCCTCACCTGCCAGAATGCCTTTGGCACGCAGAACCATACCATATGCACCGGAATCCAGCGCTTCGAGACAGGTTTTGATACCGGTTATGGTGAATTTCCTATGGGTCTCCACGCCCCAGGAGGTAAACACCTCGTCTGCGTGGTGATGATCGTGGTGATCGTGACCGCAGCAGTGGTGTTCCTCGTGGTGATGCTCTTCGTGATGATGACCACAGCAGTGGTGCTCTTCGTGATGGTGTTCATCGTGATGGTGACCACAGCAGTGGTGCTCTTCGTGATGGTGTTCATCGTGATGGTGACCACAGCAGTGGTGCTCTTCGTGATGGTGTTCATCGTGATGGTGACCGCAGCAGTGGTGCTCTTCGTGGTGATGTTCATCGTGATGGTGACCGCAGCAGTGGTGCTCTTCGTGATGGTGTTCATCGTGATGGTGACCGCAGCTGTGGTGCTCTTCGTGGTGATGATGCTCCTCTTCCAGCTGCGCCAATTCAGCAGCCAGAGAGGCTTTCCCCTCCATAGCTTCCATCAGTTGTGCGCCGGTCAGCTGATCCCAGGGAGTGGTAACAATGGTGGCGTGATCATTATGCTCCCGCAGCATTGCAATTGCGGCATCCAGCTTCTTTTGGTCCACAGCGTCGGTACGGGAAAAAATGATGGTAGCTGCAGTCTCGATCTGATTATTATAGAACTCACCAAAGTTCTTCATATAGACCTTTACCTTGTTGGCATCCACCACCGCTACGGTGCAATCCAGCTGCACCTGATCATTGGTCACTTTTTCAACCGCTGCCACAACATCGGACAGTTTACCCACACCGGAGGGTTCGATCACGATGCGATCCGGCGCATAATCGGCAATTACCTGTGTCAAAGCTCTTCCGAAATCGCCCACCAGGCTGCAGCAGATACATCCGGAATTCATTTCCGTAATGTTGATACCGGCATCCTGCAGGAAACCGCCATCGATACCGATCTCGCCGAATTCATTTTCGATCAGAACCAGTTTCTGACCTGCATAGCTTTCAGAAATCAGTTTCTTGATCAGTGTGGTTTTTCCCGCTCCCAAAAAGCCGGAGAATATATCAATTTTCGTCATTTGCAACACCTTCTATATAAATTTCTCCCTGCATTATACCACCGCAAACCAATTCTGACAAGCAGAAAAAAGCGCAGAGCCTCGACAGGATTCCCTTGTATCCCGCCAAGTTCTGCGCTATGTTTGATGCAGGCGGACATTCTCCCCGAATGCGACACCCGCCACCGCCGCTGTGCTTCTCCCACACAGCGGCGGCTTATTATTGAATCGGAATCAGCAGAATCCTTTCCCCATCCGGTTCCCCTGTTAAATGATTGGCACTTTCGATGGCAGCCACCGTAGAGCCGGTTTCTTTTGCCACATCCCAAAGCCGTCTGTTTCCCTTTCTGCAGAGGATCAGGCTTGGTCTGTTGGGGTCCTTTTCTGTCGCATCTTCCAGCTCCATTCCTGTCATAATCCGCAGATCCTGCCCGGTGTATACCGTAGAATCCACCTGTATATCCGCGCGCAGGTCAACACCGCCGATGACGGACATAGCCTGGGCTGCCTTGGATGTGTTTACCCACCAGTGCATTCTCGTTGAAGCATCGGCCGGCATACCGAAACGATCGTCCCACAACACCGTCCTGCTACAAAGGCGATGCTCCCCATCGTAACCTAGCAAACGGAAGAACCCTGTCAGATTCAGCTGCGCCTCATTTTCCTTATGCTCCCAACAACCGCAACCGGGATAAAACACCACGTCCGCCACCTGTGCCAACTCCTCCGGCAGGTTCTTTTCTGCCCGAAGCAGCTGTGTTTTGCTGTCCAGCACCGCGGGTAGATAGACTTCGCCATACAATGGCACTACTGTTCTTTCCGGGCTGTAGGCATCCTGGGCAACTGTTATCATTTCCTGATCCCACAGCAGAAACTGCGCCAGCAGCCCTGCGTTTAGCAACATCGTGCCATCGGGGTTCATCTCCAGATCCAAGCTGGTTACACAGGGCTGAATGCCGATGCGAGCATCCTGCTCAAAGCTGCCGTCCAGATCCATATACTGAGAAAACGGCACTTCCGTATCCCAGCTGCAGATCCTGCCATCCTCCGTTCGATATACCATATGAAAATGCCCGCAGCCCCGAAACACCGCTCTGCCTGCCATAACCTTTTGATCCGTTACCTCCGGATGCAGCCGATAATACATAATTTTTTCGGGTTTTGGAATGGAGGCAGGCATTGTTAGATTCTCTTCCAACTGGAAGGATTTTTCCCCGGCCTCTTTCGGCAACAGGATTGGATAGGTTTCTGTCAGCACCTGTACGTCCCCGGGATATGCTCCCGGCACGGGGATTGGCGTCTGAGCAGGCACCCAGGCCTCTGCAACCGCATCCACCACCGCTCGAACCATTATTCTCCTGGATGACGTGCTTCTGGCATCCAGCTGACGAATGGCGCAACAGGTTTGAATGTTTCCATCCCGGTCTGCTGGCGGGAGATCCCATCGCAGTTGTACCGGGATCCAGGTCTGGACACTGTAAACGCCTTCTCCCTCTTCCGGTAGATACAGCACCCAAGCCATCACTCCACAATGCAGGCCTATGGAGTCACCATTCCACTCCTTGCTCCGAAGGATCATCTGCCCCCAGGCACCCAGCACTGTTCCGATCTCCGGCATCCCATCGCTCAAACGAATTTCTGCGGTCTCCTCTGCGCTTTGCAGCTGACGCTTCAACGGCTGCAAGCAGGAGACCTGTTTGGTTTCAAACTGCAATCCCATCACTCCTTACAGAACTTTATACAACAGCATATTTGACCAAGGACAAGGTTATGCCTGTTATTTTCTCCTGGCAAGCCCCAATCCCAGCAAAACAAGACAAAGTCCCAAAAGATGACAGATAATCCCGCTCTGCAGCCAGGTTCCGATCAGAACGCCAACACCAAAAGCCAACAGCGAACAACCCCAAAGCTGGTTTTGTCGGCACATAGAAACACCCCCTGCATAATTCTATGCAGGGGGTATGCCATTTTAACAGCTAAAGACAAATTGCAGTATATATCTTACTTGGGGAAACACTTTGAAAATTCAAGACAGTGCTTGCTTGCAGGCCTCCAGAACTTGTGTGGCAATCGGCATACATATGGTTTTTCCGTAGCCTGCGTCCTCCACACAAACAAGGAAGGCAAGGGGGTATTTGCTGTCTGCCACGTAGCCTGCCAGCATAGCATTGGGTTTTTTATCTCCACCCACTTCGCCGGTTCCGGTTTTGGCACCTACTGTAAGGCCGGGGAAATTATCTGCCCCGTATTTGGTCAAAACATTATTCTGTAAATATTCCTGCAGGATCTTGGCCGTTTCAGCAGACATTATCCGCTTTCCCGTTTTTGTTTTTGCCTCATAAGTCTCAGTATTTCCCACAGTGATTTCCTCTACCAAGTATGGATTTGTCACAGTGCCATCATTGGCAACTGCGCCCATAAAGGTCAAAAACGCGCAGGGATTGATCTGATCCTTATGCTGACCGATACTACTCCACGCCACATTCAAATCACCGGAATCTGTCGCTTCAAAATTTCCTGTTGCAGTGGTCACTCCGTCAAAGGCAATTGCATCCACAACACCAAACTGCGCAACATAGCCTTCCAGTTTCTCTGCGCCTAGCTGCAGTGCGATCTGGGCAAAAGCACAGTTACAGGAATTGCAGAAGGCTGACTTGAGATTCTGATCCCAATGGGCGCCCTCACAAGTGATCTCCTCGTTGCCAATGACATAGCTGCCGGTGCAGGTAAAGGTCTGTTCCGTAATGTCGGGAATCTCCTCCAGCGCAGCCGCCAGTGTCACGATTTTAAAAATCGATCCTGGGATATAGGTGGACATAGTAAACCGGTTTACATACAGACCCTCATATTGCCCTGTGGAGTCGTTTTCCAAATCCGGGATTGCGTCCGGGTCATAGGTGGGTGTGGTCACCGCGCACAATAGCTGTCCGGTCTCATAATTAATGACCGCCACCGTGCCCTTGTAGGAACCCATAGCATCTAAAGCCGCCGTCTGCACTTGAGATGACAGTGTCAGCCCCGCAACGCCTACCGAATCCGCATAGTTATATACGCCGTTAAGCATATCAAAACCAGCTAGCTCCGACGCATAATAAGGCAGGGCAGGCGCAAAGATATTACCGTACCGATCACCCAGCCAATGGACAGTCGCCTGTCGTAACACGGAAACATTGGAATAAACCCGGTCGTCCCGTGTGTCCAAAAGCAGTATACCGTCCCGATCCACCACCACACCGCAACCAATATTACCACCGGTATAGACGTGAGGCGACCCAGATAAGATAACCCAATCATCAGCTTCCGTCAGATATTCCACCAAGAAGAAACCAAATCCACCCAGCAAGATCACAGCCAGCAGGATCAGCGCTCCGGCGCGGGATGCGATTCTATTCATTCTTCCCGCCTCCCTTCTTCTGCAGACGCACAGCAAAGCTGGCATTTTGTCGGGTATCGGACGCTTTAATAAAAGCAAGCAGTCCCCAGGAACAGATCATACTGGAGCCGCCATTGGACAAAAACGGGAATGTGACACCGGTCAGAGGCAGCACATCCACCGTACCCAATGCATTGAGGACAGTCTGCACCAGCATAATTGCCGCTGCGGTACAGCCCCCAATGGTGTAGAAGCTGCTGCGACCTACCGCCGCAGAGCGGACGGTAAACAGCGCAAGACCTACCACCGCAAGAATCAAAAGGATCGTTAGGATCAATCCCCACTCCTCACATACGGAGGCGATGACTACATCCGAATCCGCGGCAAATACATTCTTCATCCAACCCCGGCCCGGACCAACCCCAAAAAAGCCGCCAGATGCCATACACATCAGCGCCCGGGTCTGCTGATACCCGGCACCCAGAGGGTCCTCCCAAATGTGACGCCAGGAAGCAAACCGCTGCAAAGCGTGAGGTGCGATCTTCAGAGCCACTACCCCGGCAAAGGCAAGAGCAGTGATAGCAAGTCCCACAGTGCCTACACTTCCGGACCGAAGATAGGCGATCACCAAGAAGGCACAGAAAAAGATCAGCGCCGTTCCGAAATCATTCATCAAAGCCAGGCATCCGCAGATCAGTACAGAATAGGCAATAAACAGAATCAGATTCCGTTTCTTCATCAGTCTGTCCATCGTGGATGCGCCCATAAATACGAAGCAGACCTTACTCAATTCCGAGGGTTGCAGGGAAAGGGAACCAATCACCAGCCAGTTTCTCGCGCCATAATAGGTCTCACCGAATACAAGCGTAATCAGCAAAAATCCAACACCGGCAATACCTGCCAAATAACGGATCTTTTTCACCCGCTCCAGATCACGCAAGGACCAACCCACCAACAGAAATGCGGCAAGTCCGATTCCCATTGCGATTAGCTGCTTGATCGACTCCTCCGGAGCCACGGTGGCGATCACCGCCATACCTATTGTACACAGGAAAAACGCAAGGGTCTCCACTTCAAAAGATGTCCTGCGGATGCACGCATAGAACAGAAACAGCATCCACTGCATAATCATCATTCCACCGAATCCGATTAGAACACTCTGGGCTTCTTTCTGATCCGGGTTCATCAAAAACACAAACGCACACAAGAGCTGCAGCAGCGTCAGCAGCAGTATATTACAAAGGCTGCTAAGAAAGGATGAACCCTTGGTCCTCAGTTGTGCCAGTTTCTGCTCCTGCCGCGGGGTAATTGGCTGCAGGGTCATTTCTACGCTGCCGATGCTGATCACATCAGACGCTGATAGAGCGTGTATCTTCGTTTTCTTTCCGTTGACCAGTATCCCTTCCGCGGAATCTGCATCGGTGATCGTCCAACTGCCGTCATCATAACGGGTCAACACGCCGTGGCTTTTGGAAACCTCCGGAGCATCCACCACGATATCACTGCGTTTGCTGCGTCCGATCACACTCTCCCAATGGGTGATGGGCAGCTTTTGGCCGTCTGTCAGGCACAGCCACGCCCAGATCTCCGGTTCTCTGCGGAAGGTCAGCAGAGGTTTCATACAGCGAAACAGCAAAATCGCTGCCAATATGGGCGCAGTATACCGAAGAACGCCAATCAGAACGTTCATATACGTATCCCGTAAGCTTTGCAGCTGCAAAATCCACTCCGCCATATTGTCACCTCCTAATCTGTTTTCTTATGTTTGTCCGTACAGTTGCCGCAATTGTGCAATTTCTGCTGCGTAGCCAGGTAGCTCATTGGGCGTTTCCAAAATCATCGGTTTTTCTGCCAGCGCAGGATGGTTTACGATACGGCGGAAAGTATCCAGTCCCAAACTCCCCTTTCCAATACATTCGTGCCGGTCCTTGTGGCTGGCAAAGGGATTTTTCGAATCATTCAGGTGCAGAGCCATCAACTTGTCAAGGCCGATGACACGGTCAAATTCTTTCAGCACCCCATCCAGATCTCTCACAATATCATAACCGGCATCGTACACGTGGCAGGTATCCAGGCACACACCTACATTGACTTTTCCTACGCCGTCAATAATCGCCTTGAGTTCCTCGAAGCGGCCGCCCACCTCGCTGCCCTTACCTGCCATCGTTTCCAGCAGTACCGTCACCGGGTAGTCCAGCGCCATTGCCTGACTCAGAGCATCCACAATGTACCCGATTCCCGCATCCAATCCCTGCCCCACGTGGCTTCCGGGATGAAAATTATAATAGTTTCCGGGAAGGTACGCCATTCTTTGCAGATCATCACAGAGCACCTGCAAAGCAAACTCCCTGTCCTCCTGCTTGGCGGTACAAAGATTCATCGTATATGCCCCGTGGGCAACCAACTTGCCGAACCCTGCCTGCTGCATCTGCTGAATAGCTTCCTTGCAATCTGTTTCATCCAATTGCTTGGCCTTGCTGCCTCGGGGATTGCGGGTAAAAAACGCAAAAGTATTGGCATCGATTTTTTTAGCCGTTTCCACCATAGCCCGGTTTCCTTCCGTAGCCGACAAGTGGCATCCAATGGTCAGCACACGATCACTTCCTTTGTTTCATACCATATCACAAAATCAAATAAAAATCAATTTTCTATTTCCCCCAGGAAATTTGTGTGATATACTAAAAAGAAAACGGAGGTGGCAATTATGCCAAAATCCGACAATCAAAAGCTGAAGATATTCTACATCCTGGACTACCTGCAAAAAAACTCTCACGAGGATAGGCCCGTGAGAGCTTCTGATTTGATTGCGATGCTGGACCGACAGCACAACATCTCCTGCGACCGCAAGACCGTGTATTCGGATATTGCCGCTCTGCAGGAGTACGGTGTGGACATTGTTTCCCTGCCCGGCAAAAAGGGTGGCTACTACATTGCCTCCCGGAACTTTGAACTGCCGGAACTGAAGCTGCTGATCGACGCGGTACAGTCCAGCCGATATTTGACAGAAAAGAAATCCCGGGAGCTAATTGAAAAGCTCTGCAATCAATGCAACGAGCAGGATGCCCGGCTATTGACCCGTAATGTATTGGTCTCCGGTCGGGTCAAGAGTATGAATGAAACCATCTATTACTCTGTGGACTCCATTCAAGAGGCGATTTCCCAGAACCGGCAGATCACCTTCCGGTACTTCGATTGGGATTTCGGCGGCAAGCGGAAATATCGTGACAAGTCTTACACCGCCAGCCCCTACGGTCTGTGTCAGGATAACGAAAACTGCTACCTGCTGGCCCTGTCTGACCGTTATGGCATCACCTCCTATCGGGTGGACCGGATGACCGATATTCAGTTGACCGATCTGCCACGGACGCCCTGTCCTGAGCTGACCGGCAGAGCCTTGGTCAATCACGCCAACCGGCTGTTCCAGATGTACTCCGGCGATGCGGTGACAGTAAAAATGCAATTTCACAAAAGCCTGCTTAATGTAGTCATTGACCGCTTCGGCAAGGACACAATGCTGATTCCAGATGGTGAGGAATATTTTAATTTTACCGTTCCAGTGGCAGTGTCTCCTATGTTCCTCAGTTGGATCATCGGCTTTGGCAACAAAGCTAGGATCCTATACCCCCAGTCAGTGGCCGAAGCCTGCAAGCAGCTGTGTCTGGAAGCTATGAGCCAGTACTGATGTCTTCCCGGTCTTCCGTTACCCGGAAGGACGCAAAGATCTCACGCCAGGTCTCCTGTAACTCCCCGGCGTCCGCTTCGGAGGCCATAGCCGTTAATACATAATGATAATATCCGTCATCCAGAATGCATCCACGTCCTACCTGGATTCCCTCCTCTGATGCAGCTGTCCAGGTGAAGCTATACCGCTTATTCTGCTGTTGCATCGTCTGCTGCATCTGCAGATTCTCCGGCAAAAATCCTGCTGCTGTCTGTACTGTCTGCTGCAGATCTCCGGCGCGATAAGTCGCAAGGCTGATGCTGTACCGATCGCACAGATAAATACTGCCTGTATCGGTCTGCAAGGTCGGTGCATACACCTCCGGCGGCAGTTGCAACAGCACCCTCTGTTCCCGAGGCAGCACTTGCTGCTCCTGCACATCGCTGACTGTTTCCAGCTGTGCAGGCTGTCCACAGCCGGATAAAAGTACCAACACAAACAAAATGATCCACCACTTTTTCATTTTTCTTCCCTCCCGAAAGGATACTTGGTATGCCGATTTACCTACTACTAATCAATGCGCTTGGGTTTGCACTTATGTGTATTGACAAATATAAAGCCAAACAAAATCTGTGGCGAATACCAGAAAAGACGCTGTTTTTCGTAGCTTTACTGGGCGGAAGTTTGGGATGCCTGCTGGGTATGTACGCAGTTCGACATAAAACGAAGCACGCCCGCTTTGTTGTGGGTATGCCGCTGATTATGGGCATACAGATTGTGCTACTATTGTTCCTTCTGAAATAAAACTACGGCACAGAGGATCTCTCTGTGCCGTTTTGCTATTTCTTATTGATACCGATGAGGACAGCGCCGAAGTACTTTTTCTTGGTCAAAAAGGCATCCAGGCTAGGGCCGTACGCATCCGGACCTGTGGAGTTTTTATATGTATTATATCCCACAAATCCATCCTCTGTATGATGCAGCGCCACAAAGTGCGCTCCAAATTTCCACCCATTGCGCCAGCGGTAATAAAGGATGCATACATCGCTTTTTTGTGCCAGCGCATCAAACCGATCCCGCCGGGAGATGTGATCCACCCGGAATCCCCGGGAGCGAAAAAACATAGCAGGTGCCAG
Source organism: Oscillospiraceae bacterium (assembly GCA_017415425.1). Classification (GTDB taxonomy): domain Bacteria; phylum Bacillota; class Clostridia; order Oscillospirales; family Oscillospiraceae; genus Faecousia. Next base: position 15,012 of record JAFQGT010000019.1, on the reverse strand, counting down.
AATACTTGTGCCGAAATTTCCGTGGTACAGCGGCAGCTGCCGCTCATAATAGCGGATCAGATCTTCCGGCCTTGGGGCGTACCCCATCAGCCGCAGGGCATTGTAGGTGGCGATCCAGCCGCAGCCGGTTGCGGCGCTGGTTCGAAATCCATAGCGCCACTGCTCCTTTGGAATGTCCCTCTGGCAATAAATGAAATCTTCCATATCAGTTCTCCAGCGGATGCTCCGCAATAAAGGCATCCATTAGGTCCGCGGCCGACTTTACCATCCGGGCGCAGGGACGCTTGGCATAATATTCTGCGGTACGGGGACAGGGTGCCGGATCTGTGGGAGGATTCTTCAGGATCTCCCGACAGACGATACTGCCGTTTTCTTGCCGGAACTTCTCAGCCAGAGCCTGAACCTGCTTATACAGTTCCATTTTTACTGTGTCATCGCCGGGAGTATGGTAACCATAGAGATGTCCCAACACAAAGAACATCCCGCTGACCGCACCGCAAACCTCCCGCAGGCGGCCCATACCGCCACCAAAGGCAGAGATCGATTTAGCGGTAAATTCCTTCTCCAGCCCTGTCACATCGCAAAAAGCAACAGCCACCGCCTGGGCGCAGTTATATCCACTCAAAAACAATTCAGCTGCTTTTATTCCGTGTTCCATAAAATCCGTGTCCTTTCTGTTGATAGTGCCATTATAGCACACATCACAGAAAAAATCCACTCCCGTCGGTTGTGATAAGGTGAAATCTGTGATACAATACTGCCAAAGAAGGTGACCTCTATGAATTTTAGAAAAGCAACTCCCTCCGATATCCCTATGATTGAGGAGATCTACAGCCAGGCAAGAGCCTATATGCGTGAAAACGGAAATCTCAATCAATGGGTGAACGGATATCCGGACCGGGCGATTATCCAGCAGGATATTGCCGGTGGCAACTGTCATATATGCGAAGAAAACGGAGAATATTTAGGTGTATTCTCGTTGTTTCAAGGACCGGATCCTACTTATTTTAAGATTTTTGACGGCAGTTGGCGCAACGATAAACCTTATGTGGTGATCCACCGGATCGCGGTAACTGCCCACAGAAAAGGGGTCGCCTCCCGCTGTTTTGATTTTGCGCTGGAGCAGTGCCCGAATCTGCGGATCGACACCCACCTCGACAACATTCCTATGCAGCGGAGCTTGGAAAAGAATGGATTTATCCGTTGCGGTATTATATATCTGGCCAACGGCGATCCCCGAATCGCGTACCATAAGGTAAAATAAAAAACAGGTGCTAAGCACCTGTTTTTTATAGGCTTTCCATCAAGGCTTCCGCGCACACAATTCCGTCGATGGCCGCAGACATAATGCCGCCGGCATATCCGGCGCCCTCGCCTGCCGGGAACAATCCGCATAGTCCCACAGACTGTTTGCTTTCATCCCGGACAATTCGTACCGGAGAGGAACTGCGGGTCTCCGGCGCGGTCAGCACACTATCGGCATCCGTAAACCCTTTGAGATTTCTGTCCAGCTGTGGCAGCGCTTCCTTTAGCGCGCCGGTTATTTTCTCCGGCAGTACCGTATGCAGGTCACACCAAGTAACGCCGGGTCGATAAGTTGGCTGCACGGTTCCTGCGCCGGTAGACGGACGCCCAGCCAAAAAATCACCCACCCGCTGTGCCGGCGCACAGTAATTGCTGCCACCTACCCGGAAGGCCGCCTCCTCAATTTGCTGCTGCCAATACATACCCGCCAGAGGGTCTTCCGATGGAAAATCCTTAGGATTTAGTGTTACCAGCAGCGCAGCATTGGCGTTCTCCCCTTCCCGATCGGCATAACTCATACCGTTGGTGACCACGCGCCCCTCCTCCGAGGCTGCCGCCACCACATAACCGCCAGGACACATACAGAAGGTATAGACCGTTTCCTCATCCAGGTGCTTTACCAGTTTATAATCCGCCGGCGGCAGTACCGGATTGTATGCGCCATACTGAGATTCATCGATCACCCGCTGAGGATGCTCAATCCGCACACCCATCGCAAAAGGCTTAGCCTCCAACGGGATTCCTGCCTGCTGTAAATGCAAAAAAGTATCCCGGGCGCTGTGGCCGATGGCAAGGATCACCTTTTCGCAAGCAATCTCTTCTGCGCCATTGATCTGCAGACCGGTAAGCTTGCCGTCCTTTACAGAAAAGCCGGTAACCTGCGCGTTGAACCGCACTTCACCTCCCAAGGAGATGATCCGCTGCCGCAGATTTTGCACCACCTGCAGCAGCACATCCGTACCCACGTGGGGCTTGGCATCAAAGAGGATATCCTCTCTGGCACCGGCCTTTACAAACTGCTCCAAGATCCAGCCGATTCTGGGGTTATTCACACCGGTGTTCAGCTTGCCGTCGGAAAATGTCCCGGCGCCGCCTTCACCGAACTGCACATTGCTCCGGGTGTCCAACTTACCGGTATCCCAGAATTGCTGCACCTTCTGGTGGCGGGTCTGGGCATCGCCGCCCCGTTCCAGCACCAAAGGCCGCAGCCCGGCAATCGCCAGCACCAACGCCGCAAACATACCCGCAGGGCCAAAACCGACCACCACAGGGCGCAAAGACGGTTCTTTGCCGCATTTGGGGACTTTATAGTACTTACCGGCGGCGATGCTTGCCCGTTTACAGCCGCATTGCTTCAGTATTTTATTTTCATTACCGTCCACCGCCACATCCACCGTGTAGACGATCTTTACATCCGGTTTTTTCCGGGCATCCACAGACCGTTTCACAATCGAAAGACGGCGGATCTTGGATGTAGAGATCCGCAGCGCCTGCGCCGCCTCAAAGGACAGCTGGACAACAGAATGCTCCGGAGGTAATGCAATTTCTCGAATTCGGATCATTGGGATTCCTTTCCTGCGTGGATGCCTGCACAGCGTCCGGAACTCCACGCCCATTGCAAATTATAACCGCCGCAATCGCCGTCAATATCCAGCACCTCACCGCAGGCGTACAGGCCGGGAACCAAGCGGCTTTCCATAGTATTGGGGTCAAAACCATCGGTCAGCACGCCACCGGCGGTGACCTGTGCGCTGTCCATTCCCAGCGGCTCTGTCAGTTCCAGTTCAAAGGCTTTCACTGTCTTTATCAGTTCCGCTTCTTCCCGATCACTAAGCTGATTTGCCCACTGCTTGCCGCTGATTCCAGCAGCTTTGGTCAGCACACGACCCAGACGGTTGTGAAGAATGCCGGTAAGCAGTTCCTCCATTGGCAAAGTGCTTGTACAGCGGCGCGCAATCTGCTCTTTCAGCTGTTCCTCTGTCCAATCCGGGAGAAAATCCAAACAGCAGCACCAATCGCCACCGCCGTAGCACACATCCCGTGAAATTTCAAAGATCACCGGTCCGGAGATTCCCTGCTCTGTAAACTGGATCTCTCCATTGCTCTTACTATACACCAGTCCGTCCTTCAAAATGGTAGCGGTGCAATTGGCACGGACACCTTTTAAGGCCGTAATTCCGCTCCAGGCGGTCTTGATCTGCACCAAAGACGGCCGCAGACGAGTGGATCTGTGTCCCAGCTTGCCCAGTAGCTTATAGCCGGACATAGAGCCGCCCAGCTTGGAACCTGCCAGACCGCCGCAAGCTACGATCAGCTTGTTACAAGCGATCTGTTCCTCTCCGCAGGTCAGAAGAAATCCAGCGGGTGTCTTTTGTATTTTATCCACTTCAAAATCTGTCTTCAGCACGATATTCTCCCGCACCAGATTCAGCCGCAAAACATCCACCACAGAATTTGCCTGATCAGAATAGGGGTATACCTTACCGGAGGGTTCTGCCACCGTATACAGACCCAAACTCGCAAACCAATCCCGTGTCTGCGCAGGACCAAAGGCGCGTATGGCAGATTGGGCAAACTCCGGCTGTTCTCCGTGGTAGCCCCGCTCCTCTGCCTGCAAATTGGTCAAATTGCACCGACCGTTTCCAGTCGCCTGCAGCTTCCGCCCCACCCGGGCCTGTCGCTCTAAGAGAATCACTGTTGCGTTTGGATTTTCTGCAGCTGCCAAGGCGGCTGCCATACCGGATGCTCCCGCACCAATTATACCGATCACCATACTGATCACCTGCTTTCTGACCCTATTATAGTGGAGAATTCCACAAGAAACAAGGAAAACTTTCTTGCATTGCGGTAAAACTGTGATATAATACTCCTACTGCCAGAACAAAAGGAGCGCCTATGGACCGGAGCAATATTGAAAAAATCGCAAAAAGTCCGGAAGACCGGGTGCTTCTGGCAAAACTTTGGGATAAAATCCACGGAGGAATTCGGAAAAACATCCCTTCCAATTCCTGTTTTCTCTCCCTTCGGGAGCTGGAAATGACCCGATTTCTGTTTGGGCAGCCTGAAGGATTACACTACTTTGGAGGCTATGAGGGTGCTGAACGGAAGCTGCTGGTGTACCTGCCGGACTATCTGGACGAAGGGGCGCTCTATGGCGAGGATTCTCCCATTGTGTGTCTGCGCGCCACCTTTTATCAGGCAGACGCTCCCTCTCACAGGGATTTTTTGGGTGCGCTGATGGGTGTAGGTATCGGACGGGAGACCGTGGGAGATATTTGTGTAGGCAGCGGCAGCTGTGATTTTCTTGTCACCGCTGAGATTGCCCCTTATCTAGAGCAAAACTTCCTTTGCGCGGGTCGCACAAAGCTGCACCTGGAGCGCATTCCGCTGGATGCCATATCCGTTCCGGAACCGGAAACCAAGGAAATCAAAGACACCCTGGCCTCTCTGCGGCTGGACAGTGTGATCAGTGCAGGATTCCGGATCGGTCGCAGCGCTGCTACTCAATATATCAGTGCAGGCAAAGCAGCCATCGACGGACTGCCCTGCGAAAAGCCGGATAAGGCTGTCGCCGAAGGAGCGAAAATCTCCGTCCGCGGACTTGGCAAATGCAAGTTAACAACCGTCAATGGCCAGACGAAAAAAGGTCGAATATCAGTGGTCATTCACCGCTATGTATGAGGTAATTTATATGGATATGAACGAAGTAATCGCAAGAATCAATGAGCTGGCTGCCAAGGCGAAGGCAGGCTCACTGACTGATGAGGAGCTTGCTGAACGGGATAAGCTCCGCCGGATCTACATTGACTCTGTAAAGGCCAGTTTGGTGGGACAGTTGGAAAACACCTATCTGGTGGACCCCGACGGCACCAAGCATAAACTGGAAAAGAAGAGCCAATAATAGTTTTCAACAACCAATCAACACAAAACCTCCGGCTTAGCCGGAGGTTTTGTGTTTCTATTATTTTAACAGTAAGGTCGTGCCCGATGCAGTTTAGTTTTTCAATGCGATCTGAATAAGCATAGCACCCTTCTGAGGCAGATCCACCGTCAAAGTATCCCCGTCCAAGGATATTGTGCCACCTGCAGAGAACAGGATCTTGGCCTCGCCCATTCTGCCGGAGAATTCCTTCAAAGAGATCTGCTTGTGTGTTTCTTCTCCCTTTGTGCCCACTGCAACATACAGCTTCTGTCCATCACCGGAAACTCTGGCAGATACGCTCCAAATATCCTGGTGCAGGCAGATTCCGCAGGGGAAGTAAGGTATAGAGCCAAGGATATCTTTCCGAATCTGCTTATAGACATCCACCGCACGCTTCAGCTGCTCAAACTGCTCATCACAAAGCCAGGCCATCTCGCCACTAATGTACATACGGTGCAGCATCGCATTCACCGCCGCAAAAGCATTTTCTGCCGGTGTTTGATCCCGCATCGGTACCACCCAAATGCCCATCTTCTCGGGAAGCTCACCGGTAGGTGCCATAACAGACTTTTCCGCGTGCTGGTCATAACGCCACGCATCCGAAATGGACTGCAGAGCGAAGTGCCGGGAGGAGGCATAATCCATTCTCATACCGCCGGCGCTGCAATTTTCAATCTGCAGCTGGGGATGTCTTTCGTAAAGGCTGTCGATCCATTTCAAAAACGCGCGGTTATGCTCCAGCAGACCGTCGCCAAAACTATCTGCATCCACTTCCGTACCGCAGCCGGTATCAACGTTGTAGTCCAGCTTAATAAACCGAATTCCATAATCATTCACCAGACGGTCCACAACCTGATTCAAATGCCGGATTGTCTTCTCTTTTCTGAAGTCCAGCTGATATCTGCCGCGGTTATTCACCTTAACACCGTGGCGAACAAAGAAACAATCTTCAAATTCCGGTGCCAACGGGCATTCCACACCCATAACCTCCGGCTCCAGCCAGATGCCGGGCTTCATACCGTGGGCACGGATACTGTCAAACACCTCAGCAAGGCCGTTGGGGAAACGCTCCGGGCTCTCTTTCCACTCGCCTACATTATCCCACCAGAAACCGGCATCGTACCAGCCACCGTCGAGCACATAGTATTCCGCACCCAGCGCTGCTGCCTTTTCGATGAGGGGGAGCACAGTCTGCGTAGTGGGGTTGGCGTTCAGGCAGCACATATAGTCATTGAAGAAGACAGGCATTTCTTTATCAATGATATGCCCACAAGCATTGCGGCGGTACTTTGTCATCTCCCGCACTACTGCACCGAAATCGCCTTTAGAAACAGCCATTGCTGCTCGCACACCCACAAAGCGCTCACCCGGTTTCAGATTCTTCCACCACTGATTCTCGGACTCACAAGGGCCGGAAAGACGCAGCTGCGCAGAGCTATGACAGTCGAAAATCTCCCAGTGCCAGGAGCCGTTGTTCTCGATCTGCCACATATAGGATTCATCCATCTCATTATTGTAGAGGATGCCCATAGGCATATATTCTTTGCCGGACCAGGATCCGGTGTTGGTAACCTTAATCCGACTACTGCTTTGCCAGTTAATCGGGTTGAAACCGCTGTCCCGCAGGGTATTGCGAGTCCAGTGGAACTCGCTGCACCATCCACTATAGGGAATCATCAGCTCCAACTTGTCCACGAAGCTCTTCTTACCTTTTTTGCCCAATCCACCCAAGCAGAAGGAAGATACATACTCCAGACCCACATTCGTATCAGAGTGATTTTCGATCTCCATCCAGGATGCAACAACTTTCGTGCCGTTATAAAAATGATAGAACTGATGTACGGTCAGACGGCTGCTCTTCAAGGTAAAGTCCAGCACTCTGCCCTCATCGTCCACTGTATCTGTATGACTAATATATTTCAAACCGTCATTCATACCGCATTGATGATGTCGGACACCATAACCTTCATATGCGTCGCCGGTGGTCAGCAATTCTGTTGCAGGAAACAAAATATTAAACTGATTTTGTGCATATGGCGCTTCATAGTCAGGGTCCACACCGTCTGTCAAGGACAGCAACAACAGTGTGTCGTTCTCATTTACTCCAAAAATCATTTGTAATCCATTTTCAAAAATCTCTATTTTTTGCATCGCATTTTCCCCTTCCATAAAATCTGTTGATCTGTATACATTGCCTTATCTTTTGTCATCTACAGAAAAAGCAACCCCCAGCAATTCAATCCCACATTGCTTATGTGCATTGTTATTTTAATTCATATATACCCTTGTTTTAGTGTTTTGTCAATAGTGTATCCATTTGATCCGAAGCTTTTATTGCGTTCTGCCAGAGCCGTCACAGAATCGTGCTGCAGTTTCACCCAAAATGTTAAAAAAAGGAAACGTATATCAACGATATTTGGTGCTATAAGGGAAACTGTAAGGGAAAAAGCAAATGTATCTCAAGACATTCCTAACTTTTAACCCAGAAAAGCACAAAAAACAAAGAAGAAATCCGGTCAGGATGAATTTCCTAACCGGATTTCGTTGGCGGAGTGAGAGGGATTTGAACCCTCGCGCGCTTTTTAGACGCCTACTCCCTTAGCAGGGGAGCCCCTTCGGCCTCTTGGGTATCACTCCGAATAAAAGATCAGCTATTGAACTGCCAAAACATCTTAGCATAGAGTTATCTGTTTGTCAAGACTTATTCTCCCCTGCCATCTTTTCATAAACATAGGGTCTTATTTCTATGCTGCAACATAGACTATCTCATACATTGGAATATGAGGTGGTACTATGGAACATACAACAAACAGAATCACACTGCGGGGTACTCTGCAAAATCTTCCCGAATTTTCCCACGAAAATCACGGAAAACGGTTCTACCGATTTATGCTGGATGTCCCCCGTCTTTCCGGCACTGTGGACACTCTGCCGGTGATCGCAGAAGATCGGATTCTCGACTCTGTGGATCTTTCCGGCGGGCAGATGCTAACCGTCAATGGTCAGATTCGTTCTCACAATTCCAAAACTGACGGCGTGCGGCATTTGATGATTTTCGTATTTGCGGTCACGATCACCGCAGAGGACGGTGAACCTATCAACGAGGTCTATCTGGAAGGTCCCCTTTGCAGGAAACCCACTTATCGGCTGACACCGTTGGGACGGGAGATCTGCGATGCGATGCTGGCGGTTCCCAGAGCCTTTCGCAGGGCCGATTATCTACCCTGTATTCTGTGGGGGCGGGTGGCGCAACAGGTGTCTGCGTGCAACACCAGCGACGTGATTGCCATCGAAGGCCGCCTGCAAAGCAGAACCTACACCAAGCTCACAGAAGTCGGTCCGCAAGAGAGAACCGCATACGAAATATCTGCCCTCAAAGCCCTGATATTGGAGGAGGATCTGTAATACCAAGCCGGGCGGCGGAAAACCGCCGCACCAAAAGCCACACAGAAATTCTGTGATTTCCTATTTCAGTTTATCCGGGACAGGTCTACTTTGTTCCACAAAAATCCTCTTTTCACTTTTGCTATTTTGTGATAGAATCAAAAGAAAAAGAGGTGATCGTATGACGCAAAAGGTTTGGGACATCATCCATATCCTAAAAGCACAGTATCCGGATGCTTTGTGCGCCCTTCACTACAAAAAGGATTATGAACTGATGATCGCTGTGCGGCTGTCCGCCCAATGCACAGATGCGCGAGTAAATCTGGTGACACCCGCCCTGTTCTCTGCATTTCCCTCCCTGGATGCTATGGCCAATGCCCCCATCCCCGTGGTGGAGGAATACATCCACTCCTGCGGTTTCTACCGCCAAAAAGCAAAGGACATCATACTGGCCTGCCAGATGCTGCGGGATGTATACGGTGGCAAGGTTCCAGCTACTATGGAAGAATTGCTGAAACTTCCCGGCGTTGGCCGAAAAACCGCCAATCTCCTGTTAGGCGATCTGTATTGCGTTCCAGGCAGTGTGGTTTGTGACACCCATTGTATGCGGATCTGCGGCAGGTTGGGTCTTTCTCAGGGGAGGGAACCGGAGAAGGTAGAGCAGCAGCTGCGTGCCGTACTGCCCCCGCAGGAGAGCAGTGATTTCTGCCACCGGATCGTATTGTTTGGCCGTGATATCTGTACCGCCCGGTCACCAAAATGTGAAGTGTGTCCTCTGGCGATCTATTGCAATGAGGTAAATCAAGTATCATAAGGGATAACCCCCTCCCTGTCCGAATAGAATGGACAAGGGAGGGGATTTTTTGCGTAAAAAACTTCCAATTTTTTATAGCGCGCTGGTACTGACTGGTGTCAATCTGCTGCTACGGTTTGTTTCCACAGGATTTCAGGTGTACTTATCCGCCCGCATCGGCGCTGCGGGCATCGGTCTGCTGCAGCTGGTTCTTTCTGTAGGTGTACTGGCCTTGACCGTCGGAATGGCGGGTATTCGTACCGCAACTATGTACCTGACTGCAAGTCAGTTGGGTCGAAAACGACCGGAAAATATCCGGTGGGTGTTGACCGGCTGTATCCAATACAGCCTTGTGTGCAGCTGTATCGTTTCTATTATATTGTGGGCACTGTCCGAACAGGTGGCAAGGCTTTGGATCGGCGAGCCGGCGGTTGCCTCCACTGTGCGGCTTTTTGCCCTGTTTTTACCGATAAACTGTCTTTGCGGTGTCCTATGTGGCTATTTCACCGCTGCAAACCGAATCGGCACTTTGGCTGCGGTAGAAGTGGCTGAGCAGATATGCTCCATCGCATTGACATTGGGGCTTTTGATGAAGGTGGGAGATAACGCAGTCCGTGCCTGCCGTGCTGTGGTCACCGGTAGCGGGCTGAGCAGTTGTGTTACCCTTTGTGCGTTGAGTATCCTGCGGTGGCAGGAGCATAGTCCCAGCGGACCCCGGCTTCCTATGGGCAGACAGCTGATGCAGACCGCAGTTCCGCTGGCAATTGCCGACGATTTTAAGTCCGGTATTTCCACAACAGAAAATTTGATGGTGCCTAAACGGCTTGCCCTGTTTGCAGGAACGGCAGATCCCCTTGCGGAGTTCGGAACTGTTTGCGGTATGGTGTTCCCTGTTTTGATGTTCCCCGCGGCGATCCTATACGCACTGGCAGAGCTGCTGATTCCGGAACTTGCCCGATGTCACGCCGCAGGAAGTCAAAGCCGCATCCGTTACCTTGCCTACCGAAGTCTGCGTCTGGCAATCCTGTACGGCTGTCTGTTTGCAGGGGCGCAGTTCCTGTTTAGTCCACAGTTGTGCCTTGCTCTGTATCAAAGCGACGCCGCAGGATATCACCTGCGGCACTATGCCCTGCTGATTCCTATGCTCTACTGTGACGCGGTCACGGATGCTATGGTGAAAGGTCTGGGGCAACAAACCGCCTGTGTTCGCTACAACATTTTTACCTCGACCCTAGATGTAATATTCCTGTTCTTACTGTTGCCGCGGTACGGAATGGCTGGATATTTTTTCAGTTTTCTGGTGACCCACGCCATAAATTTTATTCTGAGTCTTCGGCGGTTACTGAAGCTGACAGGTCCGGTGCTCTCCCCTGCTATGCCCCTGCTGACTTTGCTGGGTACGGCGATAGCGGTATGGTTGGCGGGAATGCTGGAAGATATTTTTCTGTGCGGTCTTGTATATGTGCTGACTCTGGGTAGTCTTCTGGTGCTCTTCCGAATTGTCGGGAAGGAGGATCTGCGCTGGCTCCGCAGTCTGATCCAAAAAAAGTGACCTGTTATTCACAGGTCACTTTTTATTACAAATTTTTCAGAACTTCCAACAAAAAGTCCCAGGTGCGCTTGGTGGATTCGATCTCCAGACGCTCCCGGCTGGTGTGAATATCGTGCATATTGGGCCCGATGGAAACGCAATCCAGTCCCGGCAGTTTCTCACTGAGCAAACCGCACTCCAGGCCGGCGTGGATGGCAACTACCTCCGGGTCTTTCTCAAACATCTGCTGGTAGACACGCACCATCGTATCCCGCAAAGGAGAATCCTTTCTGTACTCCCAGGCAGGATAGTCGCCCCGCTGGTCATAGCTGCCGCCATAGAACTGTGACAGTTCTTTTAGTCTTTCCATCAGTTCTGTTTTTTCCTGATTGACAGAACTTCTCACTGCCCAGGTCAGTTTCAGATCTTCCTCCAAATTGGCAACACCTAAATTCAGACTGGTCTGGACCAGGCCGTCAATATCCTGACTCCAGGACTGGACTCCGTTGGGCGCTGCATTGAGCAGTGCAATCACCTTTGCAGTACTCTCTGTAGTCAAGGCATTTCCGCCCAGGGCGTCCACATCGTCCCCCCGGATCACGGCCTCCGGCTCGTCGAACTGCTCCCGAATCTCCTTTTGCAACTGCTCTGCCACGTCGTTGATACGTTCAATATACATTCCCAGCACCACCAGTGTCACCTGGCAGGAACGGGGAATGGCATTATCCTTGGCTCCACCTTGCAAATTTGTGATGCAAACCGGCATCAGCTGCTGCACACGGCTTAAAAATTCGCCCATCACCTTATTGGCATTGGCCCGATTCTTGTGGATCTCCACACCGGAGTGACCGCCCTGCAGGCCTTCCACTGTCAGCCGGACGCACGGTCCGTAGACCGCGCGGCGTTCCACAGGCAGGATGATCGTGCCACGGGCGCCACCGGCGCAGGATACCGTGAAGATCCCCTCCTCCTCGGAGTCGATATTCACCACCGTGCGACCCTTCAGCCCAGACAGATCAATGCCCGCTGCGCCATCCATACCGGTCTCCTCGTCCACGGTAATGATCACTTCCAGAGGCGGATGGGCAATGGTCTTATCGGCAAGCAAGGCCATTGCAAAGGCCACAGCGATACCGTCATCACCGCCCAGTGTTGTACCACGGGCATAGACGCAGGTGCCGTCGTGGGTGATGTCCAGACCATCTTTATCCATATCAATGGGGCAGTCTGCATCCTTTTCGCAGACCATATCCATATGCCCCTGAATGATCACAGGTTCGTGATCCTCCATACCGCAGGTACCTTCCCCAAACAAAATCACATTGTTCAGTTCATCCTGCACATACCGGATTTCGTTCTCTTTCGCAAAGGACACCAGATAATCAGAGATTCTCTTGGTGTTTCCAGATCCGTGGGGAATGGAACAGAATCTCTCAAAATAGGCAAACACAGGCTGAGGCTCCAAACCGGCAAGTTTGATTGCTTCCATAATCGTAACTCCTTTTCGTATACTAGGTGTATTTTATCACAGGTATGAAGCCTTGTCCAGAATAGAAAAAGACCACGGAAAATCTCCGTGGTCAGTTTTTCCATCAGATCAGGCTCAGAACCAGAGTCAGGACAACCCAAGCCAGAGCAATCCACTTGGTAGCAGAAGCCAGCTTCTTATCCAGACCCCCCAGCTTGCTCTTATTCATATAAGAATCGCTGTTACCTGCGATCGCGCCGGACAAGCCAGATTCCTTACCGGACTGAACCAGTACCACTGCCACCAGCAGTACACTTGCGATCACTTCCAGAACAGTCAAAATGACCTTTACAACTTCCATTTTCGTAACCTCCCTCCGCTCACCGCTATTGGATCGCGGGTCATATCGAATCCCGGATACCCCGGGGTTATACCAAAGCCTAGATAGTATAGCACGGCAACCGAAAAAATGCAAGCATTTTTCTGATATTTTTACTTTGTTACCCAATTTCCGGTGGCAAGACAGTTCAAATACGCGTTAATAAAGGGATCCAATGCGCCATCCATCACGCCATTGACATTGGAAGTCTCGCAACCGGTGCGGGTATCCTTAACCAAAGTGTAGGGCATAAAGACATAGTTGCGGATCTGGCTGCCCCACTCGATTTTCTTTTGTACACCTTTAATATCGGAAATTTTCTCCAGATGTTCCCGTTCCCGGATCTCCACCAGCTTAGAGCGCAGCATCCGCAGACAGGTCTCTTTATTCTGGAACTGGCTCCGCTCGGTCTGACAGGAAACCACGATACCGGACTTATGGATCAACCGAACAGCAGAACTGGTCTTATTGATGTGCTGACCGCCAGCGCCGGAGGAACGGAAAACCTGCATTTCATAATCTTCCGCCTTGATCTCAAAGTCCTCACTGTCATCTTCAATCTCCGGAATCACTTCAATGGCGGAGAAAGAGGTCTGCCGGCGGGCATTGGCATCAAAGGGTGACACCCGAACCAGCCGGTGAACGCCGTTTTCTCCCTTTAGGAAGCCGTAAGCGTTCTCACCTTCGATCACAATATCCGCCGACTTCAATCCAGCTTCTTCACCTTCCTGATAGTCCATAATCTTGTAGGTAAAGCCGTGGCGCTCCGCCCAGCGGGTATACATCCGGTAGAGCATCTGGCACCAGTCCTGGGCCTCTGTTCCACCAGCGCCGGCCTGGAAGCTGACCAGTGCATTGTTGCGGTCATAGTTGCCGGTAAGCAACGTCTGCAGGCGGCAGCTTTCCATATCCTCTGTAAGTTTCTGGAAACCTTCCTTCAGCTCCGGCAGCATAGAGTCGTCATCTTCCTCAGCAGCCATCTCGCAGATAGTCATCAGGTCTTCCCAGGAGCTGTTCATCTGCCGGTACTTTTCCAGCTTGGTTTCGCAGGACTTGGTCTTCATTACAATCTGCTGGCTCTTTTCTGGGTTGTCCCAAAAACCGGGAGCCTCCTGCATTGCGTGAAGCCGTTCCAGTTCATTTTGCAGACCCTCAATATTCAAAGAGTCCGCCAGCCCCTCCAGCGCGGGGAGAATATCATTGAGTTTTTGTTTATAACTATCAAATTCGATATTCATAGATCTTCTACACTCATTTCCTTAAATTTGGACATTTGGGGATATTATATCCGAATTTGCCCAAGCTGTAAAGTAAAAAAATAAAAAATGCAGCAAAAAACCAGGCTTTCGCCTGGCTTATATCATCTTTCGCTAGGACCGCCGTCTTCCTCATCAAAAATCAGATCGTCCACGTCAGCGTAAGGATCGTTGGTCTGTTTCATTATGTTTCCTCCTTTCTGTATCTAGTCTTGCCAGTATATGTGAATTGCAGTTAAATTGCTGTTGAATTTTCTGTAAAAACAAAAATATTACCTGGCCGGTGAATACAGTTGACACTATCTGATTTTTTAGGTACAATGCTTACGATACGTTATGCCCCCGTAGCTCACCTGGATAGAGCGCGCGCCTCCTAAGAAGTAGGTCGTTCGAGTCTATGGGGGCTGGATAGAGCAAAAAACTTAATATTTATTAGCAAATGTCCCAGTAGCTCAGCTGGATAGAGCACCACCCTCCTAAGGTGGGTGTCGGGGGTTCGAATCCCTTCTGGGACGCCAAAAAATCCGCTGTAAGCCTTGATTTATCGAGGTTTACAGCGTTTTTTATTTTATCGGCAATCCTCGTCAGTTCCAAGGTACTGACAGGGATTTTCTGCTCGCTGTGCCTCTTTTTTCTTTGCTAATTGGAATCGAACGATTTTTCCGAGTTTGCTAAGAATTTTCGAGTTCTTGCTAATTTTCCATTAGCAAGCCTTTTGCGCTATGATCGAAGCCAAAGTATTAGCAAGCTCCGGAGAGTTCTGTAATTGCTCAATAAGAGCGTTCAAATCAATCGTAGGCGCCGGTGTTTCTTCCTGCGGAGGTTTCACATTTCTTAAATCGGGATTGGCGTAAAATGCACTTTCAAACTTCTGCGCATTTATCTTTCTGTCTTCATCAAGAATATGTGCGTACACCTTTGTAATCATATCGATTTCCGCATGACCGGTATCGCCTTGGGTAGCTTTCAAATCA
>JAFQGT010000018.1 GCA_017415425.1 Oscillospiraceae bacterium | reverse complement strand
TTGGCGGCGGGGCGCCGGCGTCAGCTGCCGACCGCGGCCACTCACTCGGCTCCTTTGATCCGCCACAGGCGGCAGTCGCCTCGCTCCCCAAACTGAGCCACGTCCGGATATATTAAGTTTATAACAGCCAACGACCGGAAAGCAAGCGCTCTTCCTGTTGCGGTGCCCGGCATCTTCCTTGGCGGCGGGGCGCCGGCGTCAGCTGCCGACCGCGGCCACTCACTCGGCTCCTTTGATCCGCCACAGGCGGCAGTCGCCTCGCTCCCCAAACTGAGCCACGTCCGGATATATTAAGTTAGAAGAGTATCGGCTGCCGACAGGGAAGGCAACTGTCCGTATTATACAGGAAACGAAGTTAAAATGCAATCAAAAAATGCCACAACCAAAATACAAACAGGATTTGCAAGGAAATATAGCAAGAATTGAAAAGTGTTTCCATTGACTATTGGATTTATATTGTTATAATTGTTGTTAAATAGAAGTTTACATTAAAAACATAGCCAAACAGGAGGCAAAAATGAGAGGAATTCCGTCCCTAATTACCGATATTCGTAAGAAAGTCTTCACCGAGGTGGCCAAAATGGCCTACGCCGGCGGCGATTACTCCCGGGCAGAGGACTTACCCTATGTGATCGTGCCCGGCGATCAGCCTTTACACCGGGAGTCTGTATTTTTGGAGCGGGCCATCGCCGGTGAACGGGTGCGCCTTGCCATGGGCCTGCCCATCCGCCCTGTTCAGACCCGGACACTGATGACTGAGGGTATGGACGCCGCTGCGGTGGCGGAGCAGTACTATGAGCCACCGCTGATCAATATTATTTCCTATGCCTGCCATATTTGCCCCACCAATCAGTATCGAGTGACGGAAAGCTGCCAGAATTGCTTGGCGGCGTCCTGTCAGAAGGTTTGCCCCAAGGATGCGGTGTCGTTCGTCAACGGAAAAAGTCACATTGACCCGGACAAGTGCATCAAGTGCGGAAAATGCGCCAAAGCTTGTTCTTATAATGCCATTATCCATCTGGAGCGGCCCTGCCAGGCTGCCTGCGGTATGGATGCCATTGGTGCCGATGACCACGGCAGAGCGGTGATCGATCAGGAAAAGTGCGTGGCTTGCGGACAGTGCCTGGTCAGCTGCCCCTTTGGCGCCATCGTGGATAAGGGACAGATCTTCCAGGTGATCCAGTCCATCCTCAAGGGGGATAAGGTGATTGCCATCGTCGCCCCGGCCTTTATCGGTCAGTTTGGCAAGCATTCCACACCCGGCAAGTTTATCGCAGCTATGAAACAGCTGGGATTTGCCAGAGTGGTGGAGGTGGCGGTGGGCGCGGATATGTGTACCATCGAGGAAGCAAAGGATTTTCTTGAGAAAGTTCCAGGGGAGCAGAAGTATATGGCGACCTCTTGTTGTCCTGCGTGGCATTCTATGATCTACCAGCTGTACCCCAGTGAGGCGAAAAATATTTCTATGACGCTGACACCGATGGTTTTTACCGCGCGGTTGATGAAAAAGGAATACCCCGGATGCAAGGTGGTGTTCGTAGGACCTTGCGCCGCCAAGAAGTTGGAGGCCATCCGGGAGGATATTCGCTCCGATGTGGATTTTGTGATGACCTTTGAGGAACTGCAGGGTATGTTCGAGGCCAAGGAAATAGATTTCGAGACCATCGAGCCCATGTATGATCTGGATGAGGGTACTGCTGCAGGTCGCGGCTTTGCGGTGGCAGGCGGTGTCGCGAAAGCGGTGGAGAATTTGATCCACGAGACCCATCCGGAGCGGGAGATCCACACCGCCCGTGCCGAGGGCCTGCGGGATTGCCGGAAGCTGATGGCGCTCGCCAAAGCCGGAAAGTACGATGGGTATCTGTTGGAGGGTATGGCCTGTCCCGGCGGTTGCGTTGCCGGCGCGGGTACGCTGCTGCCGGTGGACCTGGCGGCTAAAGTGGTAAGCCGTTACCAGACGGAGACTGACCGGACCAGCCCCACAGATAGTGCCTACCGGAATGTGGGAAAAAGCCTGGAAGATTGATAAAACGCGCCGATCCTATTTGGGATCGGCGCGTTTTGCGTGCTTTTGGACAAGAAATGCGGGCAGCCGGTGGCTGCCCGCATAAGTATGATTACATATCGAAAGGTTCCATACCCAGAACAGGGTGGCCTACCTCGGACAGGTAGCCCAGCAGCTGCTCGGGGTCTTCCTCGCAGATGGTCTCATCGGCGATCATATCGGTGAAGTTTTCAACACCGTACAGTTCCAGAACGGTAGCATCCAAGCGCTCACGCATCTGATCCTTCAGCATCTTAGGCATCCAGACGATACGGCCGGGGCCGCCTTCTGCTGCAATGAACTTCTTGGAGGAGATGAAGTGCTTGCCGTGGCCCATAAAGCCGGGAGTCTGCACACCGCCGCCGGTCATAGAAGCCATTTCGGAGAAGCTCATACCCAGAGGAGTGATGCCTGCGTGCTCACGGCAGGTGATGACAACACCCATGGAGCAGGGCTCAACACCACAGATACATTCGAAGCAGCCACAGGAGGTCATGGGATCCTGGAACAGGGAGTACAGAGTGATCCGCTCAACAGCACCCTGAGAGTACTTGTTGACAGCTTCGTCCATAGAGTCGTAACGGCCCAGACGCTCGTCCTGGCAGCCGGTCTTCAGAATGGGCTGGCAGGGACCTGTGGGATCCAGTTCCTGAGTAGCCTTGGCGTCCAACCAGGACACGGCGCCACACAGACCCAGACGCTCGGGGGTAACGATACAGACGTGGCTGGGGGAGAAGGCCTGACACATAATGCAGGTGTAGAAGGTGTCCACAGACTCGTCGGTCATAGAAGCCAGTCTTGCGTCACGCTTGTTGAAGATCTCGTTGGCAGCGGCACGCAGAGCCTTATTCTGCTCGGCATCCACCACGATGGTGACCTGGCACTTGTCCACAACGGCCTCGAACTCGCTCTTGACCTTTGCGTACAGCACTTCGCCCAGATGCGCGAACTTGAAGCCAGCTTCGAAGTCTGCCTTGGAGATACGGACACGGATCATATCACGCTGACCGGTGTGCATAACACCTTCGATGCAGTTGATCCAAGCGTGGATCTTACGTTCCATAACGGATTCGAAGTCAGCCTGCATAGCTTTGCCGGAAACCTCGATGGTGTAGGACAGGGAAATCTTGGAGCCAACGGGAACTTCGTCGATCTCGGGTCCGATAACGGTGATCTTGTGATCTTCCACTTCCTGTGCGGTTCTGGTCTGAACCAGCTCGAAGCAGTCTACGCGGGAGCCGTCCACTTCCACCTGCATATCACCCTTACGGATGATCTCGCCTTCAAAGGCGGAGGCATAGGAAACGGGAATGTCGATCTTGGTGATCTTCAGCTTGATGTCCCGGGCCTCCAGAGAGGTGGCGTTCCACTTGGAGGTATCCAGCTGCTGGATCAGGCTCTTGGGAACGCGGAACATATTCTCGGTCTCATTGGAGATAACAGGGAAGCCTAGCTGAATGGCGCCGGCACCGTAGGAAACGATCTCGTCAGACAGGGACTTGTAGGCATTGACGAAAGCGCGGATACGGTCCATTGTGTACTTGTACAGAGCCTTGGTATCACCGGGGGTGATAGCACCGAAGATCAGAGCAGCACGCAGAGCCACGGAAACCACGTGGATAACGGACTGATCTTCATAGCCCAGAGGTACCATACGAACACCTTCACCCAGAGTCATACCGGAGTCAGCGCAATGCTTGACGGAGATGCCGGTGAGGGTGACCAGCAGACCCTGTGCCTGATAGGACTTGGCCAGAGCCACAGTCTCAGCGGGGTCTTCAGCGCCGCCGATGATAACGGCAACACCGGGGATATCGCCGGTAACCAGGGGCAGACCCAGGTTACGGACGAATGCGTCGGACAGGAAGCCCATTTCGGGCTCAGCGTAAGGTTCTGCACCGTTCAGGTACTTCAGTACTTCCAAAAACTCTGCGCACAGAGCGGAAGCAACGCCGCTATCGAAAGCGTCCTGCAGACGCTTGTTGCGGGTCATCATAGGCTTGATGTCATTTTCCAGGGCAGCCTTCAGCTCGCCCAGGGTATTGATCTTCTTACCTGTGATGCTGTAGTAACAGGGCAGATTATAAGCGGTGTTGGGGAATGCGACTGCTGCTGCTTCACCATACTGGGCGATGGCAGCGTCGATGGCGGCTACGGTACGGGTATAGTTGTAATCGTTGCCGCTGAAAACTCTATCAAAAAGTGTCAACGTTTTTTCCTCCTCGTTCGTTCTATTCACGATCCAAAATCGCTTTGATTTTTCGGATTTCTTCAATTGCCGTGGGGCTGAAATCGTAGGGAGACTTTCCTTGACGGTCTGCGTCGATGATATCTGCGTTGTAGTGAATGCAGCCCAGCAGGTCCTCGGCGGGGATGGCGTTTCGAACGAAAGCTTCGTCCTGCTCATCCCGGACCTTGTTAGCCACCACCCGGACGCGCTTGACACCCAGATCCTTGGCCAGCCGCTTCACATTGCGGTAGGTTTGCACGGATCGGGCACCGGGTTCAATGACCACGATGAACTGATCCATATTGGCTGCAGTGCCTCTGCCCAGATGTTCAAGACCTGCTTCCATATCCATAATGACCACATCGTCTTTCCGGTAGGTCAGGCTGGACAGGATGCTCTTGAGCATCACGTGCTCAGGACAGACACAGCCGCTGCCGCCCACATCCACCGTGCCCATCACCAGCAGCTTTACGCCGTTGATGTCCTTGGACAGGTTGTCCGGAATGTCCGCCACATAGGGGTTGAGCTTGTAAAACTGATTGGCGGCATTGGCACCGGTGCGCTCCTCTACCAGAGTGCGCATTTTGGAGATGGGGATGATCTGATCCACTTCCTCTTGGGTCAGGCCCAGAGCCAGGCCCAGATTGGCGTCCGGATCTACATCGGCTGCCAGGACGGTGCGTCCTTCGTCAGCATAGAGTCTTGCAAGGGTAGAGGACAGGGTGGTTTTTCCCACGCCGCCCTTACCGGTGATCGCAACTTTCATTGGAAAATGACCTCGTAGATTTTTGTAGTAATTAGCGAGAGATTTCGCCACAGGCGGTGCGATCAGACCCGCAGATATACTTTGTGTATTTCAAGGGGGTGATCGCGGCGTTCTGGGGTGAAAGATCCGCTAATTTTAGATGCCCAGAGCTTCGCGCTTGGCTTCAATGCAAGCGATCATCTTGTCACCCAGGGACTCGATATCGGTATCCACAACGAATTTTGCCTCGACCCACTCCTTGATGCCGTCTTCACCCTGCAGCAGGCGGGTGACTTCGTCGGAACCCTTGGAGTAAGGATCCACGCCCAGGAAGGTCTCGATACCAGTAGCTACAACGTAGTTACCGATGGAAACAGCCTTCTCGGACATCCATTCGGGAGCGCAGCCAACAACGGGAACCTGAGAAATGTTGATACCCCAATCCTTGGCAATATCGGAAGCCAGGATCATCATACGGGAGATATCCACGCAGGAGCCCATGTGCAGCACGGGAGGAATGTTTGCCAGTTCACAGACGCGCTTCAGACCTGCGCCGCAGTATTCGCGAGCCTGCACGGGATCCATCAGACCTGCCTTGGCAGCAGCCTGTGCGGAACAGCCGGTGGTGATCACGATGATGTCGTTCTCCAGCATCTTCTTCATCAGGTTGATGTGAGCAGTGTCGGGACGGACCTTGGGGTTGTTACAGCCGACCATAGCCACAGCGCCACGGATAACGCCGGAGTGCACGCACTCGATCAGAGGCTTGGTGGTGCCGAACTCATCCAGCTGGGAGTTGGCGACGGTATCCAGAACGCCCTTGATGGCTTCTACGGAGTAACCGACTCTTGCCTTCTGCTTCTGGCTGGGAATATGTACCAGCTCGGGGTTACGGTTCTTGAAGTTCTCGATTGCCATCTTCACGATCGCCTTGGCGCTGACGTCAGCGGTCTCAGCGGAGAACTGAATGAACTCAGAATCGGGAATCCGGGCAATGGGAGAAGTGGTGATAAACTTGGTGTGAAAGCACTTGGACAGGGGACCCAGTGCGGGGAAGATACACTGCACGTCCACAACAATGGCTTCACAAGCGCCGGTGAGAACTACGTTCTCCTGGTTCAGGTAGTTACCGGCCATAGGGATACCGTGACGCATAGTAACTTCGTTGGAGGTACAGCAGACACCGGAAACGGTAATGCCCTTGGCGCCCATTTCCTTGGCGTAGGCGATCATCTCGGGATCGTTTGCGAAGTAGACCACCATCTCAGACAGAGAGGGATCGTGGCCGTGAACAACAATGTTGACGTTGTCCTTCTCCATAACGCCGATGTTGGCTTCGGTGTCGATGGGGCGGGGAGTACCAAACATAACATCGGAGAACTCGGTGCCCATCATAGAGCCGCCCCAACCGTCGCTTAGACCTGCACGCAGAGCCTGGCGGATCAGAGCCTCAGCCAGAGAGGAACAACCCATATGGGTCATATGCATAGACTGGGAAACTTCCCGGTCAATGGCGCGGGGGGTAATGTCAGCGGCTTCCCACAGCTTCTGAGTGTACTCAGGAGCACGCTCGCAGAAGCGCTGTGTGCCGAAAGGCTTGCCGTACTCCAGCAGACCGATCTCAGCTATTTCGTGAGCCAGATCGTAAATGTCCTTGCCTTCGGTCTCGACGCCCCATTCCTTAGCGATGCGGATCAGCTTTTCAGGATCCTTGACCTGATAGTTGCCGCCCTCGCGGGTCTGGTGCAGGGTGTGCATAATTTCACGGCCGTGGTCGGAGTGCGTAGCAGCACCGCCGGCAGTGAAAATCAGATAGTTACGTGCAACGATACCGTGCACGTCGCAGCCACAGATACCTCTGGGGCTCTTGGGGGTGATACGGCAGGGACCCATGGAACAGATACGGCAGCAGGTACCGGCTTCGCCGAATCCACAATGGGGAGTCTGATCTTTGACTCGTTTCTGCCAGGTGTCAGCGCCGACCTTGTTTGCGGTTTCCAGCAAAGCGTTAGTGGCGGCTTCCATCTCTTCGACAGTCGTTGTGAATGCCCAATCCTTCAAAGTGATTTCCTCCTGTATACATGATTCTTGCGCTGATATAGTATTCTATTCGGCACATAGTATATCAGTATTATTCTACTCGTTTTCGACCGAAAAGTCAATCACAAATAAGGCAAAAAGAAAATCCCCCGGAGGGGGATTTCTTACTATTTTATGAAATCGGAGGATTTTATAAAATTTTCACAAAAAGGGGGAACAGCACAGCGGTCAAAATTCCGGAAATTGCCAGCGACAGACTACTCACTGCACCGGCAAGGGGATCAATCTGGGTGGCTCGGGAGGTACCGATCACGTGGGAAGCCGTGCCGAATGCAACGCCTTGGCAGATGGGATCGGTCAGCTTCAGAAGCCGGCATAAAAGAGTTCCGGACAGGCTGCCTAAAATGCCTGTAATGATAATGCATATAGAGGTCAAACCTTCAATACCGCCGTTTTGCCCGGACAGGACGATGCCCATAGCGGTGGTGACGGACTTGGGCAGCAGGGAGATGGTCAAAGTCTGATCCAGACCGAACAGATGGCAAAGACCGAAGATCCCCAGCAGGCTGGTGACAGTGCCGGCGGCAATGCCCCAGAGAATGGCAGGCAGATTCTTGCCCAAGACTTTCAGCTGCTCGTACAGGGGCAGGGCAAGGCATACGGTGGCGGGAGTCAGCAGCCATTGCAGACCTGCCGTGGAGGCAACATAACGCTCGGCGGGGATGTGGGCGATCAGCATAACACCGATCACCAGCAGTGCCGCGATCAAAATGGGATTGCACAGGGCTGAGCCGGTCTTTTTCTGACACCACAGACCGATTCGAAAAGCACCCATTGTCAGTACCAGCGCAAACAAAGGGATGCTCATAAGGAAATCACCCATTGTGGTCGCCTCCTTTTTTGCGTAAGTACCATTTTGTCACAAGGCCGGAGACCGCAAACACCACAAAGGTGGATGCTGCCACGATCACGATGATCGCGCCCAGCCGGGAAGCAATCACGCCCCAGTGCCGGAGGATATTCACAACCGGCACAACAAACAAAACCGGCATAATGGCAATGAGAAACCGGGCGGTGTCGGCAATGTACTCGCTTTTTAAGAGTCCTGTGGACAGGGCAATCAGCAGCAGTACCATACCGTAGATGGCTGCGGGGATCGGCAGCGGGATCAGCACTTGCAGCGCCTCCCCGGCAAAGGAAAACAAAAGGATATACAGCAGCTGGCAGATATATTTCAAAAAAATCGCCTCCCGGTGATGGATTAGGGTCAGTATAGCACAGTTTCGCCGGGAAAGCAAACAGCACAAAGGCCGGGGCAACCGCTCCGGCCTTGGAAGATTTACAGTGCGTCAGCAAGTTGCTCCCGCAGATATGCGATGGTGTTTTTAGAGGATTCAAAAATCTGCAGGTAGTGTTTGCCGCCTACATTGGTTTTCCAGTCCTCGGAGATGGAGAAATCCAGCGAGAATACCTGGATCTCTTCTTGGAAGAAGGCCCAGTCCTGTGCCATATTGCCATCCCGGCAGTCAGCAGCAATGGCGTCCAGCAGACCGGCGATCTTTTGAGGATCTTTCAGCGTGATATTGGTGATGCCGTTGGTGCTGTCCGAGAAACCCCATTTTTCCAACAGCTCCTGCTCATAGCAGTCAATGCTGACAGACTCAATGTGCTTGTGGAGCAGCTGAGGTTCGTTGGTTTGGAAGATATAGCGCATATCACTAAAGTAGGTCTTTGCCTGCTGACCCAGAGGGCTTTGCGCGGGAATTTCATAGTAACGGGTCAGGCGGGTGCCGTCTTTGCGCACATAAAAGATATTCACCTTTACCCCGGGGCTGGTTTTTTCTGCCCGGTCGTTGATCAGAAGTTTGTGGAACTGTTGCAGCCGATCAATCTCCTCGGGATCGGTGATCCGGAAGTTGTTGTATTTGTAAACCTCGCTGTAATAATAGTCATAATCCGAGGAATAGATGGTGGCCCACTGCACATCTTCTGTTTTGGGAACGATTTTGGTGATGCCCAGCGGGTCCAGTTTGGCAAGTCCCAGACTAAGGCCAAAGGCGGCAATTAGAATGGCAAAACGGATAAAGTTCTTCTTCCGGAACACATTCACCGTGCGGCTGAGCAGCATCTGTCCCGTAAAGAATCCCACCACAAGACCTACTGCCAGAAATACATAGTCCGGATCACCGATAAACAGTCCGGAGAACAGGAAGATGATGGCACCTGCACCCAGAGTGTAGAGTACCAGAAATACCGGCTGCAGGGGACGCAGGGAGAGGAAATCACCGGCGCTTTCTAAATGGCGGCGGCGGTAAACCAGCAGCGCCAAACCCATAAACAGCACACCTACAGCAGCGCACAGACCCAAATAAATCCAGGTCTCGCCGACGATCCCTTTATATACCAAATCCAGAGTGGTGGGGCTATAATCAACGTCCACATACTTGCTCAGCTGCAGCTGTGTTACGGGGAAAAGACGGTAAAATGCATCAGAATCCAGCCGGATGCCGTACAGTAGGGGCTCGTAGAACAGTTCTGCCAGCGCATAGATCAGTGCGGTGATGAAGTGGAAGATACCGTACACAGCGGCCATACCCAACCGACTGCCGGCACAGACAGCGGCAAACAGCGCTGTGCCGAAGAAAAACAGGAATTGCAGGGTGGCGGCTGCCAGCCAAAACAGGACAAGGTAGGCATAATCCACCATCAGCACAGTGGCAACGATGCTCACCAGCACATTGGGAACCAGGCTAAACAGGATGCCGGTGACAATGTGCGTGCCCAGCCAGGTTTCCCGCCGCAGGGGAAGGGCGTGAAGGGCATTGCACATCCGACCCTGGAACAGGTCGCCCACCAGCAGTACCCCGCAGAGGAAGCCGTAGGCCAGATTGAGCCAGACCATCGGCCCAATGAAATCCGTGATCTCCCGGGCGACGATGGCAGTGGTTCTGGCTTGGACGGTGGATGCCAGGATCAGCAGCAGGAAAATGGTATACAGCACCCATACAGGGAAAAACCGGGTGATATTTTTCCGGAAGATGGCTTTATTAAAGAAGGATATTCTTGACTTCATAGTTCACACCTCCCAATTCATAAATAAAGATCTCCTCTAAGGACAGAGGCAATACATCAAAGTAGGCAGGGCTGCAGGCGGCCACTTTGGCGGTGACCTCCTCTGCCGCACCCCGAACAACAAGGGTGCTGAGCCGTCCGGAGGTGCTGGTGTGCAGGATCTCCAGACCCTCGGGGGCATCGCCCACCAGCTGCAGCTTGACGGTGTTGCCCTGCATATCCGCAAGACTCCGCTCCAGCAGCATCTGCCCCTGATTCATAATGCCCACGTGGTCGCAGATATCCTCCAGCTCCCGCAGGTTGTGGGAGGAGATCAGCACCGTGGTCTCCCGTTGGGCAACATCCGACAGCAGCAAACTCCATACCTGCCGCCGCATTACCGGATCCAGACCGTCTACCGGTTCGTCCAGAACCAGCACCTCCGGTCGGGTGCAGATGCTCAAGTGGAATGCGGCCTGCTTTTGCATACCCTTAGAAAACCGCCGGATGGGTGTCTTTTTGGGCAGCTGAAATACTTCGTACAACCGATTGAACAGCGCATCGTCAAAGTGGGGATAGATGCTCTTATAGTAACGACGCATCTCCTCCAGATTGGCAGAGGGGAAGAAGAATATCTCATCGGGGATCAGTCCCATCCGTATCTTGGCGGCGGGATTTTCATATACCGGCTGACCCTCCAGTGTGATGCTGCCGCAATCGGGTTTATAAATGCCGGTCAGCAACCGGATGGCGGTGGACTTACCTGCACCGTTAGGACCTACCAGACCATAGACAGCTCCTTTGGGTACGGTCATAGATAGGTTGTTCAACGCAGTGAAATTTTCAAAGGTTTTGGTGACTTGTTCCATTTTAAGCATTGTGCTGACCTCCTTGCGTCAGGTGTTGCAGAAGTGCCTGGGGAGAAACGCCGGCTTCCAGCAGCGCACCGGCGGCTTTGTCAAAGGCTTCCCACAGGGGAGCAGTGTCGGCAGCGGGATCCGTGATTCCGCAAATAAAACTGCCCTTTCCGGGGACAGATGCGATGTAGCCCTGTTGCTCCAGTTCCCGGTAGGCCCGCTGGATGGTGTTGGGGTTGATGGCAAGCTCGGCAGCCAGCTCCCGGACACTGGGGAGTTTATCACCGGTCTGCAGAATCCCCACACGAATTTGAGATCGGAAATTGTCGGCGATCTGAGTGTAAATAGGCCGGGCATCCCGGTAGTCAAGATGCACCATAGCAATCCCTCCTTTACTGTACTAACCGTACTAACTGTACTAGTACAGTTAGTATACACAGAGAGCGGGGATTTGTCAATAGGAAAAGGCCACACCTGCAAAAAAAAGGTGTGGTCTTAGTCGATGGGGATTCAAAATGTCCGGTCAGCCTTCTTCCAGCAACTCCCGGATACGCTGGGCGATGGTGCAGTTGGGGGTATGGATGCAGGATTCAAAGCAGCAGTCGATTTCTAGCAATTCTCCCCCTTCGGTGACAACAGTCACCATTCGGCTTTCGTCGATGCTGCGGCAATAGCCACTGAGAAAGGATTCTTTTTCCATTTACACTTCCTCCGTGACGCAAAATCCCATAGAGCCTACACACAGCCATTTGGGTGTGACCGTTTCCAGCCGGTGTCCCAACAGTACCTTACCGGCGGGGATATCCCAGCAATCAGCACCGCGGTTTACATAAATCTTCAACTGCCTGCCGCCCCAGTTGCGGGTGAAGGCTAATTTTTGGTCACCGGCCTGGGTGAAGTGAATGTCGCCCAGACACAAAGAGTCTTCTGCTTTCCGCAGAGCGCCCAGATTCCGGTAATGGGTCAGCAGCTTTTCGTTTTCCCGACCCCAAGGGTAGGGGCGGCGGTTGAATGGGTCTTTGTGACCCTCCATACCGGCCTCGTCACCGTAATAGATACTGGGTGCGCCGGGAAGCATAAACTGCAGGAAAGAGGCCATCAGCAGGCGATCTTCCGCCAGCTTCCGCTGATCCTCTGATAAATGCCGGGTGGCGCAGACCTCCCGCGTTCCCTCAAAATCGTCCACTAGCGCGGTAAGGATCCGGGGCGTATCGTGGGTGCTCAGCAGATTCATATTGCAGGCAAGCACCTGGGGGGGATAGTTTTCCGCAATGGTCATAACGGCTTCCCGGAAAGCGTTGCCGTCATCCAGACCCTGCATAAATTGCAAAATTGCCTTCCGGAAGGGGTAGTTCATACTGGAATCCAGTACCCCGTCTACAAAATATCGGCGTCGCACATTGTAGGCGATCTTGTTGGAGGCATCCTCCCAGACCTCACCGATGAGCAGGGCATCCGGACGGA
Source organism: Oscillospiraceae bacterium (assembly GCA_017415425.1). Taxonomy (GTDB): domain Bacteria; phylum Bacillota; class Clostridia; order Oscillospirales; family Oscillospiraceae; genus Faecousia. The sequence goes on along the minus strand of JAFQGT010000018.1, from coordinate 18,373 downwards.
TCTGCCGGATCCGCTGCTTCAGCCGCAGGACAAATTCATTGGGCAGCTCGTCCACCACATCCAGCCGGAAACCGTCAGCTCCCAAATTTAACCAGTGGGCTACCACGGAATCCTCTGCGTCAATGATGTAATCCAAAAAGGCAGGATCCATTTTGTTGACTGTGGGCAGGGTATGGAATCCCCACCAGCTGTTGTAGCTGTCGGGGTAATGGTTGAAAGTATACCAGCTGCGGTAGGGGGAATTGGGGTCGGTGTATGCGCCTTTTCTTCCGAAATGACCTTCCCGGTCAAAATACAGGCTGTCAGAACCGGTGTGGGAATACACACCGTCCAGAATCACCCGGATACCCCGGATGTGAGCGGCGTCGCACAGCTCCTGAAAATCCTCGATGGTTCCCAGCATAGGATCCGGGCTCTTATAGTCTCCGGTGTCGTACCGGTGGCTGGAAAAGCTCTTGCTGATGGGATTCAAATACAAAATGGTGGTGCCCAAGGAGGCAATATAGTCCATTTTCTCGGTAATGCCCCGGAAATTGCCACCGAAGAAGTCGTTGTTCAGAACCTCACCCTTTTCGTTGGGTTTCCAATCCACATCATCACTCCAGTTTTTGTGGACGCGGTAGGGTTCCAGCTTTCCAGACAGGGAGGGAGACCCTACTTTACAAAACCGATCGGGAAAGACTTGATAAATCACAGCGCCCTTCGCCCAATCCGGGGTGGTAAAATCGGCAGGGATGCAGGTCAACTGCCAGCGGTCACCGGCCTCCATATTGGTGTCGTGACCTTGCTTAAACAGCCGGAAAGAACTCTCCTGCTTGTAGATGCGGAAGTAATAGAAAAACAGACCCGGCTGATCCATAGCAAAGCTGCCGGAGAAAATATCATAAGCGCCCCTTTTTTCTGTAAGGGTCATCAGTACCACTTGTCCGGGGGTGCCGTCCTCAAAATCCAGAATGCATTCGGCGCGGGTAGCCCCGACGGTACTGGGAATATGAATATGCAGGCAGCACACCTGTCCCTGGGTCAAGGTGCCGAAGGGGGTTTTGTACATAGCCTGCTGGGAATCAAACAAAATACGCATACAGCTCTCCTGTTGACGAAATCTTCCTTAATAGCATACGGCATTTTCCTTCAAAGGTCAAGAAAAACCGGGGTGGTAACCCACCCCGGTTTGATTTCGGAAGTTACTGACCCAGCATTCTGCGGAACAGCTCCATATAGCGTTCGGCGGGCTTGTCCCAGCTGAAATCCTGCTGCATATCGGTGTATTGCAGGGAACGGAAGCACTCCCGGTGGTTGCGGTAAAGATCCAAGCAACGCTTCAGCGCGCCGAAGAAGTCGTCGGCGTTGTAGCTCTGGAAGGTGAAGCCTAAACCATTTTGCCCGTTCTCGTCCACACCGGGGACAGTATCCCGTAGGCCGCCGGTGGCGTGGACCACCGGTACTGTGCCGTAGCGCATAGCGTTCATCTGACTCAGACCGCAGGGCTCACTCTTGGAGGGCATCAGGTAGATGTCACCGCCAGCGTAGATCCGGGCAGCCAGCGCCAGGTTGAAGGTGATCTTTGCACAGACCCGGTCAGGGAATTCTGCCTGAAAATCCAGGAAGAACTGCTCATAGTGCGCTTCTCCGGTACCAAGGATCAACAGCTGGCAGGTTTCTTGCTCTATCAACTGCCGGGCAATGTGGCACAATAGATCCAGACCCTTATGGCCGGCAAGCCTTGTGACCATAACCAGCAAAGGCACATCCGGTTCTACAGGCAAACCGACTTCTTCCTGCAGGGCTGCCTTGCAGGCGGCCTTTCCGGTTGCAAAGCTTTGGGAGTTGTAATGGGCAGGAAGAGCCGGATCGGTCTGGGGGTTGAAGGTGTTGGTGTCAATGCCGTTGGTAATGCCGGTGAGTTTCCCGGCATTGGCACACAGAACACCCTGCAGACCGTGGGCATAGTATGGATACATCAGCTCCCGGGCATAGCTCTCAGACACGGTAGTCACCAGATCGGCGGTTTCGATAGCACCCTTCATCGTGTTGACGGAGTGGTTCATATCCAGGCAGCTTCTGTATTCCCAGGGCAGTGCCAGCACATCGTCAAAGAAATCACCGTGAGCCCAACCTTGATACTCAATGTTGTGGATGGTGTACATACATTTGGTGTTGGGGAACAGGGGATAGTACTGCGCTTTTAGAAATACCGGCACCAGAGAGGTTTGCCAGTCGTTGCACTGGATCACATCGGGAATATAGTCCAACGCCACCAATGCATCCAGACAGGCTTTGGAGAAATAGGCAAACCGCTCCCCGTCATCCAGATCTCCGTAGATCGCGCCCTCTCTTGCGCCGAAGTAATACAGGTTATCGATGAAGTATACCTGCACGCCGTCGGTGCGACCAGTGAGCCGATAGATGCCGGCATACTGCTGCCGCCAACCCAGAGCCACATAAAACTGTGCGACCTGTTCCACCGGGTAGACAGGATTGTCCTTGATCTTTTTATAGTAGGGAAGAAGCAGCGCCACCTGATTGCCGGGGATCCTTGCCAGGGCGGCGGGCAGAGCCTCCATCACATCGCCCAGACCGCCGGACTTGGCGTAGGGAGCGCCTTCCGATGCCAAAATGGCAATTTTCATACGATTTCTCCTCGCTTGATAATGATGGGGTTGGAGGGGGTGCCGATCAGCTTGGAGCCGGGACGGACGGTTACATCCTTGTCCAGGATCACATACTCCAGCTGGCAGTTTTCGCCTACCACGGTGTCGTTCATAATCAGACAGTTTTGAATGCAGCAGCCTTCTTTGACGGAAACCTGCCGGAACAGCACACTGTGGGACACAGTGCCCTCCAGCATACAGCCGTCGGCCACGATGCAGTTGTCAATTTGGCAGGCCTCACCATAGTAGCTGGGGACTCGGTCGCGAACCTTCGTGTAAACCGGGTGATGTCGGTAGAACAGATCCTGTCGAATGTTCTGATCGATCAGTGCCAGAGAATTGCAAAAGTATTCCTCGATGGTTTCGTTAAACATAGCAAGTCCAGTGAACTGGTAAACGTTCAAAGAAATTTGGCCGGACTGCCAAGAGCCCAGGATCAGATCTCGGTCCATATGGAACAGGTTTCGGGCAATGCACTCATTGACCAGCTTTTTCAGTAGTGTCTTGGAGATGACAAACAGGTCCATAGAGGCAAGATAACTCTTGGGCGCTACATAGTCTACCGCCAGATCGGCAACCTCACCTTTTTTGTCCAACCGGATCGCCAGATCCAGCTGCTTGCGTCCGTCAGCAATACCGGCCTTGGTGACCACGGTGATGTCTTTGCCACTTTCGATATGGTTGGACAGAATTCGGTTCAGGTCCAAATTGGCTAAAATGGCGGAGTCAGCCAGAATGACGTATTCGTCGTTAGCACCGTAGTTCAGAAAGTTCATACCGTGATACAGATTTTCCAGCTTGCCACGATAGCTGTGGGAGGCGGACATTGCATAGGGGGTCAAAAATTCCAGACCGCCCTCTTCCAGCTCCAGTCCCCATTCCTCACCGGAGCCGATGTGGTTGATCAGGCTTTGATAGTTGCGGCGGGAGATGATACCCACGTGGCGGATACCGGCGGCAGCCATATTGGACAGATGGAAGTCTACCTGCCGGTAGCGGCCGCCAAAGGGAATACTACCCATAGTACGCTTGTCGGCCAGATCACCCATATTGGCATCGTTGGCAAAGATAATACCCATTACATTCATAATATTCCCCTCCTTTACAACATTTCACCGGGCAGCAGCACGGTGTTTTCCTCCAATACAGTGCCCTTAGCGGTGACGCTGATCTTCTTTTTCTCCTTAGGGCCGAAAGCACCGCCTACAACTGCGTTGCGGCAGATCTTGGAATTCTCGCCCAAAATGGCGTGACGGACGATGGCGCCGGATTCAATCACCACACCGGGCATCAGCACAGAGTCTTCCACCAGAGCGCCTTCTCCGATAGAGCAATCGGTGGAAATGATGCTGTGGTGAACCGTTCCGTATACCTCAGAGCCCTCTGCGATGAAGCAGTTGACGGTCTTGGCATTGCTGTCAATGTAGGAAGAGGGCAGAGCGTAGTTCCGGGCGTAAATTCTGGCATGCTCCGCGCCCCGGATGTTAAATTCCGGATTTTTGCCCAGCAGCTCCATATTGGCCTCCCACAGGGAGTTGATGGTACCCACATCCTTCCAGTAGCCGTCGAAGTTATAGGCCATCATTTTGTGACCGGCATTCAGCAGGTTGGGAATGATGTTTTTGCCGAAGTCGTTGGAGGAGTTTGGATCTTCCTCGTCGGCGATCAGCGCCTGTCGCAGCACGTCCCAGTTAAATACGTAAATGCCCATAGAGGCATTGGTGGACTTGGGCTTGGCGGGCTTCTCCTCAAACTCATAAATGGAACTGTCGGGGTTCGTGTTGAGAATGCCAAACCGGCTTGCCTCTGCCAGAGGCACATCCCGAACGGCAATGGTGCAGGAGGCGTTGTTGCGCTCGTGGTACTCTACCATTGCGCTGTAGTCCATCTTATAGATGTGGTCGCCGGAGAGAATGACCACATAGTCCGGATTGAAACGCTCAATAAAGTCAATGTTTTGATAAATCGCGTTGGCAGTGCCTTTATACCAGCCACTCTTTTTGTCGTGTCGTTCATAAGGGGGCAGAACCTGGGCGCAGCTGTGGGTTTTGTTCAGACCCCAGGGTTGACCGTTACCGATGTATTCATTCAGTTCCAGGGGCTGATACTGGGTTAGAATACCTACGGTGTCAATACCGGAATTGACACAGTTGCTCAAGGGGAAATCAATAATACGGTATTTGCCGCCGAAAGGCACAGCAGGTTTGGCGGTTTTCTCCGTCAAAACTTTCAGTCGGCTACCCTGGCCGCCGGCCAGCAGCATCGCAATGCAGCGTTTTTTCTGAAAATGCATAGTAACAGCTCCTTATGTAGTATTCCTGAGGTGTTTTTTGCGTAAAGCAACAACGCCCTAAATCTCCACACATAACATATCATATTTTAAGGGAGAATGAAAGGGTTATTTCGGAGAAAAAGTATACAAAATTTTGGTAAACTTTCATAAAATAAAAGAGCCAACCAATTAAAAACTGTATAAGTTGTAAAATAAAGGAAGGGCTGGAAGAGAAGTCTGTATTTCACAGAAAGACAAGGTTGCTATTTACAGGCGGGTGTGGTATGATGCTGTACAACCGGAAGGGGGAGAAGACTGCTGTTATGGAATATAATGATATATACGATGCGGACAGAAATCTGACCGGTCGGACGCATCTACGGGGCACGTCCTGGAAGCGGGGAGAGTACGGTCTGGTGGTCTGTGTCTGGGTGCACGACGGCCACGGAAAATTGCTGCTGACCCAGCGGGCACCGGAAAAGTCCTTCCCCGGCACTTGGGAGAATTCCGGTGGCGCAGCCAAGGCGGGGGAGACCAGCCGGCAGGCCATTGCCAGAGAGCTGTTTGAGGAAACCGGCATCCGGGTGGAAGAGGATGCCTTTGAACTGTTGGAGTCCGGTCGGGATCATAACACGCACTTTGATTACTATTGCATCTGTAACGACACGCCGTTGGAGCAGATCGTGCTGCTGCCGGGAGAGACGGTAGACGCTCGGTGGGTGACCTTTCAGCAGGTACGGGAAATGATCGCGGAGAAGAAGATCTGCGGGATCATTGCCCGCCAGTTCCGGCGGCAGGAGCATATGCTGCTGTCCCGGCAAGGCATACACAAGGAAAAATAACAAATAAGTCTGCGGAGAACAAATTTTTATTGCCTTCCTTATAAAAATAGGATATAATGAAAAAAAGCGTTTTTTCATTATCCGGCGAAAAACGCTTCTGCCGGATAGTAAAAACGCTTTCTTTTTTATTCACAAAAACGGAGGGCTTGTTATTATGATCAATTTGATGGAGTATTCCAATCTGCGGGGAAATGTGCCGCTGCGGTATGCCCGGGGTCACTTCGCAACCAACCACAGCCACATCAATTATTATATTGACATTACATACCAAAAGACCCGGCTCAGCGAAGCCAAGGCGGTGGCCCGGCAGCTGAAAAGCAAATTGAATCCCGCCGAGCTGATCGATACAATTCTGTGTCTGGACGGAACGGCTGTAATCGGTACTTGCCTGGCTGAGGAGCTGTCCTTGAACGGATTTCGGAATATCAATAATAACCAGAGCATTTATGTTGTGGAGCCGGAGTACAACGCCAATTCTCAGATTCTCTTCCGCGATAATTTGAAACCTATGTTCAAAGGAAAGCACGTTTTAATCCTGATGGCCAGTTTGACCACTGGTTTTACCGCCAAGCGCAGCATTGAAGCCATTGGCTATTATGGCGGCTTTGTAGCCGGTGTGGCGGCTATGTACAGTGCCGTGGACGCTGCCGGCGGTTATCCTGTGGCATCGGTCTACTCCTTGAGCGATCTGCCGGACTACGCCAGCTATGATTACCGGGAGTGTCCCTACTGCAAGCAGGGAATCCCCATTGATGCGCTGGTCAACAGCTTCGGCTACTCCAAGCTGTAAATGTATATTATAATGTATAAGCAGGGGATATGGATATCCAGGTCAATATAGCCCCAATTTACGCAGCGCCCGATTCCAGACGGAATCGGGCGCTGTTTTGGCAATAAAAAGCCCGGGTAACCCGGGGAAATTTTGGAAATATCGGTTGACAAAGAAAAGCAACTGTGATAGAATGGAACTCCATACTGTGGGAGTATATGGTTTTCCCAATTCTCCCCAGTATGGCATTGTAACATATGCCGGTTTGGCTGTCAAGTGTAAATTGCTATAAACTAACAACTGATCCGAGTGTATTAAAAAATTAAGCAACACGTGATTCCGGTAAAATTACCGAAAGAAAGGCTGTGATGATCCATATGGCAATGGTCAAAGACCAGATGTTTGGCAAAACTATGCGTAAGTCTTACGCAAAGTATCAGGAAATCCTGAAGATGCCCAATATGCTGAAGATCCAGAAGGACTCTTATCAGTGGTTTCTGGACGAAGGTCTGCGGGAAGTATTCAAGGATGTAGGCGTAATCAGTGACTTCTCCGGCAAACTGGAGCTGAGTTTTTTGGATTACACCATGAACGACAAGCCCAAGTACACCATCGAGGAGTGCAAGGAGCGGGATGCTACCTACGCAAAGCCTATTAAGGTACGGGTGCGCCTGCGCAACACGGAGACCGACGAGATCAAGGAGCAGGAAATCTTTATGGGAGATTTCCCCATTATGACCAATGGCGGCACCTTTGTGATCAATGGTGCAGAGCGCGTCATCGTATCTCAGATCGTCCGCAGCCCCGGTATGTACTATACTCACGATGTGGACAAGGCCGATCAGCATACCTACACTGCCACCGTTATTCCTTATCGTGGCGCCTGGCTGGAGTATGAGACTGACCTGTCTGATATTTTCTGGGTCCGCATCGACAAGAACCGCAAGCTGCCCATCACCTGCCTGATCCGGGCACTGGGTGTGGATACCGATGAGAAGATCAAGGAGCTGTTCGGTACAGATCCCCGTATTATGGCCACTCTGGAAAAGGATACCTGCAAGACCAGAGAAGAGGGTCTGTTGGAAATCTACCGCCGTCTGCGTCCCGGTGAACCTCCTACGGTGGAGACTGCCATCGCACACCTGGAGGGTCTGCTGTTTGATGCCCACCGGTACGATGTGAGCGCCGTTGGCCGTTACAAGTTCAATAAGAAGATGGATATTTGGAACCGCCTGTCCGGACAGGAGGCTGCAGAGCCGATTGCGGATCCTATGACCGGCGAGATCCTGGTAATGCCCGGTGAGATCATCTCCCGCAGTATGGCCCATACCCTGTCCGATAAGGGTGTAGCCGAGGCTGTTGTGAAGATCGGCGATCAGAATGTGAAGGTCCTGTCTAACCGGATGGTGGATATGTCCAAGTTCGTGGACTTCGATCCTAAGCAGTACGGTGTTAAGGAAAAGGTCCGTTTCTCCGTGCTGAAGGAGATGTTGGAGACAGTTCCTGCCGACGGTTGGGAAGAGGCTATTACTGAGCGGATCGATGAGTTGGTTCCCAAGCACATCATTGCAGACGATATTATGGCCTCCATCAACTACCTCAACTGTGTGGCTATGGGTATCGGTCTGCCTGATGACATCGACCATCTGGGTAACCGTCGTTTGCGCTGCGTGGGCGAGCTGCTGCAGAACCAGTTCCGTATCGGCTTCTCCCGTCTGGACAGAGTGATCCGTGAGCGTATGACTGTACAGGATCTGGATGCCGTGACTCCTCAGAGTCTGATCAATATCCGTCCTGTGACTGCGGTGATCAAGGAATTCTTCGGTTCTTCTCCGCTGTCTCAGTTTATGGACCAGAATAACCCTCTGGCTGAGCTGACCCACAAGCGTCGTCTGTCCGCGCTGGGCCCCGGCGGTCTGAGCCGTGAACGTGCCTCCTTCGACGTGCGTGATATTCACTATACCCACTATGGCCGTATGTGTCCCATCGAGACCCCCGAAGGTCCCAACATCGGTCTGATCAACTACTTGGCTACCTTTGCCAAGATCAACGAGTACGGCTTCGTGGAAGCCCCCTACCGCAAGGTGGACAAGGCTACCGGCTTTGTCACCGATCAGGTGGACTATATGACCGCCGATGTGGAAGACGATTTCTATATCGGTCAGGCCAACGAGCCTTTGGATGAGAACGGCTGCCTGGCAAATGCCCGTATTACCTGCCGTCACCGCAACGAGATCATCGAGGTTGACCGGGAAATGATCGATTATATCGACGTATCTCCCAGAATGATGATCTCCATCGCAACTTCTTTCATTCCCTTCCTGCAGAACGATGACGCAAACCGTGCCTTGATGGGCGCTAATATGCAGCGTCAGGCTGTGCCTCTGCTGACCACCGAGCCTCCCATTGTTGCTACCGGCATTGAGCACGCCGCAGCTGTGGACTCCGAAGTCTGTCTGAAGGCCACCGGCGACGGTATTGTCACTGCTGTTTCCGCTGATGAGATCACCATCCGTTATGATGACGGTGAGCTGACCACCGCACGGCTGACCAAGTTTGCCCGCTCCAACGCTGGCACCTGTGTCAACCAGAGACCCATCGTAACCGTGGGCGAGCGGGTGACCTGCGATCAGATCATTGCGGACGGCCCTTCCTGCTCCGGCGGTGAGGTGGCTCTGGGTAAGAACGTGCTGATCGGCTTCGTTACCTGGGAAGGCTATAACTACGAGGACGCCATTTTGCTGAACGAACGTCTGGTTCGTGAGGACGTCTTCACCTCTATCCACATTGAGGAGCACGAGACCGAGGCCCGGGATACCAAACTGGGACCGGAGGAAATTACCCGTGACATTCCCAACGTGGGCGAGGATACCTTAAAGGATCTGGACGAGAACGGCATTATACGCATCGGCGCCGAGGTCCACGCCGGCGACTATCTGGTTGGCAAGGTCACCCCCAAGGGCGAAACTGAGCTGACTCCTGAGGAGCGCCTGCTCCGGGCCATCTTTGGCGAAAAGGCAAGAGAAGTCCGGGATACCTCTTTGAAGGTGCCTCACGGTGAGAGCGGTATCGTTGTAGATGTAAAGATCTTCACCAAGGAGAACTCCGATGAGCTGGCTCCCGGTGTTACCAAGTCCGTCTGTGTCTATATTGCCCAGAAGCGTAAGATCTCCGTGGGCGATAAGATGGCCGGCCGTCACGGTAACAAGGGTGTCGTTTCCCGGGTTCTGCCTGAGGAAGATATGCCCTTCCTGCCCGACGGCACACCGCTGGATGTGGTGCTGAACCCCCTGGGCGTGCCCTCCCGTATGAACATCGGTCAGGTGCTGGAAGTTCACCTGGGTTATGCTGCCAAGGCTCTGGGCTGGAAGGTGGCTACTCCCGTGTTTGATGGCGCTGACGAGAAGGATATCCGGGATACTCTGAAGCTGGCAGGTCTGCGGGAAGATGGCAAGACCATCCTTTATGACGGCCGTACCGGTGAACCCTTCGACAACCCCGTAACCGTAGGCTACCCCTACTATCTGAAACTCCACCATCTGGTGGATGATAAGATCCACGCCCGTTCCACCGGTCCGTACGCTCTGGTTACCCAGCAGCCTCTGGGCGGTAAGGCACAGTTCGGCGGTCAGCGTTTCGGTGAGATGGAAGTTTGGGCTTTGGAAGCCTATGGTGCTGCCTATACTCTGCAGGAGATCCTGACTGTCAAGTCCGACGATGTTACTGGCCGTGTCAAGACCTACGAGGCAATTGTCAAGGGCAGCAACATCCCCACTCCCGGCGTGCCCGAATCCTTCAAGGTTCTGGTCAAGGAACTGCAGGCTCTGTGTCTGGACATCCGCGTGCTGGATGAAGCCGGCAATGAGATCGAACTGAAGGAAGAGGATGACGATGAGATCATCTACACCGATCACCACACGGAACTGGTAGGCACTACCGAGGAAGTGCTGGAGGCAGGCTTTGTCATTGATGAGGATTGTCCGGAAGATATGATAAATGTGTTTGGCGATGCGGATGCTGATGCCGACGCATTCGACGAATAAGGAGGCGACGATATGGCAGATGCCACCTTTGATGCTATTAAAATTGGTATTGCATCCCCGGAGATGATCCGGTCTTGGTCCTACGGCGAAGTCAAAAAGCCGGAGACCATCAACTACCGCACCCTGAAACCGGAACGGGACGGTCTGTACTGCGAAAAGATCTTTGGACCTACCAAGGACTGGGAGTGCCACTGCGGTAAGTATAAGAAAATCAAATATAAGGGCAAGGTCTGCGACCGCTGTGGCGTGGAAGTGACCAAGGCTAAGGTCCGTCGCGAACGGATGGGTCATATTGAACTGGCCGCTCCCTGCAGCCACATCTGGTACTTTAAGGGCATCCCCTCCCGGATGGGTCTGATCCTGGATATCAGCCCAAAGGTCCTGGAGAAGGTGCTGTACTTTGCATCTTATATCGTCACCGATCCCGGTGATGCACCTCTGGCAATGAACCAGGTGCTTTCCGAAAAGGAATACCGGGATATGCGGGAAAAGTATGAGGACGATTTCAAGGCCGGTATGGGTGCCGAAGCCGTGAAGGAACTGCTGGAGAACATTGACTTGGAAGCTTTGTCCGAGCAGCTGCGGGAAGAGCTGAAGACCGCATCCTCCCAGAAGAAGCTTCGCCTGGTGAAGCGTCTGGAGGTTGTGGAGGCTTTCCGGGAATCCGGTAACAAGCCCAGCTGGATGGTTATGGACGTACTGCCGGTAATCCCTCCCGATATCCGTCCTATGATTCAGTTGGATGGCGGCCGTTTTGCCACCTCCGACCTGAATGACCTGTACCGCCGGGTCATCAACCGTAACAATCGTCTGAAAAGACTGATTCAGCTTCACGCCCCCGACATCATCGTCCGCAACGAAAAGCGGATGCTGCAGGAGGCAGTGGACGCCCTGATCGACAACGGCCGCCGTGGCCGCGCCGTCACCGGCGCCAACAACCGGGCGCTGAAGTCTCTGTCTGATATGCTGAAGGGCAAGCAGGGCCGTTTCCGTCAGAACCTGCTGGGTAAGCGTGTTGACTACTCCGGCCGTTCCGTTATCGTGGTCGGCCCCGAGCTGAAACTGTATCAGTGCGGCGTGCCCAAGGAAATGGCAATCGAGCTGTTCCGCCCCTTCGTGATGAAGAAGTTGGTGTCCGACGGTCTGGCAAGCAATATTAAGTCCGCAAAGAAGATGATCGATAAGGGCAAGACCGAAGTTTGGGATGCTCTGGATGAGATCATCAAGGACCGGCCGGTTATGCTGAACCGTGCACCTACCCTGCACCGCCTGGGTATTCAAGCCTTTGAACCCATTTTGGTTGAGGGTCGCGCACTGAAGCTGCACCCCCTGTGCTGTACCGCATTTAACGCCGACTTTGACGGCGACCAGATGGCTATTCACGTACCTCTGTCCGCTGAGGCACAGGCTGAGGCCAGAATGCTGATGCTCTCTGCCAACAACCTGCTGCGTCCCCAGGACGGCAAGCCGGTTACCGTTCCCACACAGGATATGATCCTGGGCGCTTACTACCTGACTTACACCAGATTGGGTAAGGCGGAGAAGGGTGCAGAGGAGGTCTTCGTGCTTGATGCCGGTGAGACCGACCTGCCTGCAGGTCAGCTGGTGGACGGCGACCTGTTTGTGGAAACCAATAAAAAGGCAAAGGCTGAAGGCAAGGCTATCGCCACCTTCCGTCCCAAGCTGAACTACTCCAGCGTGGAAGAGGCTCTGGCAGCCTATGCTGATGGCTCCGTAGGTTTGCACGCACCTATCCGCGTCCGCTATACCAAGGAGATCGACGGAGAAGTACAGTATCGGATCATTAACGCCACCGTTGGCCGTCTGATCTACAATGAGCCCATCCCTCAAGATCTGGGCTTCGTGGATCGTTCCAACCCCGAGCAAGCATTCAATCTGGAAGTAGACTTCCTGGTTGGCAAGAAGCAGCTGGGCAAGATTATCGACAAGTGCATCCGCAAGCACGGCTTTACCGTGGCTACGGAGATGCTGGACCGGATCAAGAGTCTGGGCTACAAGTTCTCTACCAAAGGCGCTATCTCCGTATCCATTGCGGATATGGTGGTCCCCGCTATCAAGTATGAACTGGTGAAGGAAGCGGAGAGCAAGGTGGTGGAGATCGAGCAGTTCTACCGCCAGGGCTTTATCACGAATGACGAGCGTTATCGTCTGGTGGTTCAGCAGTGGGAAAAGACCACCGCCGATGTTACCAACGCCCTGTCCGGAAACCTGGACGAGTTCAACCCCATCTATATGATGGCTGACTCCGGCGCTCGTGGTAGTATGGCTCAGATCCGTCAGTTGGCAGGTATGCGTGGCCTGATGGCCGATACCGCCGGCCGTACCATTGAGATCCCCGTTAAGGCGAACTTCCGTGAAGGTCTGTCTGTTCTGGAGTACTTTATTTCCTCCAGAGGCGCTCGTAAGGGTATGACCGATACCGCTCTGCGTACCGCTGACTCCGGTTACCTGACCCGTCGTATGGTGGACGTATCCCAGGAAGTCATCATCCGTGAGCACGACTGTCACACCACCAAGGGTATCTGGGTGGGCGCGGTTTACCAGAACGGCGATGTGATCGACACCTTCGGCAACCGTATCCGGGGCCGTTATCCCGTGGAGGATGTACTGCATCCCGTTACCGGTGAGCTGCTGCACTCCAAGGATGTTATGATGATGCCCGAGGATGCGCAGAAGTTTGAGGATGCGGGCATTGAGAAAATCTATATCCGCACCATTTTGGGCTGCCGTGCAAGAAGCGGTGTCTGTGCACAGTGCTATGGTATGAACCTGGCTACCTCCAAGCGTGTTGACTTGGGTGAAGCAGTTGGCATCATTGCTGCCCAGTCCATCGGTGAGCCCGGTACTCAGCTGACGATGCGGACCTTCCACTCCGGCGGCGTTGCAGGTGACGATATTACTCAGGGTCTGCCCAGAGTTGAAGAACTGTTTGAGTCCCGCCGTCCCAAGAAGATGGCGCAGATCTCCGAGGTCACCGGTATTGTCTCCGTTGACGATACCCACCGTACCGCTATGCGTAACATCACCGTTACCGCAGAGGACGGCGAGGTGAAGGTCTATCAGGTGCCTTACTCCGTAGGTCTGAAGGTAGCCCACGGCAAGCAGGTGCAGAAGGGTGAACCTATCACCGACGGCGCACTGTATCCTCAGGATGTTCTGCGGATCTCCGGTGTGGAGGCAGTGCAGGATTATCTGGTACAGTCCGTTCAGGCTGTGTACCGTCAGCAGGGTGTTGAGATCAACGACAAACACATCGAAGTGATCATCCGTCAGATGATGCGGAAGGTGCGGGTCAATGATCCCGGTGATTCCAGCTTGTTGATCGGCACTGTGGTAGATTCCTTCGTATTCGAGGATGCTAACGCTGAGGTACAGGCCCGGATCGATGCCGGTGAGACCGACCTGCGTCTGGCAGACGGCTCCGCTGTGCTGATGGGTATTACCAAGGCCTCTCTGGCCACCGATTCCTTCCTGTCCGCTGCGTCCTTCCAGGAGACCACCAAGGTCCTGACCGATGCCGCAATCAAGGGCAAGGTGGACCACCTGGTGGGTCTGAAGGAGAATGTCATCATCGGTAAGCTGATCCCCGCCGGTTCCGGCCTAATGGCCTACCGGGACTATCAGCCCGTGGAGACTGCCCAACCCGAAGTAACGGAAGAAGAACCCGTTTCCGAGCTGAACTAAACTTTAAGGCAGAGCCGCTGCGATCCGCAGCGGCTCTGTTTATTGGTTTCTCAGGGACGGACAATTGCCGTAGGTGAGAAACCAGCGATAAAAAGGGCGTAAGAAATACGAAAAAACTATCGGATTCGTAGAATATTTTTGCTAATTTTTGTTGACTTTTTCGGAAAAACGCTTATAATAAGAATCCGTATGGACATTATTAGCAATAAACCGATGGCATATAAGGAAGTCTTATCTGAGATTTCCGGAAGCACGATGGTTGTGGGAGCCAAACAGCTCCGAAAAGCCTTGACTTCCGGCGCGGCCAGCCGAGTCTATCTGGCCCAAAACGCCGACCCTGCCATTACGGAACCCATCAAGACTCTTTGCCAGCACAATCATATTGACTTTGCCTGGGTGCGGTCTATGACTGACCTGGGTCAGGCCTGCGGGATTGAGGTTGGTGCAGCGGCTGCCGCTGCGGTGAAAAAATACTGATTCTATCGGGGAGACCCGTAGAATATAGATCCGGCATTTGCCGAGAATGAAAGAAAGGAGAATATTGATGCCTACTTTTAATCAGCTCGTTAGACATGGCCGTAAGCAGGTCACTTACAAGTCCACCGCTCCCGCTCTGCAGAGAGGCCTCAACACTCTGGAGAACAAGGCTACTACTCTGCCTTCCCCTCAGAAGCGTGGCGTATGTACTGCTGTTCGTACCACCAGCCCCAAGAAGCCTAACTCCGCTCTGCGTAAGATCGCCCGTGTGCGTCTGACCAACGGTATGGAAGTTTCCGCTTATATCCCTGGTGTTGGCCATAACCTGCAGGAGCACTCCGTGGTACTGATCCGCGGTGGTCGTGTTAAGGACCTTCCCGGTGTTCGTTACCACATCATCCGTGGTACTCTGGATACTCAGGGTGTTCAGGGCCGTATGCAGTCCCGCTCCAAGTATGGTGCAAAGCGTCCCAAGGCCGGCAAGAAGTAATTTGCAGGTCTAAGCAAACAAATTTGAATTTTTCCCAAGCCTTTCGCAAGGCTTCGCCTTGCCACGATGGTTTTTATATAAAAATCCTCTGGCCAGGCACAACGAAGGTATTACTTTCGAGTACCGATGAAATCATTATAATATGAAGGAGGGAAGCAAAGTGCCCAGAAGAGGTAATGTTCCCAAGAGAGAGGTTCTGCCCGATCCTCAGTATAACTCCGTTCTGGTAACGAAGCTCGTAAACAGCATCATGCTGGACGGCAAAAAGGGTGTAGCCCAGAAGGTCGTTTATGGTGCATTTGAGATCGTAGAGAACAAGACCGGTAAGAATGGCCTGGAGGTATTCCAGCAGGCAATGGAAAACATTATGCCCGCAGTTGAGCTGAAGGCTCGCCGGGTGGGTGGTTCCACTTACCAGGTTCCCATCGAAGTTCGTCCCGACCGCCGTCAGACTTTGGGTCTGCGTTGGCTGACCAATTACAGCCGCGGCCGTAGCGAAAACACTATGCGTGAGCGTCTGGCTGCTGAGATTATGGATGCCGCTAACAATACCGGTTCCTCTGTGAAGAAGCGCGAAGACACTCACAAGATGGCCGAAGCTAACAAAGCATTCGCCCACTTCCGCTGGTAATAAAGGAGATCTGCTAGAATGGCAAGAGAATATTCTCTGGAAAATACCAGAAATTTTGGCATTATGGCTCATATCGATGCCGGTAAGACCACCACTTCCGAGCGTATCCTGTTCTACACCGGTAAGAACTACAAGCTGGGCGAGACCCACGATGGATCTGCCACTATGGACTGGATGGCTCAGGAGCAGGAGCGTGGTATTACCATCACCTCCGCTGCAACCACCTGTTTCTGGAAGGGTTGCCGCCTGAACATCATCGACACCCCGGGTCACGTGGACTTCACTGTAGAAGTGGAACGTTCTCTGCGTGTTCTGGACGGTGCTGTCACTGTTCTGTGCGCCAAGGGTGGTGTTGAGCCCCAGACCGAGACCGTTTGGCGTCAGGCTGACGAGTACAAGGTCCCCCGTATGATTTATATCAATAAGATGGACATTATGGGTGCGGATTTCTACCGCGTGCTGGAGATGATCGACGATCGTCTGAAGTGCAACGCAGTGCCCATCCAGCTGCCCATCGGTTCCGAGGCTTTCTTTAAGGGCAACATCGACCTGGTCACTATGAAGGCAAATGTTTTCTATGATGACAAGGGTCTGGATGTCCGTGTTGAGGAAATTCCCGAGGATATGGTTGATCTGGCCAACGAGTACCGGGAAAAGCTGATGGATGCAGTTTCCGACTTCGATGACGAAGTTATGGAAATGGTCCTGATGGAGGAAGAGGTTCCCGTTGAGAAGATCAAGGCAGTGATCCGCGCAGCGACCATTGATAATGCAATGGTTCCCGTTGTGTGCGGTACTTCCTACAAGAACAAGGGTGTCCAGCAGGTGCTGGATGCTGTGGTTGACTATATGCCCAGCCCTGTGGATAAGAAGGGCATCAAGGGCATCAACCCCGAGACCGAGGAAGAGGATTTCCGTCCTGCTTCTGATGAGGCTCCCTTCTCTGCTCTGGCATTCAAGATCGCTACCGACCCCTATGTTGGTAAGCTGTGCTTCTTCCGCGTGTACTCCGGTACGCTGGATAAGGGCACTACCGTCCTGAACTGCACCAAGGGCACCAAGGAGCGTCTGGGTCGTATCCTGCAGATGCACTCTAACCACCGGGAAGATATCGACAAGGTATATGCCGGTGATATCGCAGCTGCTGTCGGCGTGAAGAGCACCACCACCGGTGACACCTTCTGCGACGAGGATCATCCCATCATTCTGGAATCTATGGTATTCCCCGAGCCTGTTATCTCTGTCGCCATCGAGCCTAAGACCAAAGCCGGTCAGGAAAAGATGGGTATTGCACTGAGCAAGCTGGCGGAAGAGGATCCTACTTTCCGGACCTATACCGACCAGGAGACCGGCCAGACCATCATTTCCGGTATGGGTGAGCTGCACCTGGAGATCATTGTTGACCGTCTGCTTCGTGAGTTCAAGGTTGAGGGTAACGTTGGCGCACCTCAGGTTGCTTACAAGGAGACCATCCGCAAGGAAGTCGAGCAGGATACCAAGTATGCCCGTCAGTCCGGTGGTAAGGGTCAGTATGGTCACGTTAAGATCCGTGTCGAGCCCAATGAGCCCGGCAAGGGTTATGAATTCATCAACGCTGTGGTGGGCGGTGCAATTCCCAAGGAATATATCCCCGCTGTTGACCAGGGCATTCAGGGCGCGATGAACGCCGGTGTTCTGGCAGGCTACCCCGTTGTTGACGTGAAGGTTACACTGTTTGACGGTTCCTACCACGAGGTCGACTCTTCTGAAATGGCATTTAAGATTGCCGGTTCTATGGCATTCAAGGAAGCCTGCAAGAAGGCAAACCCCGTCATTCTGGAGCCCATTATGAAGGTGGCCGTCACTGTTCCTGATGAGTATATGGGCACCGTGATCGGTGACATCACTGCTCGTCGCGGCAACATCCTGGGTCAGATTACCCGTACCGGTGCTGTTCAGGTTGATGCCAATGTTCCTCTGTCCGAGATGTTTGGTTATGCTACCGACCTGCGTAGTAAGACTCAGGGCCGCGGTAACTACACCATGGAGCCCAGCCACAACTCTGAGCTGCCCAAGTCCAAGACTGAGGAAATTATGAAACTGCGTTCCAAGGCTTAAAACTAGGGAAATATTAAAAATTTCTCTTGTATTTACTAAGACTTTGTAGTACAATGCTTGTATGAGCGCGTTTTCAAACGTAAATTAAAAAATTAAATTATACAACACCAATTAGGAGGAAATTTCAAATGGCAAAGCAGAAATTTGAAAGAACTAAGCCTCACGTCAACATTGGTACTATCGGCCACGTTGACCACGGCAAGACCACTCTGACCGCTGCTATCACCAAGTACCTGTCTATGCAGGGCTACGCTGATTTCGAGGACTACGCTTCCATCGATAAGGCTCCCGAAGAGAAGGCTCGTGGTATCACGATCAACACCGCTCACGTTGAGTATCAGACCGACGCTCGTCACTATGCTCACGTTGACTGCCCCGGCCACGCCGACTATATCA
>JAFQGT010000023.1 GCA_017415425.1 Oscillospiraceae bacterium | reverse complement strand
TTACTGTGGTATCTCTCCATTGATTTTTCCTCACGTATTTGCCGTTAGCCTTTCGATAGGCTTCTGCTTCCTTGAAACCAAGCGGTAATTCAAAGGAAAGAGAACTCCTACCTACTTTTAATAGCGGCCTGGGCAGCGGCCAGACGGGCGATGGGAACACGGAAGGGGCTGCAGGACACGTAGTCCAGACCGATCTTGTGGCAGAATTCCACAGACATCGGGTCGCCGCCGTGCTCGCCGCAGATACCGTAGTGCAGGGTCTTTCCGGAGGCCTTGGCCTTGGCAACAGCCATCTCCATCAGCATACCAACACCGGTCTGATCCAGCTTGGCAAAGGGATCGTTCTCGAAGATCTTGGCATCGTAGTAAGCGTTCAGGAACTTGCCTGCGTCGTCACGGGAGAAGCCGAAGGTCATCTGAGTCAGGTCGTTGGTGCCGAAGCAGAAGAACTCAGCTTCCTGAGCGATCTGGTCAGCGGTCAGACAAGCTCTGGGGATCTCGATCATAGTACCAACCTCGTACTTCAGCTGGATGCCGGCAGCAGCGATCTCAGCGTCAGCAGTCTTAACCACGACATCCTTAACATACTTCAGTTCCTTCACGTCGCCAACCAGGGGGATCATAATCTCGGGAACGTTGTTCCAGTCGGGATGACGCTTAGCAACCGCGATGGCTGCGCGGATGACAGCCTTGGTCTGCATAGCAGCGATCTCGGGGTAGGTGACGGACAGACGGCAGCCACGGTGACCCATCATGGGGTTGAACTCGTGCAGGGAAGCAATGATTGCCTTGATGTCATCGGGAGTCTTACCCTTGGTAGCAGCCAGAGCGGCGATGTCTTCCTCAGAGGTGGGAACAAACTCGTGCAGGGGGGGATCCAGGAAACGGATGCAAACGGGGTTGCCTTCCATAACCTCGTACAGACCCTCGAAGTCAGCCTGCTGCATAGGCAGGATCTTGGCCAGAGCAGCCTCGCGCTCGGTTGCGGTGTCGGAGCAGATCATCTCGCGGAAAGGTCCGATGCGGCCTTCCTCGAAGAACATATGCTCGGTACGGCACAGACCGATGCCTTCTGCGCCCAGTTCGCGAGCCTTCTTGGCATCACGGGGGGAATCAGCATTGGTGCGGACCTTCAGAGTACGGTACTGGTCAGCCCAAGCCATAATGCGGCCGAACTCACCGGCGATCTCTGCGTCCTTGGTGGCGATCAGGCCGGCGTAGATGTTACCGGTGGAGCCGTCCAGGGACAGCTCGTCGCCCTCGTGGAAGGTCTTGCCACCCAGAGTGAAGACCTTGTTCTCTTCGTCCATTGCGATCTCGGTGCAGCCGGATACGCAGCAGGTACCCATACCACGGGCAACAACAGCTGCGTGGGAGGTCATACCGCCACGGACAGTCAGGATGCCCTGAGCGGCCATCATACCCTCGATATCTTCGGGAGAGGTCTCCAGACGAACCAGAACTACCTTCTCACCGCGAGCAGCCCACTCCTTAGCGTCTTCAGCGGTGAAGACGATCTTACCGGCAGCAGCGCCGGGAGATGCGGGCAGAGCCTTGCCGATAGGAGCAGCAGCCTTCAGTGCGGCAGAGTCGAACTGGGGATGCAGCAGAGTGTCCAGGTTACGGGGCTCGATCATAGCCACGGCCTTCTTCTCGTCGATCATACCCTCGTCAACCAGATCGCAAGCGATCTTCAGAGCAGCGGGAGCGGTACGCTTGCCGTTACGGGTCTGCAGCATATACAGCTTGCCGGCCTCAACGGTGAATTCCATATCCTGCATATCGCGGTAGTGGTTTTCCAGAATCTGGCAAACCTTTTCAAACTGAGCAAATGCCTCGGGGAACTTGTCAGCCATCTCGGAAATGGGCATAGGAGTCCGGACACCGGCGACAACGTCTTCGCCCTGCGCGTTGGTCAGGAACTCGCCCATCAGGCCCTTAGCGCCGGTAGCGGGGTCACGGGTAAATGCAACGCCGGTGCCGCAGTCATCGCCCATATTACCGAAAGCCATAGACTGAACGTTAACAGCAGTGCCCCAGGAGTAGGGGATATCGTTCTCGCGGCGGTAGATGTTTGCACGGGGGTTGTCCCAGCTGCGGAAAACAGCCTTAACAGCGCCCATCAGCTGCTCAACAGGATCACTGGGGAAGTCAGTGCCCAGCTTGGCTTTGTACTCAGCCTTAAACTGGCCGGCCAGTTCCTTCAGATCCTCAGCAGTCAGCTCAACATCCTGGGTGACGCCCTTCTTTTCCTTCATCTCGTCGATGAGGACTTCAAAGTACTTCTTGCCCACTTCCATAACCACGTCGGAGTACATCTGGATGAAACGACGGTAGCAGTCGTAAGCCCAACGGGGGTTGCCGGACTTGGCAGCCAGAACCTCAACTACTTCTTCATTCAGACCCAGGTTCAGGATAGTATCCATCATACCGGGCATAGAGGCGCGGGCACCGGAACGGACGGAGACCAGCAGGGGGTTCTCTTTATCACCGAACTTCTTGCCGGTGATCTGCTCCAACTTTGCAACGTGATCCATAATCTGCGCCTGGATATCGGCGTTGATCATACGGCCATCTTCGTAATACTTGGTGCAGGCTTCGGTGGAAACGGTGAAGCCCTGAGGAACAGGCAGACCGATGTTGGTCATCTCTGCCAGGTTAGCGCCTTTACCGCCCAGCAGCTCACGCATAGAGCCATTGCCTTCGGTAAACAGGTAAACGTACTTGTGAGACATTGAAATACCCCTTTCAATTCATTGTTAGACGGCATCCTGCCGCCCAAATTTGTTGGTTTTTGCAGAATTTCAGTAATGCGCAAATAGTATAGCACAACAGTCTAAAAATGTAAACCTTTTTGCAATAAAAATTGCAGAATTTTCCGGTTTTTTATCTTTCTCCATATCCGGAAAAAAAGATAACCTGCCCCGCAGGGCAGGTTATGGTTGCTCAATATTCCCGGACCACGGCTTTGACCAGACCGATCAGCTCCGCTTCCGAACCGTTGATGGGATTGTAGGCGTCGTTTTCCGGCATCAGCCAAACCTCTCCGTCTTTGCGGAGCAGGCGCTTGACGGTGGCTTCGTCACCGATCCGGGCCACTACGATCTGCCCGTCATCGGCGCTGGCCTGGGGACGGACTACCACCATATCGCCGTTCAAAATACCGGCGCCTATCATACTGTCGCCCCGGACACGGAGGGCAAAGCATTTGGGATCACCGTCCCAGCTAATGGTGCCTTCCTGATTTTCCAGAGCCAGAATGGGCATACCGGCAGTGACCACGCCCACCACAGGGATCTGGCCGGGGCGCTGGGCGGTGACAATGGCACGCTTACGGCCCTTGGCGCCAGGGGAGAGCAGCAAACCCTTGCACTGGAGCTGCTGTAGGTGATAGCTGACAGAGGCGGTGGAACGCAGACCTACTGCGGCGCCGATCTCCCGCACGGAGGGGGCAAACCCGTTTTCCTGAACAAAGGTGTTGACAAATTCCAAAATCTGCTCCGATTTGTTGCTGGTTCTGGGCATAAGCATTCCTCCACACAGTTTTTCTTTATTTTAGCACATTTGAACGAGAAAAGAAAGAGATTATTTTTGAATTTCCAAACAAATTTTTCGAAATTCCGCACCCTCACTCTACTATACTGTAAGGAGTAACTTGCAGGGGGGATGGATAAAATGGAGACTTATGATAAGCAAAAGGCTGCCCGGGTATGGCAGAGGGTGCAAAATGCGGCACCAGAGGATCCTGCCAGAGGATTGATCAATATGATTGCGGAGGAGTGGGCCGATGCGGTGATGTATCTGGCCCTTTCCCAGCGAGTGCAGGGCGGGGTTAGTTCCGCACTGAAGAAAATGGGGCAGGAGGAACAGGCACATATGGCGTGCTTGAAGGGAATGTACACAATGCTTGGTACAGGGCGGCCGGAGATCCCCGCGCCCAAAAGTCCGGAGCGGGTACCGGTAGGGGTGTTGCTGCGGCGGTGCTATGGACGGGAGATGCGATCACTGGCACAGTATGAAGCCCGGGCGTCTGATCCGGAGTATGGACAGATCTTTGCCCGTATGGCCCAGCAGGAGCGGGAGCATTGCAGGCGGATTCTGGAAATTTTGGGAAATTTGAAATCCGACTCATTGGGTTGATTGGTACCGACGGGTACTTGATGAATTGCCTGTCCGCAAAGGAACAGTGATGAAATGGTCACGAACCGAGCGGCGCAGGGCAATCACGACAACAAAAAGCCGTGCACGAATTATCGGCGGATATTGTCCGCCCATACTTTCTCTCCGGCGAGAAAGTATGCAAAGAGCCGCCGGGGAACGTTTCGTATGTTCCCCGGACTCCTCCAACGACCAAAGAGGGGAGCGAACTGAAAGGTACAGCCAATAGATGCTCCCATCGCCCCCCTCTTTGGAAACTCCCTTGGTGGCGTAGGGGGTTGTAGAGTGGGGATTTACTACTGCCGCACTGTGCGCGAATTGTCTGCGGGCACTTGCTTAAATAATAGGAACGATGACGAACAGGTCACGAACCGAGCACACCCAAAGGTGTAACGACTATTGACCAGCTGGGCACGAACTGTCCGCGGGCACTTGCCCGCAAAAAAGCGTGTTGCATTTTGCAACACGCTTTTTGCTATACAGGTGTGAGG
>JAFQGT010000017.1 GCA_017415425.1 Oscillospiraceae bacterium | reverse complement strand
GTTTTCCTGTGGAGATAGAGAGAAAAAACATCAGGTGATATGGGCAGCCGGAGTGCGAACCATATCACCTGTTTTTTATTATGCGAGGAAGGAGGAAGCAAACATGAAATGTCTGAAGAAATACAGCTGGGTCAAGGTCCCCAGAGGCGAGATCCCTTTTCACGGTAAAGGCATTCTGATCTATTACATGCGGCTGGCATCCCGTGCGGCATTCCGCAAGGGCACCGCCCGCTACTGCGGTTATACGAATGCCGTAGAGGTTGGGTCCTGGGGCGGCGGCATGGTTGGTCTCAAGAGCATTCTAGAGGTAAAGAAACGTCGAGATGCTCTGGAAATCATGGACGAGCTTCAGATGCTGGGTTATATCACCTACACGCTGGAGCCGGATACCAAGGTCCTGACCTACAAGATCACCGATTGGATTGTCGAATGCTCCGGCAAGGAGTGCAGTGAAGGCGAAAATATTTACACCACGCCCAAGTATGGGTTTCTTTGTATGCCCAGAAATATCACGGAACGACTGGTGGAAAAGGGACACAAGTTTGGCGAGGCAGATGCCTGGCTGGATCTGTGGTGCCATACTGTTTTCCGGGATAAAGGCAACGCTTTCTCCTTCCTTGCCCCTGCCATTCAGTATGGCAAGTTTGGCTCTGTCCTGACTCTGGAGACGCTAGGCAAGCGCTGGAAGTGGGAGAAGACCAAGGTTTGGCGCTTCTTTCAGTTCTACTGTTCCTACTTTCCTCTTCACCGACTGCCTGGCTCTTTTGGCTGTGTGATCTTCAATAGATTCTACCCTACCCAGGACGAGTGCGACGATCCCAGTGATGAGGAAGTTATGCGCATTCTGGAGCTTATACGCATTAAGGCCCGTAATGCGCATACCGAGGGCACCGACAACGAGCGGATCAACCGCTTTGTTGCCTGGAAGAGCCGCAAGGTGATCAGCGATTTGGAGGATGCATACACCAGGGAAGAGATTCAGGAAAAGAATAAAGAAAGTTCGGATTTCCGGGACGTGGAAAACTGCCGCGTTGCGGAAATCCCCCCTATAATACGCGCGTATTTTTCTCATGGTAGGAACTGTAAGAATAGTAGGAATTGTATTTATGACTGCAGTAGTATAGATATAGGGGAAACCGAAAGTTTGGAAAATGGGGATATAGGGGCAGTGCGCCTATATTCGCTGATGACCTTTTTTGACTTAGACACCTGCTAAAGGAGGTACAAATGAAACTGCATGAAAATCAACTGAATCTGATCCTGCACCTGATCAGACTGAACATTATGACCTATGAGGACTGCCTGAAATTCCTGGACACGGAGAATACCGGGGATATGATTGCCATGTCCTATGTGTTCCGTCCTTTGACCAAGAACGGATATGTGGTCAAAAGCAAGGACGGTGTTGTTGCCGTCCTCCAGAAGGGCAGGGATCTGTTCCCGGAGGAAGGTCCTCTGATCTCTGTTGCCAGCAGAGGAAAGTCCCGTCTGCGGGTACTGCACGTGTCCAGAGTGTGTATGTGGATGGAAAAGAACGGTGTCCCCATCTCCGGAGAACTGCTGGATACGGAAGAACCCTACTTCATTCCCTCTGCCCGTTGGAGGGACATCGCAAAGGGAATTCTGTCCACAACCCGGTTTGCAGGGGTCCTGCTGGCTTACGGGAAGCGGTATGCGGTGTATGACATTGGAGATGGAACCATGGACTGGCAGCTCCGGGCAGAAAGCTCTCTGTTTTATTACAAATACGGATCCTTTAAAACCAAGGCCGATGGAATGATCCTGATCTGTGAGGATGGAAGAAAGCATGAGATTGCCCGACAGATCATCCGCCAAACCATGTGGGCCCGGAAGACACTTTTGAAGGACAAGTATGCCGAAACCGATAAGCCTGTCAGGTACTCCAGATCCCCCATCAAGCTGCGGACCCAGTATGAGCGTGTCTATCTAACCACACCGGCCCTGTTGTCAATCAGTCTGGAACGAATCTACGACGAAGAGTATTACATCGCAAACGGAGTACGAGGCGCACACCGGTTGGATGAGCGCAAATTGGGAGATGTGGAAGTCTATCCCAAAAGGTACTATCTGAATCCTGCCTTCGATATCCTAAAGCTGATCCATTTTTTTGCCGAAGTAAAGGATGATCTGGATATGGCCCAGGATGGGTATGTATCTCCCATTGAGTATTTTATGGTGGTGTATCCGGAGGATCTGGAGGTGGCTCAGATGTATCCGGACGTTAACGAAGCGAAAGGAGTGAATATCCGTGTTTATCGATCTGCATAAGGCGCTGGAGAGAGTTGAGGAGAATCTGCCCAAGGATAGAAGGATAACCTTCGAGATGCTGGAAAAGGCGTACGAGCAGACACTGTGGCTTCGCAGTCATATCCTGGGTGTGATGTACGATATGATAGATTTTGGTTCGGCAACCAAGCGGATCATCGGGGAAGTGTCGGTCTCCCAGACTGATTCTAATCAGATGGTCTGCCTGGTGATTCCGGAGCCGCTTCCGGGGCTGAAGGAACTGACCGGAACGGTGGAAGAACACTGGACCCGGATGATTCACGAGGCCATCGCCAAGCAGGCAAAGATCGGTATCCCGCGCTTTGAAAAGGCCCATGTTCACATTCGGATCACCGCACCCCGTGGAACCAATAACAGCAAGGTCTGGGATACCTCCAACCGGGCAATCAACGTGATCATCAACAACCTGAAGGGTATCTTTTTCGATGACGATGACTTCGAGCATATGTCCTGCAGTATCGAGGCCAGCTGGGGCAAAATCGGTATGACAGAAATCCGATGCTGTGACTATAACGAACTGAAGAAAAGCAATGTTTTCTGTTAAATGCAGCAGCATTTTCACCAGACTCATTTTCTGAGCCATACCTCAGCAATCATATTCACATGCATTCAGTTTCAAACATAAAATGGTCCGCTCTCTCAAAAAGAAAGCGGACCATTTCAATAATACATAGCAAAAATCAATAGCAATAACATATTTATAGCTGTCGGAAGCTATTGCCATCAACAACCCAACCGCAGCCATTCTTTGGCTGCCATTCATAGCGATTCTTTCCCTCATTGGGAAATAGCTGCTCCATAATAGCGGCGATACAGCCGCCGTGGGTGATGATGCAGGTGTTCTCTTTGATTTCGGAGAATGCATTGAGCACACGCTCTTTCATCTGCAAACCGCTTTCGCCGTTGGGTGGGATGTTAGCAACGTTATC
The DNA here is from genome assembly GCA_017415425.1 of Oscillospiraceae bacterium. Lineage (GTDB taxonomy): Bacteria > Bacillota > Clostridia > Oscillospirales > Oscillospiraceae > Faecousia. The sequence continues at coordinate 133,914 of JAFQGT010000017.1, read as the reverse complement.
CCCCGTAAGCCATGCTTGGTATTCCGGGGTGTCTTTCAGTTCTTCGTAGCTGTGCATCTCGAAAATGCCAAAATCCACCTCCCGGAACCTGGGATCAACTTCATAGGGTACATCTCCAAAGAGAATACGCAAAGTTTCGTTTGTCCGTTTCATGCCGCTGGTAAGGAAGCGGACATTTTTGATGTCATAATGGACACTGCGCAGTTCTTCTTTGCCCGCATCGGACAGAGGCAGGTCAGTGCTGCCGCAGTAGAGGTGCTTTTCGTTAGCACTTGTCTTTCCGTGGCGAATCAGGTAGATGGTCATTTCAGTCGCTGCTCCAATCCGCAGAAGATCCGGCTGACCTGTGTTGCTTCCCGGCTTAAATACTGGGAGAGCCTTCCGGTTCGCTGCCTCCATGCCCTATTTTCAGCCCCCATGGGAACCACACCGCAGAAGATGTCCTGCAAGATCAGAATACTATCCTGCCAGGCTTCCCGATGGGCTTGGAAATATCCGATGGGGTCGGGGTGGTTGTAGGTAAATTCCTCGATTTTATAAATACACCGCTTGGAGAAGTCGATCTCTCCTGTATCACAGATATGCACATCGACATCCGTAATGCCGAAGACTTCCTTTGCGAAATCCAGCTTGCCTTGGTAGGCTCCGCCGATAATCAGAATCATAAGTACCTCCTAAATGAGCGCATACACAGCCACCGCACACAGTTCGCCGATAGTCAGCGTGTAGCCGGAAATATCGCCGTTCATGCCTTCAAGGGATTTGTAACCCCGGCGCAGCGCAAGACCATAACCTATCAGACAGCCAATGAGGGCAAAGCCATACTTACCGCAGAGCAGGAAACCTGCACCGATAAAGATACAGAGCATAGCGGTCAGTGCCACTATGTGGGATTTTGGCTTTTTCTGATCTGCATACTGGCTGGTGGACATGGGCTTCAATCCGGTCACTGCCAGAGAAGAACAGCATCGGCTGATTGCCGGGACGAAGATTAGGATCAGAAAATTAGCATCTGTAGGCGCAGACGCAAAGAATGCAAACTGGGCGATCATCAAAAGTACGATACCAATCACCGCAAAACTGCCCACATGGGAGTCTTTGAGGATTTCTCTTCTGCGCTCCAAATCCCGCCAGGATTTTACCGCGTCGGTCACATCCATGTAGCCATCTAAGTGAATAAAGCCCGTGATGATATAGGGGTAGGCACAAAGAATCAGTCCGGTAACCAGCGCAGGCAGATTCAGCAGTCTGCAAACCCAGGCCAGCACCGCCCAGATTGCGCCAATCTCCAAGCCCACGATGGGCAGGAACAGAAGCATCTTATCCTTGGCTTTCTCGTCCCAAATCTGCGGTGCGGGGATGGAGCAGAACATACTCTGGCACATGGCAAAGGCGTGTAGGTAAATTTTCATATGCACAGATCCCCCTTGTGGATGATGAATTGTCCAGCTGATACTTCGATGACGGTATCGCACACTTTCGCTAAACGGCGGTCAATGGATGCCAGACATTTACAGTACATTTCCGTGCTTTCGGAATACCGCTCTGCATCGGAATAAATACAATCACTGACGAATACCGCATGGCGGACGGTATGAGCAAACGCTACCAACTCATCAGCGCAGCGGCTGGCTGCCTCCAGATCCATTTCATAGTTCTTCTCAATAGGAAACAGAGAATTCTGGATCAGTGCGGTCACGCTGTCCACCAGGAACACACCATTCTTATCGGCGCTTTTTAAGCACTCCATGATATTTCGGAAGCACTCCACGGTTTCAAAACCCATGCCATCCCGGTCGGCAATGTGCCGCCGGATACGGTCATCGTCCTCTGCTCCGGTGGAAATCATGGTGGCTACATAGTAGTGCTTGCCGCCTTTGGAAAGAGCAACCGTCAGATCCTGAGCCAGCGTGGACTTGCCGTTCTTGGCACCGCCGGAAATGAAATAGGTCATTTCGCACCCTCCACGGTGAATTTATCGCCTTCGCGGATTTCGTCCAGATAGCCGTCGTCGATGCCTGCCTGGTCAAAGGTTGCCATATCGTTGATGATGGCACAGGCAGCATCCAAAATCTCAAAAGCCAGGGGGCAGCCACTTCCTTCGCCCAGCCGCATTTCCAGCAGGAACAGGGGCTGCAGGTTCATGGCATCCATGGCAAGCTTATAGCCGATCTCATAGGAAGCATGGCTGGGAACGAAATACTGCACGCTATTCGGGCAGAGCTTATAGGCACACAGGGCGGCCACAGCAGAAATAAATCCGTCGATGACCACCGGGCGGCGGGTTGCCGCGCAGCCAATGAACGCGCCGCACATGGCAGCAATATCAAAGCCGCCAACCTTGGCAAGCACATCGATAATATCGTTTTTGTCAGGCCGATTGATGGCAATGGCATCCTTGATGACCTGCTTCTTTTTGAGGTAGCTTGCATCTGTGATACCGCCGCCGCGGCCTGTCACCGCATCCACATCCGCATCCAGCAGAACGGACAGCACGGCGGAGGAAGTGGTGGTGTTGCCGATGCCCATTTCGCCAATGCCGATCACATCCGCATCGGTAGCTTGGGCCAATTCGATACCGGTCATGATGGCCTGCACCGCCTGTTCCCGGCTCATGGCAGGACCACATACAATGTTCTGGGTGCCGTAGGCAATCTTCCGGTTCAGTACCTTGGGTTCCTTGATGTCCGCATTGACGCCCACATCGCATACGGTGATCCCGCAGCCGAAGTGCTTACAAAGTGTGGATGCGCCGGTTTTGGCACGGGTCAGATTGATGGTCTGCATTAAGGTCACGGACTGGGGCGCAGAGGATACACCCTCCGCTACCACACCGTTGTCAGCAGCGAATACCAGCAGATGCTTCTTCTCTATTTTGTTATGTACCTTTCCTGTAATGCCTGCCAGCTGAACAGCCAAGTCCTCCAGCCGTCCCAGGCTTCCGGGAGGTTTGGCAAGCTGTGCCTGCCGCTCCCGGGCTTTTGCCATAGCAGCTTCGTCCAAAGGTTGAATCTTCAAGTTAAGTTCCATCGTAACACCTCAAACAAGGCCGTTTTCTTTGAGCCAAGCCATAGAAGGCTCATCTTTCATCAGTTCAAATGTAAATGTCGCATCCGGGCAAAGCGCTTCTGCCCGCAGTAGAAATTCCTTCATAGGAATTCTGCCCTCATTCAGCGCGTTGTGCTGGTCCTGGGTGCCGTCGTTGTTATGCACGTGGAAATGGCTGATATAGGGTGCGCAGGTTTCCAGCCATTCCATTACCGGAATGTGAGAATAGGCACTCACATGACCGATGTCCAGGCATATCTTGAGCCTCTCGTCATCTACACCCTTAATGATATCTAAAAGCCACTGGGGCTCCGTTTCCAGCACATTTTCCAGCACGATCTGAACACCGGGATCTTCTTTCAAAAATTCCTTCCAGAAGATTACAGACTGCTCCGTGTACCAAACCGGGAAATAGATCCAGGGATTGTACCCGCCGTGGATGATGACTTTGGTGCTGCCATAGCGCTTGGCAAGGTCAATGGCTTGGCAATAGCGGCTTGATGCCACTTCCCTTGCTTTCTTATCAATGGCACAGGGGAACAGCTCATTAAAGGGAGCATGAAGGACACTTTGGGAAATGCCATCCAGCTTCTTTTGGACTACCTGATCGACACCCTCGAATTTCTCATCCATATTCCAGGCTGTGCAATATTCGGCAATTTCCAGATTAACGCTATATTCTTTGGCTACCCGCACCGCATCGGTAGCGATGGTGGAAAGGTAGATATTCTCTTTTTTCATAGGCTTTCCCTCGCTTTCTGAAAGCGGTATTCCGTCCAGATTTCCAACCCCAGCGGCATCAGACAAAGCACAGCATAGCCAATGCAAAGGATTGGGGAAACATCTGTCCAAATGATTTTGGGGTCATATACCATATCCGTCTGCCCAAGCAAAACTGCCATCATGGTCAGGGTCAGACACAGGAACAGACCGATCACAAAGAAACGATCCCGGTTGTCAAAGCGGTAGATAGAAAAAGCTTTTCTTCCCCGTAAGTTGCTTCCCCGGCTGCGCATGGATTCGGAAGCAATGGTCAGCGAGTCGATAGTCCAGGTAATCAGCATGGAGAAAATGCGGATACCGTTATGCAGCCGTGCAAAGAAGCTTCCTTGATTCACACCTCTGCCGATGCCCTGCTGGGCCATGTTGATGCGCTTCGCTTCCTTTTTGATTCTGGGAACCATCCGAAGCAGAATCGCCAAAAACAGGCTGAGCCGGGGACTGACCTTGCCGAACAGGTACACCACCTTGTCCGTGGTAAACACCGAATACACGCAGGAAAACCAAATGCAAACCCCCGCAACACTTATACCCAGCACAATGCCGTACACCAAAGATTCCAGGGTCATATTGTTACCTACAAAGTTCTGCTGCAGTACTGTCATGCCGAAATGGGTATAGGAACTGTAATACAGTGCAAACGCTGCAATTAGCGGCAGCAGGCAGAGGTTAAACATGAGCGTCTTCCAGCCGCCCCGTTTGACGCTGTAGGCAAAAGCACACAAGAAAGATACCGCTAAAAATACCGGGTGCTGAAAGGTGATCATTGCGGCCACTACGGCGGCAAAATAGATGAGATTCACCGCCGGATGGCACCGTTCAAATCCCATTTTCATCCTCCATCATGCCATATTTTACCTTGATGCGATCCAGCTTGTCAAGCAGGGGTCTTCCCAGCAGGAACAGAACCGCAAAGGTACACAGGCCCTGGCTCACATTCACGGGAAAACCCGAAATGTAGAGGGCAGAAATATTTTTCCAGTTGAGCGTAATGGGTGCAAGGAACACCGTGCAGGTATCCAGCAGCGGGCCTACCACCAGCAGGACACACAGGAAGCCGAAAATGCCCATCACAAGGGGTTTTCTCTTCAGGTGACCCTTGAAAAACAGGTAACCTGCCAGCATACCGCCCACACCGTAGGCCATCATCTGCCAAGGGGTGTAGGGGCCTTGGGTGTAGAAAAAGTTACTGGCAAGGGCAGAAACCGCGCCCACCAAAAAGCCGGATTCCGGGCCAAAGGCGATACCGGCAATCATAATGATGGCAAAAATCGCCTTGAAACTGGGAATGGGGATCGCCACACGGGCAACCACCGCCAATGCGCACATCACAGCAATGACCACCAGCTCCCGTGCCTGGGGTTTGCGGCCCTCAAAGGCCAGGAAGAAAGGAATGAGCAGTTCCGCAATCATCAGGGTGCTGGTCAAGTAATACCATCTGCCATCCATGCGGGAACCCAGAATCAGCGTAGCAGGAACAACAAGCAGAAAGATCAGCAGCGAGATCAATTTCGACTTTTTCATCATTCTTCCCCCTTATTCTTTTTGTAAAGGAGCACCACATCCTCCGCAGTGACCGCGTTACGGAATACATGACGGCTCATACGGTTAGCTGCCGTGGTATAGAAGCTGTTGGCACCGAAGAAGCGGCGGGGTGTATCCGTGGTCAAAATCTGACCGTCAAAGAACATACTGACCAGATCAGCATACCGCGCGCAGAACTCCACATCGTGAGAGACCATAACGATAGTGACCCCTTGCTCTTTTAGTTTACATAATATTTTTGCTAATGTTTCCTTGAAGAAGCTGTCAATGCCCTTGGTAGGCTCGTCCAGAAGTAAGAGCTTGGGCTGGGTCAACAGGACCTTTGCCAGTGCTGCCCTTTGCTGCTCACCGCCGGAGAGGTCATAGGGGTGGCTGCCCAGCAAGGACTCGATCTGACAGGTAGCGGCGATTTCCTCGATCAGCGCCTTGTCCTTGGTCATTTCCTCCAGGTCCTCCCGCACTGTCTTTTTCACAAACAGGCTCTTGGGATCCTGGGGAAGCATCGCAAGACAGCCGCCAAAGAGTTCGGAGGATTTATACTTGTTTATTGGTTTTCCGAATACCTTTACACTTCCCCGATAAGGCTTGCAAATGCCGCAGATGGCTTTGAGTGTTGTAGATTTACCGGCACCATTGCCGCCTACGATAGCATAGAGGCTCCCCGCAGGCACTTCCGCAGAAACACCCCGCAGAATATCCGGGCTGTCCTTCTCATAACGGAACCACAGTTCCTTGAGAGAAAGGGCAGGCTTTTCGATCTCTTCTTTCATGGAGTCTACCGGGAAAGCTGCAATTTTGGGTGCTTCTGCAAAAACCTTGCTCAGCCAGTTTCTGCCCTCCCGGACGGTCAAAGGGCAATCCCCCTCGCCGCCTGCGCCGTAGAACACCCGCACGGGAGTGGGCATGGCGGCAAACATATCATTTTTCTGCTCCCACAACTGCTTGCCGATATTCCGGGGGGTATCATCCGCAATCACCCGACCTGCATCCATGACGATTGCCCGGTCTGCATAGGGGAAAATATCCTCCAATCGGTGCTCGGTGATGATGACCGTCGTACCCAGTTCAATGTTGATCTTTCGTACCGTATTCAGAAAATCTGACGCAGCGATGGGGTCCAGCTGGCTGGTAGGCTCGTCCAGAATCAGCACCTCCGGCTGCATGGCCATAATGGAGGCAAGGTTCAGAAGCTGCTTCTGTCCGCCGGAGAGATTTGCCACGTCCCGGTGGAACCAGTCGGCAATACCAAAATAGCAAGCCATCTCCGACACACGCGCCCGCATGGTCTTTTGATCTACCCCCAGGCTTTCCAAACCGAAGGCCAGTTCATGCCAGACCTTATCCGTGACGATCTGATCGTCAGGATTCTGCATCACATAGCCGATCTTTGCGGACTGATCCCGCTGGCTGACTTGTGGCATAGGCACACCGTTAAAAAGGATCTCGCCGCTTTTCTTTCCGTGGGGAGCCAGAACGGACTTTAAGTGCCGCAGCAGCGTGGTCTTGCCGCTGCCAGACTTGCCGCACAGGACAACATACTCACCTTTGTGGATCGTTAAGGATACATCATGCAAAGATTCCTTTCCCTTGGCGGTAGGATAAGAAAAACTCAGATTTTTGATCTCGAAATGTGCCATTGGATGGCCTCCTTTGTATGTAGTGCAATGGGGATCAAAAGGTATACGGTATAGGGAATGATGCCCCAGGAGATGGGGGAAATTTGAATCTCGGGGGTAAAGACAGCTGCCATCTGCCCAAGGCAGGCAGCGGTGATGATAAGCACAAGTAGAATTGGGATCAATACAATCAGCAGCCAATCGCCGGTTTTCATGCGGTAGATCATAAAGCTACTGCGCTTTGCCGTGCCATAACCACGGGCCCGCATGGAATCTCCCGTCACCACACTGCCCTCCAGGGCCCAGTCGGTCAGCGACGAAAGCACCGTCATACCATCCGAGAGTTTTTCTTTGGTGCTGCTTTGCTCTGCCGCGCCTTTGCCGATGGATTTTCTGGCTCCGATGATCTGTTTTGTTTTCCGAATAAAATTGGGAATCAGCCGCAGTACCATCATCAGCAGCAGAGACAGCGCCGGGATCAGATTGCCAAAAAGGCTGGTGAATTTATCGCTGGTCATGACCGCATTGTAACAGCCGAACCACAACATCATTACCACAAAAACAGAGGCAATGGCTGCGCCGTACAGAAGTGCTTCCAAGGTATAGGGGCGACCGAATACAGAAAACAGGATGTGTGCGCCATATGTATTGAACAGTGGGTTAATGGCTGTGAGGATCAGGAACATGGGCAGCAGTCCCAAAATCATCTTTAGACCCTTTCTTCCGTTCAGAAGGAAATAATAGATCCCGCCGCAAAAGAATCCCGCAAGCAGGTAGGCAGGATGCTGGATTACCACACTGCAGCCAATCGCCCCCACGAAGAACAGAAAGTTCACCGCCGGGTGGCATTTAGAAAACGCATCTTTCATAAGTCATTCCATTCTTTCTGCACCTACATCCGTGCCGAGTCCCTTACAGGTATAGTACCAGACGATTTCCTCGCCGCCCTGCAACTCGTAAGCAGAACAGCCATAGTTGGGAAACCATCCGTCCACCCTATACATCCAACCGGACTCAAAGCCGCAATCAAACTCGTACAGATGGTTGATGCCCTCCACATAGTAGCTGTCGTAAAGGGGTGTCCAGCTGTATTCCAACTGTAATTCCGATGCTTCGCACACCCGCTGCAGCACATCGAACACCGTTTCTCCGGGGGTAAATTCCACCGTAACGACAGGCAGGATCTCACCGTCCTCCGGGACATAAGGTGCCTTTGCCTCTTCCAAGGCATCGGCGTTGTCAAAAATCGTATCGCAGCGGATGGTGATGGTACATAGGTTCTGGGTATCTTCGTTTGTGACCAACCGATGATTTGGTATTTCTACCCGATAAAATTCGCTTCCGTAAAGGCTTTCCTCCGGCTCTATCAAAAACCACGCAACCAGCGCACCAACCGCCACGATCAGCGCAATGGTCAGCACCATGATGAGATTTGCAATTGTTTTCTTTTTCATAGCTAAAACACCTCATATTCTTCATAGGCTTCTGTGAAAACAGCCCGGTTGAGGCCGCTTTCACAGAGGTCTATAAACGGGCAAAACCGGAGAGCCGATTCGGATGGGTTTTTCCCTCTCCGAATCCGCTCTCCTTATGTTTTAGGCAAGTAAGGATTACTTCATATGTCTGCCTTTCTTAGGCCCCGAAATGATCACAAGCACCACAATAGCCCCTGCCAGTACCACGATCACGATCACCAGCCACCAGGGGAAGCTGCGGTCATTTTCAGCAGGGATTTCCACCGGTTCTGTGGGTGCAGATTCAGTCTCAGCAGGTAGTGTTTCTACCGGTTCCTCAACAGTCACATCGCCACCCATATTGATCACATCGGTCATATCGTACAGTGCGGTCTTTCCGTCCAGCATGCGGAAGTAGGCTGTCAAAGCGTAGTAGCTCTGTTCAGTGGCCATGCCGTCCAGATTGCCATTGGGAATGTGCTTAAATCCGCCGTCTTCCACATAGAAGGCACACAGCGCATCAATTGCGGACATGCCATTCTTAATGAATCGCGCATCGGTATGGGTATCGATTCCCAATGCCGACAGGCCTGCCACAACCTGCGCAATGGATTCCGCGCTGACACCGTCAATACTACCGAAGGAGCCGTCTGCCGTCTGCATCACAGACAGCGTTTCCAGTGCTTCGTCCACTGCCGCCCTTACCTTTGCATCCGTCTTGTAGTAGGGAGCCAGTGCCTGCAGTGCCATGCCGGTGATGTCAGCATCGGAGGTACTGCCGCTAAGTGCCCAACCGCCATCGGAAAGCTGAGCATCCAGGATGACCTGGATCAAAGCTTCACGGGTCACATCGCCGCCTTCAGGAATCGGATAATTTCCGGAATCAAAAGCGATCAGCGCCCAAATGGGGCCGTTAATACCCTGCTTCTGAACATAAGTCATGTCAGTCAGACCGGAGAGCAGATTATGTCCGCCCACATTGGTAACATCCTTGCCGATGGCCGTCAGTGCCAGGATCATACGGGCATTCTCAGTAGACTTTGCGCTGTGCAGGCGTTCGTTTTCATCGATATTCTCCTGCACAAACTTCACTGCATTGTCGTAGTAAGCATCAGGAACCTCGCGACCGGAACGGATCAGGCCAATCACCATCCACTCACCGCCGACGGTTCCCGGAACAGGAGTTCCCAGTTTTTCCAGATAATCACCGGTGGCCTTGTAGATTTCTTCGATACCAACCAGGGTTTTTAATGCAGCAAGTTTTTCTTCGGCAGCTTCCAGCACATCCAGATTTCCGACCAGTGCCTTTTGTTCATCTGTCAGTTTCTCATAGGCCTCCCGGGCTGCCTTGATTGCAGCTTCGCTGTCCTTGGTGACAGTACCGATGGCATCGATCAGTTTTTCCACTGCTTCTGCGGCTTTCTTATCCTCCTCGGAAGCCAGTTCCTTCAAAGCATCGGCCAGTTTCTGATAGTTCCCCACCAGCTTCTTCTGATCGGCTGTCAGTGCATCGTATGCCTTCTTTGCAGCCTTCACATCCTCCTCGAAAGTAGCGGAATTGCTGTCCAGAGTGTCGATCATATCCTCGACCTTCTTGGCAGCGGCTTCGTCCGCATCCTTCTTCAGCTGGGCATACTTGCTCTCCGCAGCAGTCAAAGTCGCGTAGTTATCAACCATCTGCTTCTGGGTGTAGGTCAATGCGTCGTATGCCTTACGGGCAGCATCAATCTTATCCTTGCTGTTTAGGGTGACCGTACCAATTGCATCAATCAGCTTCTCAACTTTTTCTGCCGCTGCCTTGTCTCTATCGCCATAGCCCTGGCTGCCTTCCTCCTTGGTGTAGTCATCGGTGTAATGGAATACGATCACATCGCCGTCCTTCACCGTCTGCTCCCCAACACCAAGGCCGGGGTGAATACCGTTCAGCGTGTACATCCAGCCGGAATTGCCGCCATTGGTGAATTCGCCGATGCCGTTAATGGACTCTACATAGTTGCCGGTGGGGTTGCGATAGCTCATACCGGCTTCCTTCAGTGCCATTTCCAGCACATCCTTGACGGTTGCGCCCGGTTCTACCTTGTAGGTCTTCTTGGCAATCCATGTGCTTAAGTTGCCCTCTGCCAAAGTATGAACCTTGTCTTCGCCGTGCGTATAGCAGCCAAGCAAAGTAAAGCTTATTTCAGCAGTAGAATTCAGTTCCTTGAACTTGCCTTCCGCATCGGTCAGGGTCTTGTAATTCTCAACCAGCTTTTTCTGATCGTCTGTCAGCTTGTCATAAGCATCACGAGCTGCCTTGATCTTATCACCACTATTCTTGGTGACAGTGCCGATAGCGTCGATCAGCTTTTCTACTTCATCGGCCGCAGCTTCATCCTTAAGATCAGCAAGTGCCTTTTCGGCAGTTTCCAGCTTATCCAGATTGCTTACCAGTGCTTTCTGCACATCGGTAAGTGCATCATAAGCCTTACGTGCTTCCTTAATCTTACCCTCACTATCCAGCGTGACTGTGCCAATGGCATCGATCTTATCTTCAACTGCCTTGGCTGCCGCCTCATCTTCCGCCGTCTTGACAAGCTGCGCATACTTAGCTTCCGCATCAGTCAGCGTCTTGTAGTTTGCAACGAGCTGTTTCTGGGTATCCGTCAAAGCATCGTAGGCATCACGGGCAGCCTTGATCTTTTCTCCGCTGTCCTTGGTGACAGTACCGATGGCATCAATCAGCGCTTCCACCGCATCCGCTGCTTCCTGATCCATAGCTGCGGTCTGAATGGTCACGTCCGACATATCATACAGAGCGGTCTTGTCCTGCAGCAGACGGTAATAGGACACCAATGCGTAGTAGCCCTGTTCCGTGGCCATCATATTCCGGTCGCCGGCAAGGATGTGCTTGAATCCGCCGCCTTCCACATAGAACTGAGCCAGCGCATCCACTGCGGATACACCGTTTTTCACGAACCTGCTGTCGGTCTCAGGATTGATGCCCAAAGCGGTCAGACCCGTGATGATCTGAGACAAAGATTCGCTGGTGGTTCCTTCGGAACCGGAGAAAGTACCGTTCTTGTTTTGGATTCCGGACAGCCAGGTCAGCGCCTTATCCACCGCTGTCTTCACTGCGGAATTGGTACTGTAGTAAGGAGCCAATGCCTGCAGAGCCATACCGGTCATATCCGGGTCACCCACAGTACCGCTCAGTGCCCAACCACCGCCTGTCTTTTGGTCATCCAGAATGGTCTGTACTAATTTCTCTCTGGTCACATCCCCGGTGGGGATCTCATAATCATGGGTATCGAATGCGATCAATGCCCAGATTGTGCCGTTAATACCCTGCTTGCCGATGTATTCCATTTCGTTCAGGCCAGCCAACAGATCATAGCCACCAACATCGGTCACATCCTTGCCGATGGCGGTCAGGGCAACAATCAGACGGGAGTTGTCGGTAGATTTTACTGCGTGGAGTCTACCGCTGCCGTCGATATTGTCCTTCACATACTGGACTACTGCGTCATAATAGCTGTCTGCCACGGCTCTGCCTGCGCGGGCAAGGCCAATGACGCGCCACTCTCCGTTGGTAGTACCAAACGTAGGAGCAGTCAATCCTGCCAGATAATCACCGGTTGTTTTGTAAATATCGGTAATATCCGTGCCGGCCAGTTTCAGTAGTGCCAAAGCTTCCTCTGCTGCTTCCAGAACAGCCAGATTTTCTACCAGTGTTTTCTGGGTAGCGGTCAGTGCATCATAAGCTGCACGGGCCTGGGCGATCTTCTGCTCGCTATCCAGCGTAACCGTGCCAATGGCATCGATCAGTGCTTCCACAGCATTTGCTGCAGCTTCATCATCACCGGTGTCCGGGTTGTGCTCTAACGTCCAGTCATCAGAGTAGTGAAGAATCACACTGTCGCCGTCCTGCAGCAGCTGTTCGGCAATGCCCTGCTGGGAATGGATGCCATTGATGGTGTACATCCAGCCGGAATTAGGTCCATTGTCGAATTCTGCCAAGCCATTGACAGAAGAAATGTAGTTACCACCGGAGTTTACATAGGTATAGCGGTCCTTCAGCGCCATGGCGATCAGATCCACCACAGCTGCGGGAGAATCGATTTCATAAGCGGTGCTGCTGAGCCAGGTGGTCAGATTATTCTCTGCCAGGGTATGCGCAGTACCACTCTGCCCGTGCTTACTGTCACCCAGAAGCGCAAAATACACAGTGATCTTACCGGTAGATTCCGGAGTCTTTTCTTTTTCGACCTTCAAAGTAACGGTCTGGCTCAGGCCATCCTTGGAAGCCGTAATGGTGAAGGTGTTTTCGCCCTCTTCCAGTTTGTAGCTTTCCTGAACGGTTTCGTCATTGATGGTCACTTCCGCACCGCTTACCACCTTGGGAGTGATGCCGATGCTTTCCACTCGGTAACCAACGGAGCCGGTGAAAATCTTGCCATCGGTGGTGGTTGCCAGGCGACCGGCACCGTCCACATTCAGTTGGATGCCTTCGATCAGCTCCTGGGGTTCTGCACTGCCACTGAGCTTCAGCACATAGATTACAGGCTCCTTATCACCGTTCTGGACAATGATTCGGACCAGTTTTTGATCCTTGCCGATCTTGATGCCGGTGGCTGCCGTGCCGGAAACCACACGCTGATTGTTCACATAGATATTGTCATCCTCGGCTGTGCCATCTACCAGGACGGACACATAGTCCATATCGCCCAGGTCCATTTCATAAATCTGCTGATCGGCTATAAAGGAAATGGTTTTGCTGGTATCGCCACTGGAAATGGTCACACCGGAAGGTGCTGCGGTCACGCCCACAGCCTCGGTCTGTGCCGTTGCCCGGACGATGTCACCAACCTCAGTGGATTTTTCGTTGGCAGAACCCGCCATCAGGTTGGAGGCGGTGACCACCTTCACATAATGGAAGGACTTGTCGGCCACATCCACAGGATTGCCTGCTGCATCCACCGCCCATTTAAGGTCAAATCCGCTGCTTGCGTTGCTGTAGTCAGAGTTATCCAGATAGGGGTTGGAAGTGCCGTTGGGAAGCAGGTCCACATAGCCAAATCTGCCGCCCTTGGAGAAGGCGTTAAAGTTGTCCGTACCGGTGATGGTACCGTCCACGCAGGGAAGCAGAATACCGGTCAGGGTAAAGGAACTCTGCTTGGGCAGATCGTTCATGGTGTAAACATTCGGGCTGGGCCATGCAAAGGATCTGCCGTGAGTAGATGCCATGGTGTTGCCCTGGTTGTCCTTCCAATCGGTACTGCCGGTCTCAGTTTTGGTGTAAGTCACCGCGTAGTCCCAGAGGGTGCTGTCCTCGTAATGCTCGGAACCTGCCAGGGCATACCAGGTATTGCCGTCCTCGGAGACCCAAACCTGTCCGGGCTCCATAGAGCCCAGGCCGGTGCCGGTAGAAACATCCTTAAAGGCATTGCCATTGACATAGAAATCAACGCCATAAGCATTGTTAGGATCATCGGTCAGGCCGTTTTCCATGTAGAAGGTCACATAGCCGCCGAAGTTACCCAAAGACAGCAGGCCACCGGTCAGTGTCTGTTGGGGGTTAGTACCGTAACCACCGGCATTTCCGTTTATATACTGGGAGTTCACCATCAGATAGTCCACAACCTTGTCAGCTGCGGAGCTGGCTTCCCGCTCAGAATAGCCGATGGAATAGGTCTTGACGGTCATACCGTCACTTGCGGCAACAGCAATTTCCTGGAGGGTTTTACTCAATGTCAGGGTATACTCGCCCTTTTCGTTGGGAGTATGCTCCGTTCCGGCAACGGTAACCTTTGTGCCTTCCGATACGGTGAATGTCAGCACAGGTGCTGCTGCGCCGGGTGCGACAATAATACGATAGCTGGTTCTGTCCTTACGGAAGGCAGGATACCAATCACCAATATCTGTCACCGCAGTTTCCATATCACAGGCGATATCCGGTGCAGGGATCTGCTCGACCCACAGGGTGTAGGCCTTAGGTTCGCTGTCCGCAAAACCGTCCTTGCCTGCCGCCACATTGGCTGCATAGGTTACATCGTCCAGGATCTGCACGGTAACCTTGACAACCGAGTGTTCCTCACCTGTAGGTGTGGGGATGGCGATCTTACCCGTACTGACACCGGAAGCGCCGGTCTGGCCCAGGTATTTCCAAGTCGCACTGTCATCGGTAGAGACGCGGATATGGGTAAAGGCACTGCTGCCCTTCAAGGTCAAGGAAAAGCTTTCCAGGCCGTTCAGTGCATAGGTGCGGTAATACAGGCGGCTGCTGTTGACACCCTGATACTGGGCGAAGCTGCCATCTTCATTGGCAACATACATAATGCCTTCGGTCTTACCGTCGTATTTGTCCTTCCAAATTTCCCGGCCATCGGGAACAAAGACAATACCGTTGTTTGCAATGGTCTTGGTGGTATCACGGGGACGGGTGACTTCGAAGGTATAGACCGTCTTCTTCGTTTCGTCCGCCTTGTCCGTTAGCGTGATGGTGATGATATTGGTCTCAAAAGGCAGATCCTTCAGCTCCGTAGCTGCACCGGAATGGATAACCACGCTCTGTTCGGTACCGTTTGCATCCACATAGGCTGCAGATGCCGTATACTTTTCTGTGTTGTACAGTGTTGTATCTTTCAGCGTCAGTGTACTTGCCGCAGCCTTGGTCAGCTTCAAGCCGGTGTACTGCAGGGTGGTTGCCTTAAAGTCGGCAGTTTTCCAGCTGGCATTGGATAGACCATTGCTCCATGCGCTGGTGGTCACAAAATCGATACTCTCAAAGTAGGGAGTATCCGCACTGGTGACCACCACCTTGATGCCGCCGGTATAGGTCCCATCCGTTGCGGAGATGATGACAGAACCCACGCCCTTGGCAGTGACCACACCGTTTTCATCTACGGTGGCAACGGTCTCGTCAGTGCTTGACCAGGTGAAGACCGGGTTTTCCGTGGAGGACAGAGCCTTCAGCTGCATGGTAGGATTAGGCTTTGCTGTACTGGTTTCCAGATAGGTCTTGTTCAGATTGCCGCTGCTATCTTCCACCGCAATACCATTGATCGTCAGGGTTGCCGTATCCGTCTGACCGTTGCCGTCTGCTACGCCGTCACCATTCAGGTCCAGATCAAAGGAAACCTGGATCGTGCCGGGGCGCAGTGCGTTGAATTTGAGGTAATTCGCTTTTTCTTTCTGGTCGCTGCTCAGTTCCGCAGCATTCTCAGGCGATACTGTGTAGCTCCAGATCGTATAGCCATTCAAACCGCCCTGGGCGCTGATGCTCTTGGCCGACTGTCCATCATCAGAAAGTGTCACCGTGGGGGTCTTGTTATACTGATTGACGGAATAGTCCTCGACCTGAATCGCCTTTTCTTCGGACTGGATGGTGGAATCATAAAGAGAGGTGACCTGTACATAGCTGTAGATGGTGCTGGTGACCGTATAAACAACAGTAGAGCCGTTCGTCACATTCAAAGAACCGCCGCCAAGGCTGGAGGGCCATACAACGGGTGTTTCCTTGCCGTTTTCGTCCACAGCCTTCAATGTCAGCGTGTCACCATTCTTTGCCACAAAACTGACACCGCCCAATGCCTTGCCCCAGTCGTTGGGAACGGTATAGGGATAATCGCAGACAATGCTGATAGATTTGGGCGCTGCTTCATCGGTAACGGTTACAGTAATAACCTTGCTGGTGATGCTTTCCAAGTCCTTACAGGAGGCTACTGCATAGTAGTAGCCGGTACCCAGTTTGGAAACATCGGGCACATAGGTTTCCGCAGTGGCACCTGCAATGGCCGTGCCACCCTCGGTGGTTGCAGAGGTGTTGCTGTACCACTGATAAGTAACCACATCCTCATTTTCCAAAGGACGGTTCTTGTACTGGGCTTCCACCGTCAGGGCTGCATTTTCATCATTCTTCGTAATGTAGAGTGCATCGCTCAGGTTGGTTTTCCATGCAAGGCTTCTGTTGGCAATATCCGGCTGCATGGGAACCGTGACAGTATAAACTTTGTCGGTTTCGCCTTCCTTGGATACGGTGATCTCCACCTTGTTATACTCACCGGGTGTTAAGCAGCCGCTGTAAGTGGGGGACCAGAAGTAGCCGCCCTTTACCTGCAGGACACCCCACTCACCGCTTACCAGGGTAGCCACCTCGGAACCGCCGCACTTGGCGGTGACCGTTGCTCCCTCCGGAGCCGCGACCTTCACCAAAACAAAACGGTTATTCTTATCACTTTCGTAGTCCAGGATGGGAGTAGAATACTCTGTTGTTGCGGTGTCAAAGTCAGGCGTCAGTGCCTGCACCGTTGCGGTTTCCACAGTATTGCCGCCAACTGCGATTTCCAGATCGGGCAGGCCGAATGCAGGAGGCTCTGCGGTAGTAATAACAAAGGTCTTGGTATCACTCCATCTGGTGTTGGTAGCGTAAATTGCATAAAACTCGACAGTTGCAGCGCCATCGACCAGCTTGATGCCCACCGTCTCACCGGCTGCCACCGCTGTACCATTCAGCTTAGCACTCATCTGATCGTACCAGCTTGCGTTGGAACCGCCAACTGCCCAGTTGAAGCCGATGGCAGCGTTCTTTGCAGTGCCTGCTTTCAGAACGATATTACAGGTGTCATCGTCCCAGGTGTAGCTTTCGATCTCAGCGCCGCCAAGGGAGATGGTATCCACATAGACATAATTGCCGCGGCCCCACTGGGAACCATCCACACCATTGGTGTAGACGGCTGTGGAGGTGGTCATGTCCACTTCGATTTTTTCAACACCTTCCACGGTGATGTTTAAGTTTTCGGTGACATTTTCAACTGCGTAGGTGCCGTCGGTTGCGGTAATGGGCTTGCCATTGGCCTTGACAACCATATTTTCGCCATCATAACCGGCAAGCACGGTAACCGTGAAGGTGTAGGTATCGCCCTCACGGATGGGATTTGCCTCACCGGACACTCCGTTCACGGTGTAGCCATCGCCGGTAGACAGGGTGGCAACATAGCTGTTATAGCCGCAGGGCTTGGTGGTAATTGCAATATCGGGCAGGACGGAAGCTACGCCGCCGGTGCCGCTGGCATTGGTATTGACTTCCTTGCCTGCGATGTAAGTGGTAGTACGGTGGCTGCCAAAGGAACCGCCGAAGCCGCCCAGCTTGATACCGCCATCGGTTAAGGTATAGGTAGTTTCATTCCAGGCAGCCGGAACGGTAACGGTAAACTTCTGCAGACCTTCGCTGCCGCTGAAGGTGTACACGCCGTAGGTGCCGCCGGAGGTCCGGACCTGCACACCCTGCTGGCCGTTGTAGTAGAAGCCGAAGTTGGCATTATACACACCGGACAGTTTTTCCAGGGGGGAGATCAGATCATGGAACTGGACGGTAACGGTCTCGCCAGGCTGTGCGGGACTTTCTTCCGTTACCAGGCTGCCGTCGCTGTGCTTGACTTCATAAGAAACCTGTCTTGCACGGACCACCTGATAGACAGCCTTGCCGTCTTTTTCCACCTTGATGATGTGGGTACCGGTGGTAAGACCGGTGACCGTGACAGTACCGTCGGCAGCAGTTTCCACACCGCCGGAGGTGAAGCCGCCAAAGGTCATGGCGCTGCCAACCTTGGAACGGTTGACGGTGACAGCGCAGCCCTCCTCAGGCTTGAAGCTATAGGAGGCGCCGGAATCCTCAACATAGAACAGAATGTCATGTTCTGCGTCGATGACCTGCTTGCCGCCGCTGTTGGCTTCCTCGTTGACGGTCATATTGGTAGCGATGGAGGCATCCTCTGCATCCACCGTCACGATGACAACACCGGTATTCTCCGGCCAGATAGCGGACCACTGCTTGCCGCCTTCGCCGTCACAGTTATAGACAGCATCGTAGCTGACCAGAATGATGGCGGTGCCGGCCTTCTCTGCCTTGATCTCGGCATAGCTGCTATTGTTGGCATCAGGCGTAACACTTACCACATCAGAAGCACCGCCATTGGGAGAGATGACTTTATACTCCACATCGGGCAGAGCCAGGCAGTCATTGGAGATGGTGTTGCCCAGAGACAGGAAGTTGCGGAATACATTCAGATTCCAGGTATCACCGGTATTTAAGTCCAGCCAACCCTTTTCGTTGGCAGTCAGATACAGGTCTGCCTTGTCCTTGACATTCTTCTCAAAGTTGGCGTAAACAGTCTCCTTACCAAACTCGCTGCTGCCGATAAACAGCATTTCCTCGGTGATCTCAAAGACGCTACCGGCTGTTAAACCGTCAAAATCCCAGTAGGTAACGCCTTCGGGATGCTGAACACGGACAAAGCCCTGTCGGCCGCTCTGAGTCGGGTAGACCTTCTGGATCCTGCCGTCTTCCAATGTAGTTTCTTCCAGAGGTTCGCTGAAATCATATTTGAAGTAAGAATAGTGACGACCGGAAGAAATAGTGGAACCGGCGGGGGCAATGACGGTTACACTCAACTCTGCCAGTGTTTTTTCTTCCACGCCTTCTACGGTCACAACCTGGTCGGCCTGGATGTTTTCAATGGTATAGACGCCGTTTACAGCCTCCAGAACCACATCATTGGCTTTAACAGCAAAGTTCTCGCCAGCCTTGTATGTGTTGGGGATGGTGACCGTAAAGCTGTAGCTTCTGCCTTCGATGACAGGAGATACAGAACTGCTGCTGGCGGTTACCGTATAGGCCTCACAGCTTTCCGGCAGAGTTACCGTATAGCTGGCTCTGTTGGCCGCGGAACCGTCGTCTACGGTCAGGTTGATGGTCCAGTTGGTATCCGGATAGAAAGAAGCGATAGCGCTCTTGGCCGTTACATTGATGGTACCCTTGCCGTTCTGCAGTGTGACGGCTGTTTCACCGGTAATGGAGGGTGCGCGCAGGCCTGCCACAGAGAATGCGGCGGTGATAGTGGCATCCTTGTCCGTATCCTGGCCCAGGATCACATCCAGAACAAAGGGGTTACTGGTAGCAGACCAGTAAGCTTCATAGATGCTGCCGTCGGTACCTCTGAGGACCAGCTTGGAAACATATCCCCAGCTGGAGTTACCGTTACTAGGCAGTTTAATCTCGGTGGAGAACGGGACTGCTTCCTCTGCGACTTTTTCCGCAACGCCTTCCACTGTGACGATCTGGTCAGCAGTGATACTCTCGATGGTATAGATGCCATCTGCAGCGGTCAGAACCACATCATTGGCCTTGACCGCAAAGTCTTCACCGGCTTCATAGCCATCGGCGATGGTGACGGTAAAGCTGTAGCTGCCGCCCTCAACAACGGGGGACACAGAACCTTCTGCAGCTGCTACCGTATAACCGGTAGTCTCCGCAGGCAGCGTCACGGCATACGTAACAGGCTCCGGCTGTGCTGCGCTGACCGTGACCAGATAGGTCTTTGCACCGCAGGCAACGGAGATCTCCGTGCCGTCAGAAACGGGCACATCAACACCCCGGCGGTACTCTGTGCCGCCGACTGTGACGGTGACCTTATCTTCCTTATTCTCTGCAACCGCGGTAATATCCACGCTGCTAACATCGCTTTCTACGGTCAGTGTGTAGTCCAGGGTCTCCTTATCAAAAGAAGGAGACAACTTACCTTCGCTGACAGTCAGGCTGTTCAGGTTACCCACATTGGCACCCCATTCGCCGCCGATATCGGCACCCATATCCTGGGTGTACATGACACGGATCACATCACCGGCCACCAGGGTGCCGTTAGAGACCTTCCAGTCTGTGAAGCCCAGGTTTACGAACCAGTCGTTGAGCGTTCCCTTCCAACCGGCACCGGTACCGCCGTCAAACTCAGCCAATCCCACGGAACCACCTTTTTCGATGGAGCTGATATAGGTGGTATCCCAATCACCGGAGTTATAGTTCCAGCTATGGCCGGCATTGTCCAAAGCCGTCAAGATGGCGGTCATCATGGTCATATTGTCCGTCAAGTCGACTTTGGTATCCACCAGAGTGCCATCCCAGGGGGCCCCTTCATCGGCAGTATATGTGGTATTTTCCACGATCACCCGGACCTGGCCTTGGCTGGCTGCAAAGGCATTGACAGGTAGCATTCCCACCAACATGATAAATGCCAGCAGAAGTGCGAAAATTCGTTTCTTCATATTGAAAAAACCTCCTTACATTTACTATATGCAATCGCCCTGGTGGGCGGAAAAATGGTTCAACCGGCTCATGCCCGACGCTTCCGGGACATGATGTGAATCCGTTGGTTCTTCCATAGGGAAACCGCGCCGGATCTATCTTCACCG
This sequence comes from Oscillospiraceae bacterium, assembly GCA_017415425.1. GTDB lineage: Bacteria > Bacillota > Clostridia > Oscillospirales > Oscillospiraceae > Faecousia. The sequence continues at coordinate 113,249 of JAFQGT010000017.1, read as the reverse complement.
CATTTGCGGTTATTCTCGTTTCCCAATGCCGCTCCGTTCCCATGGAGCGGCATCAGGGCAATCTACTGCCGAATGGAGGTTCGGCAGCTTATTCATGGTCTGCGCAAGGGGGATTACGCAAACCAAATCATAACAACTTTAAGCTTTCTGCTTTTCTTTCTGTGCTTTCAGCCTTTGCTGGGCTTTTTGCTTTTTGGCAGCTTTCTTTTCCCGATAAACAATCTTTTGCCGTTCAGTTTCCTCTACATACCGGGTAAAACCGGTGAGCTTATTCGGCGTTGTTGGCATCGGCAATTTTGCATTTGCGATTGCCGTCTGCCAGGTCCCAAATCGATCTTCGATCAAGCTGCCGCCTACGATCTCCCGGGGCCAGGGGGTGTGACCCAAAAGGCTGGCACAAAAACAAAGGTAACCCAGCAACTGTTCGTCACTGTCGTTGCCACGGTTTTGGGCAAATCCCTGCTCCTGTGCTTCCAAGGCTTCGTTTACCATCCGCTTGATGGTGGCCTCATATATGTTGCTTCTTCCTGGATGCGGCATAATACTACCTCATAAAAAACAAAAAAGCCCGAAAGATATGGGTACACTGTCCCTACACCTTTCGAACTTCGGTTCTTCCGTCAGTTCTTAAAACTACTTATCTATTTACTTCTCGTTGGGAAGCTGGATACTTCTGCGGATCTCTTCCACCCGGATGGGCTTGTTGTCCTTGATCATTACCCGGACTTCGCCATAGTCCAAAGAGCGGATCACCTCAATCAGCTGTTTTTCCGCTTTGGTCAGCACCATATTCTTTTCAGGTTGCATTTTCTACCTCCAAATAAAAAAGCTGCGGCAGTAATGAATACTGCCGCAGCCGTTTTTCTGCGTGACATAGTAAACCCCTTTGCCCATCGCACGGGTGCAAAGAAGTAAAACACCATTCCCGTAGGTCTTCTGACTTGTGTCTCATACGACAGCCTGTCTGCCTTCTCAAGATTTCTCTCAATGACTGACTTTCGTCAACGGCAGGCCATCTCGACACTTACAGCGCCGGCAGCGCGGGGACTCACACCCCATTATCTTGTTCAGCCAGGTACTCGTCATGCGCTATACCCGGCCACGGGAACATATATTAAATTGCTTAATTATTATAGTCCAAACTCTCTAAAATTGCAATAGTCAATTTCGTATTCTTGTATACAAGCTAAAATCATGCTTTTTTATGGAAGGCGATAAGGCCAAACAGATGCATTTTGTCATTGGACCAGGCAAAGGGCAGATCGCACTTCTTTGCCAGCTTTCCTACATCGACGCAATAAGCTGACATACAGCTGATCTTCTTTTCAGGGAATGTACAAGGCTTACCCTCTGTCTGCTTACAGGGATTGCACAGAGGACATCCACCATAGCCAAGGCAGAAACCATCCATACCTGCCTCACGAAGCTGATCCATAAGTTGCAGCACGGTTCGATTCAGTTTATTTCTGGATGAGAAGATAAATTCCTTATCATCAAACCCATTTACCTCCCAGATCATCTCCACTACCAGTGCCTTTTCCTGGGCAAACAGCCGCTGGTGGACTTCCTCCACTGTGCCACAGCCGGGAGGGCAAGAGTAATTGGCATTATATTTGCCACAGAGATTGTCCTCACAGAATTTGCGGAAAGAACCATCCACCGGGATTTCCTTTGCAGGCAATACTGCCGCAAGGAACCCCGCTTCCTCTGCCAGTTTGATCAGGTCCATTTCAGTCATAACCATCCCTCCATTTATTTTAGGTTATCACAACCATTCGGTGATTGCAAGGTGTTTGATTTGTAGTTTATTCCGAGTTGATTTCTTAGAGTTACGGTGCTATAATGTCAGCGTTTCGTGGGAAACAGGTGTAAATCCTGTGCGGGGCCGCCGCCGTGATGTGCTTTTGCGCTCAGTCGGTATCGCGAAATACAAACAATCTCGTTATAAGCTGCGAGCACCAGTGTAAGAGAAATTGCTTATAAGGAGAAAAAACAAATGAAAAAACTGATTTCCCTGCTGCTTGTAATGGTCATGGTATTGGGTCTGGTTGCCTGTGGCAATGCCGAGCCCAAAGCTACCGGCGCTTCCTTCACGGTTGTCGTAGCCGATCTGGAAGGTAAGGAAACCACCTTCGAGTACACCTCTGACAAGGCAACTGTCGGTGAGGCTCTGATCGCCGAAGGTCTGATTGAGGGACACGAAACCGAGTACGGTCTGTATGTGGATTCCGTCAACGGTGTTGCTCTGGATTGGGACAAGGATGGTAAATACTGGGCCTTCTACATTGATGGCGAGTATGCCATGACCGGTGTTGACGCTACCGAGATTACCGAAGGCGCAACCTACGCTTTCAAGCCTGAATAATCCAAGGAGGATCAAAGCATGGAAACCTTCACCAAATTGGATGACCGTCAGGATCTGCTGGACTCCATCACCATTCTGGAAAAGGAACTGTCCGCCAAGACCGGCAAAGATGTTGCCCTGGTCGCTTACAGCCCCGTGAAGTATGCCCAGCTGAGCGAGGACGCAGAAGCACTGGCTAAGATCACTGAGCTGGAACAGCTCCTGAGCAAGAAGACCAACAAGGATATCGTCCTGGTCGCCTTCTCCATCTAACTACATAGCGCAAAGGGCCGCTGACAAAATCAGCGGCCTTCTTCTTTTGCTTATACATTAAACCGGTCATAGCTTTCATAACAATCCAGGCAAAGCTTCTTATCACCTGCAAGCCGGATCCAGTTGGCGCCGGTGGTTTCTCCACAGCAGTCGCAAACATAAGAATCGAACAGCCGTGCCTTTTCGGGCAACTGAATCGTCGTTTCCTTTACATCAAACATCTCTTCCGGCTTACATCCCTGGTAGTAGGCGAAAGACTCTGCTTTTGTCATACCTTCGGGTTTGGGTTTTAGCACCAGACGGACGGAAGTACCGGTCTTACGGTTATAGAAAGAAAACGCCTGCTTACCCCGCATATGGAACAGCAGGTTGCCTTTACCAATGCTGCAACCAAGCATTACCTGGATACCATCTACACCGCAGGCATCATTTTCCGCAATACATACCACCTGCTCATCTGCAGAGAATTCCAAATTCAAAAGCTCAATTGCGTACAGACTTGCCTTATAGCCGATGGTCAGGCCACCGCATTCATGGCCGTGAAAAGCCACACAATCCTGCCAAGTTTTCATATTTTCCTCCTTATTCGTCCACCAGCACCATGTGCCGGCCTTCTATTTCCACTACTTTTGCGTCCACACCATAAACTTCTTTTAGCGCGGTACTGTCCAGAATACTGCGGTCACCGTGTCGGTAGACCTGTCCGTCTTTAAGCAGAAGGAAGCAGTCACAGAAACGCAGTGCCAAATTCAGATCGTGGATGACCACCACGGCGATCATATTGTCCTTGTGGCAGAATTCCCGCACCAGCTTCAGAACCTGATACTGATTCTGAATATCCAGCGCGCTGGTAGGCTCGTCCAGCAGCAGTGCTTTTGGCTGCTGCGCCAACGCACGGGCAAGCATGACCTTTTGTTTTTCACCGCCGGAAAGCTGATTTAAGAACCTGCCCCGCATATCCTCTACATCCAGCCGGTGCATGGATTCGTGGACGATGTTGTGGTCTTCTTCAGTAAAACCCCATTTCATATAGGGTCTGCGGCCCAGCATCACCACATCGTGAACAGTCATCTGGGTGCTGGGTACGCTCTGGGAAACAAAGGCGACCTTCTTTGCCACTTCACGGGGCGGTTGCTTCAGCAGATTCTCCCCATCCAGAATTACCTCGCCGGAATCCGGCTTCAGAATATGGTTAAAGCATTTGAGCAAGGTGCTTTTACCAACACCGTTGTTGCCCAGTATTGCCAGAAATTTGCCGGGTTCGATATCGAAGGATACATCCTTCAACACTTCCGGACAACCCTTGTAATGATAACTTAGCTTTTTTACTTGCATCATTGCTTCTTACCTCCTTTGAACAGCAGGTAAAGGAACAGCGGGCCGCCAAGGAAAGAGGTGATGGCGCCAATGGGCAGGATCACCGGACTGATGACGGTCCTTGCAAACAGGTCACCCAACAGGAGCAGTGTCGCACCGCCCAGAATAGAGCCGGGGATCAGATAAACATGGTTGTTGCCAACCACCATCCGAACGATGTGGGGTGCAACCAGACCTATAAAGCTGATGAGACCCACATTGGAAACCACCACGGAGCTGGTTAGACAGCACAGCACCATGCCCACAAGGGTCAGCCGCTTCACATTGATACCAAGGCTGATGGCCGTTTCCTCACCGCTTAAGAGGGCATTGTAATCCCAGCGGTGGGCAAAGCAATACACGCACAGAAGCGCCACAATTACGGCCATACCGCCCAAATCTTTCCAGCCGGTGCTGCCAAGATCACCAAAGGTCCAGAACACCAAGGTGGAAAGCTGTACTTCATCGGCAAAGTATTGGATGAGGGTGGTTGCGCCGGTGAACATAGAACTGATGGCCACGCCTGCCAACACGATACCCTCCGGAGATACCTGCCGGAACTTGCTCAGGCCAAGAATTACCAAGGCAACTGCAATGGATCCGACAAACGCACACAGCGGGATACCAAAGCCATCCGTAGCGCCCAATCCCAACACAACAATAGCGAATGCGGCGCCAAAGGTCGCGCCCTGAGATACACCCAAGGTAGAGGATGAAGCCAAGGGATTGCGCAGCACTGCCTGCAGGATACAGCCTGCTAGTCCCAAGCCGCCGCCGGCAAGGATTGCTGTAAGAATCCGGGGCAGGCGGTTGTTGCGCACAACGATATTAATCTTTCTATCTGTGGACAAGCCAAAGATGCCTTTGATTAATTCCCCAATGGGAGTTTCATAGGAACCTGCCCGCAGGCTCAGCAGAATCGCCAGCAGCAAAACACCGCTTAAGATAACCAAAAAACTGATGCTTTTGACTTGATTCTTTCTATAAAGCTCGTCTACATTATTCTCCAATTTTGATGGGACGGAATTCATAACCGGCCTCCTTCAGGTCTTCGTAGGGATTTGTTCCCAGAAGCTTCTCGAAAATCTCTCCTGCCTTTGCCACCGGGTCTACATCCTTGAACTGCTCCGGATACAGGATGCAGGCTGCGTAATAAGCGTCAGCCAACGCTGTTTCCAAATTGGATGCGGAGGAACGGAAGGAAATCTGAGAATAGACCCAGCCTTCCTGAACAGCAGTCAGAGAATTGTAATAATCAGGATTCGTGGCATAGTCCTCGTTAATCAGATCCATGCCGTTGAAATCCAGGAAGATAATCTCAGGATCCCAGGAAAGAACCTGCTCCAGATCAATGTCAAAGGCGCCGGTCTGTCCGGTGGTATTGGCCAGGTTGTTGGCATGAATCAGTTCAAAAGGACCATAGTAGCTTTCAGTACCCTCGAATCCGTGAGCGCCCTTAAAGGAAACACCCGCCACGTAAACGGAAGGCTTTTCACTGTCGGGAATGTCTTTGGTTCTATCATCCAGATCCTTTTGAATGCCCTTTAAGTAATTTGTCAGTTCCGTTGCCCGGTTTTCCATGCCGTAAAGCTGACCCATAATACGAATGGTTTCATAAGCGGCATCATCCAGAGTGGTGTCGCTGCCGGGAACCACCACGACAGGTGTGCCAGTCTTGGTCTGCAGATCATCAGCTTCTACAGATGCATAGGCGCTCATGACAATCACATCCGGAGCAAGGTTGATGATCTCCTCTGTGTAAGGCTGCCCATTGGTGCCGATTACCGGCAGATCCTTGAACTTATCAAAATTAACATAGTTGTAAAGCCGGGACATGCCGGGTTTTACTTCATAGTCTTCAACGCCAACCACCAGGTCTTGTGCGCCTACATAACAGGTGTAGCGCAGAGCGCCAACACCCACGCAAACGATAGATTCCACTTTTTCCGGCACTTCCACCTGACGGCCTGATCCATCGGTGATGATTCTGCTGTTCCGGGGGTCGGCTTCGCCGGAATCGCAGCCTGCAAGCAATCCGATACAAATAAGCACAGCTAAAATCAAAGCGACGATTTTCTTCATAGGACTTTTCCTCCCATTGTTTATTGCAGTAATTATAAAATGCGGCAAGGGCTGCCACAAGCCGGGTGGGGGGATATTTTTCGATAAATTTTTATCAATATCCCCCGGAGGGGGTTGTGAGAAAATTCTATTCGCATTACAATAGTGAAAACGTTGGGAGGCAGCCCTATGGATACAATATTGGAAACGTTGAAAAAGCAGATTGCTACACTGCTAGAGGAAAAGAATTTTGTGATGGTAGCCATCGATGGCAAATGCACTTCCGGCAAGACAACCTTGGCTTCCAACCTGGCAGAGATCTACGATTGCAATGTATTCCACATGGACGACTTTTTCCTCCGCCCACAGCAGAGAACGCCGGAGCGGTTTGCGGAGGTGGGCGGCAATGTGGACTATGAGAGATTCCGGGAGGAAGTTCTGCTTCCGCTGAAATCCGGAAAGGCTTTTTCCTACCGCCCCTTTGATTGCAGCACCTTTACCCTTGCCGCGCCTGTTACTGCTGCTCCCAAAAAGCTGAACATCATAGAAGGCACATACAGCCACCATCCCTATTTCGGCAACCCCTACGATCTGAAGATCATTCTGACCGTTGATGAAGAAACCCAACGAAAGCGAATTCTGGAGCGCCCCGTATTTCTCCACAAACGGTTCTTTGAAGAATGGATTCCCATGGAGAACCGATATTTTGAAGTTTTCAGGATTATTGACCAAGCTAATTTGATCCTATGAAACACACAAATCCGAAGGTACCTTTTTCAATGATAATCGTATTGTGTATACACGTTTCACATATGAAGATAACTGGGCAGAATAAGTATGGCAGAGATGGGAATGCTCGTCTGTTTACACCTTAAAAAGTGCGAAATATTTGGTCCGAAAAGGACAAAACCATGGTCGGCTCAAAAGTGCCATGGAGAAAATCTCCCAGACCGATACAAGTTGCCGTTATTTGCACCAGACTGATTTTGCCAGACGTAGTCCCCGCAGTCAAAAAATACGGATTTCAAAGGGGTTCTGAGAGGACAATTTGCCTCTGCAAATGTCCGAGCAGAACAGGCATGGGAGGGGCAAGACCGGTCCTGCTTCCAGTTCCGATACATGCCCCTCCCGTGCAGGCAGATAATCTTGTCTGCTTACCAAAATCAATGGTGGTCGCTGTTCCAACACACCCCCCGGCAGTCACAAAACCAAACACACAATTCCAGCAAAAAGAGGATGCTGCCAAGAAAGGCTGCATCCTCTTATCAATTATTTGGATCTGTATTTATCCATTTCCAACAGGATCTTGAACAGCTGTTCCTGCTCATCGGGTGTCTTGGCAGAAAGAAATTCATAACACTCCAGAGGGATATTTCTGCTGCCATCATCCTGTCCACCCAACTGCTCAAACAGTTTGGACATAGGGAGGTTGAGTGCGGTGGCAATTTTCTCAATACTTTCAATGGTGGCATTCTTTTCGCCACGTTCCAGCTGACCGATATATGTGGGATGGCAGCCGGACATCTCTGCCAACTTCTCCTGACTGAATCCGGCTCTTGTCCGGTAATTTCTGATTCTCTGACCAACAGCTTTTGCGATTTCACTCATAGACGAAACACACCCTTTCTGCGATATATCTAGTCTATAAATATAGAAATTGATTATCCACAGACTATTGATATTGTTTCAATGGGGATATATACTATAAATATCAATATTCGTTATCGGAGTGCTGATAGTATATGTCAAAGTGGAAAAGCTGTTTCTTTATCGGTCACAGAGAGGCGGATGAACGGTTGCTTCCCAGACTGGGATTGGTAATTGATCGGTTGGTTACAGGAGAGAATGTTCGCTATTTCTATGTGGGTGGATATGGCGGCTTTGACCGGATTGCTGCCGCTGCCGTCAAGCTGGCAAAACAGAAGTGTCCGGACACTACCCTGATGCTTGTATTGCCTTACCATCCTGCCGAGAGAGCTGTTCCAACACCGGATGGATTCGACGGAACATATCACCCTGAGGGATTGGAAAACACCCCAAGGAGATACGCAATTGTGCGTACCAATCAAATCATGGTAGACACTTGTGATTGGTTGGTTTGTTATGTCCGTCATGGTGCCAGCAATTCCAGAAATCTGCTGGAGTATGCCCAGCGGCGAGAAGCAAAAGGACTAATACAGATCATTAACATTGGAGAGAGTGAGGTTGGAACAGAATGAAGAAGAAAAATCTGTGGATCGCAGGGATATTTGTTGTAGGTCTAATGATGATCGTTGGTATTATACGGTACATTGAAGTTCAAAAGCGAGAAAATGATCCCAACTGGCAGATCGCTAAGGAAATCTACAAGGTGGAGAATGCGCTGAAGGAAGTGGATGAGGACTACGAGTGTCAGTCTGTTGCCAAAGTCAGACCATTCACCTATACTGATTCTGAAGGCAATACCATCGTCTATTATTGCATTCAGACCGCATACCTCGAAAATGAGTCTGGTGACCATACCGGATTGGACATAAATGCAATCGGTATGGTGATAGATCCGGAGTTGATCGGGAATAAACGGGAATGCAGGGTAAATGAGTATGATGCTTTCCTGTGCAAGTTGGGAGACCAATCCTACCTTTGCTGGACATTATCTCCGGAGCTTAGTTGCGTGATTGAATATTCGGCTGAGGCTATATCCGAGGAAAGCATATTCCGGATGGCGGAGAGCGTTCCAGTGTCATAAAGAAAAATCCCGCGGTTCATCCTGTTTATCAGGAAAACCACGGGAATCAATGTTATTTGAGCAAAAGAAATCCCACCTGATTACTCAGGTGGGATTCTTTCAGTGAACGCAAATACATTCCTCACAATGTGCAGGGTTCGTATTTGCGCGTCATGGTGACCCGTACGGGAATCGAACCCATGTTACCGCCGTGAAAGGGCGGTGTCTTAACCGCTTGACCAACGGGCCTGGTAGCGGCGACCTGATTCGAACAGGTGACATACCGGGTATGAACCGGGTACTCTACCAGCTGAGTTACGCCGCCATAGATGGCTGCCGATCTGGGTAATTCCAAAATCAGCTTTGTTATTATATACAGGGTTTTTCCTTTTGTCAAGGTAAAGTTTCGTATTTTTTGAACTTTTTTTGGGGATGCTGATTTTGAGGTGATTTTATGGGAATCGTTAGAAAATTCTTTCTGTTTTGCATTGGCGGCACCGGCTATGTGGTGCTGGAATTCCTTTGGCGGGGTTGGAGCCACATCAGTATGTTTCTGGCAGGGGGTTGCTGCTTTCTCCTGCTGGGCAGACTGGGCAGAACACAGCCCCGGCTGCCCCTGTTCCTGCGGGGTCTTGCAGGAGCAGGGGTCATTACGATGATCGAGTTGCTGGCAGGACTTCTGTTCAATCGAAAGTATCAGATCTGGGACTACCGGCATCTGCCGCTGAACTTCCACGGACAGATCTGCCTGCCCTTTTTTCTGTTTTGGGTGCCCTTAAGCTTGGGAGCTATGGTTCTGTATCGGTGGATAGACCGCAGCTTGTTAAGAATGTCTCCCGGAGGGCATCGGCAATCTGATTCATAGCCTCTGCGTCTGCCTTGCAGACCCGCCGGTCATAGGTCAGCATTCCGTTGATCTCGTCCTCCACATCGGAGATCTGGGTGCAGATAGCGGCGCACAGTCCCCGCTCCACCGCAGGCAGCACCTTCATCACATACAGCTCCGACATAGCCTGCTGATAGTTCTCAAGACTTTTACAGGTCTTATAACCGTAGACCTTCTCTGGATTGAACAGATGGTCCTCCACGGCATAGGTATAACCGCCAAACTCGCTGAGCACCAGCGGCTTCTTCCCTGCCCTTAAGGCTGCCCAGGGAGTAAAGTAGATATGGCGGCTGTCCACATCGCTTTCCTGCCAGCGGAACCAACCGGAGGTAGCATCCACGAAACGGGTACTGTCCAACATTTTCAGCTGTCGATAGGCATCCCGGCTGCAGAACTGTCCCCAGCCTTCGTTAAAGATGGTCCAATAGCAGATGCAGGGGTGATTGCCCAGCTGTCGTACCGTCTCCGTCATAGCGGTCAGGAACGCCTGCCGGGTGGCCTCATCCCGGTGCATGTGCTGATCACTTAATTTCTGAATACCCAGGGTGGGCAGTGCTGTATCCCGGAAAAAACTGTATACACCGTTGTTGACCATATCCTGAAACACTACCATACCCAGCCGGTCGCAATCGTAGTAAAACTGCTCCGGTTCTACTTTGATATGCTTGCGGAGAGTGTTAAAGCCCAGCGCTTTCATCGCCAGAATATCCTCTGCGAAGCATTCCGGGTCTGCGGGGGTGTAGATGCCGTCGCTCCAGTATCCCTGATCCAGCAGGCCGTGGAAGAAATAAGGCTGCCCGTTCAGACACAGTCTGGGAATACCCTGATAATCCTCTACCGACAGGGTACGCAGAGCAAAATAGCTTTCCAACCGGTCCGTGTCCGTTTCCACTGTAAAGTGGTACAGCACCGGATTTTCCGGTGTCCAAAGCTTAGGGTCTTCCGGGGTGATCACCGCCACACCGGCTGCCAGAGGATATTGCTTACCCCGGCAAGTGACCGTTCCGTCCATAGCAGGGGTCACGGTGACGGTGGCCGCCTCCAAAGTAGTCTGGATATCCACGCGGCGGATGTAGTCCTCCGGTACAACCTCCAGCCAAACCGTCTGCCAAATACCGGACACGGGGGTGTACCACATACCGCCCCGGCGAAGGCTCTGCTTGCCGTAGGGCAAGCGGGTATCCCGCAGGTCGTCAAAGACCCGGATCACCAGTTCGTTTTCTTCCGCCACTGCTTCGGTAATATCTACGAAAAATGCATTGTAGCCGCCGGTGTGACCGCCGCAGGCAATCCCGTTGACAAACACCTCCGCCACCTGATCCGCCGCACCGATATGCAGCAGCACCCGCTTGCCGGTCTGCTCCCCCAGCGGGGGCAGTTTGCGGCGGTAGAATAGATAACTGCCGGGAGCGATCTCCATTTTCAAGCCGCTGAGCAGACTTTCCGGGCAGAAGGGTACTAAAATCTTATGGGGATAGTTTTGGGGCGCGTCCGCCGTCTGGGTCACCGCAAACTCCCACTCCCCGTTTAGGTTAACATAACTTTCTCGCTTCATTTGGGGGCGGGGATAGCTCTGCCAGGGCGGCGTTTGCAGCCGCTCCCCTCTTGGGGTGTACAGGTCATTTAACATGGCAATTCTCCTTTTTCAGCTGACGAAACAGGGGGATCAGGGCGATCCAGATCACCACCGCCGCCACAAAGGCTGCCAGAAAGATATTGGCATTGGGAATGAACGAGGTGGTTCCGTCGTCGTTGACGATGGTATCAGCGTTTTTCAGCACCGCCGCGCCGATAGCAGGGCCGACGATGCCGGGAATCAGCACCTGTCCCACGATCCGCTGACCCTGGAACATACCGGCCTTATTTTCCGGTGTCCGATCCCGGAGCATCGCGCCGAATACCGCCATACCGGACAGGTAGCCGCAGAGCATACTTAAGGTACCGATAAACACCAGCGCCGTGCCCCGGAAGAAATAGAGCATCACAAAGCCTGCCATCAGCAGCGCCAGCGGTATCGGGATGCTGCTCCGGAAACCTTTTTTGTCGTAGACCTTGCCATAGAAGAAGGTAAATGCCGCCGCCAGAATGATCGCCGGGGCAAAGATCAGCACATAGTTGTCCATCTGCAAGGTCACGGTGTAGTACAGGATCAGATAGGGCATAAAAATGTTGATGGCGATGCCAAACACCCCGTAGGCAAGCAGAGTCAGATACAGCAGCCGGTTCTGTCCGATCACCCGGGGGCGGAAGCCGTAGACCAGATTTCCCCAGTAATTCTGGTTCAGCCGGGTGTCAATAGATTTTTCTTCCACCAGCGCAAAGCCCAGCAGACCCAGCAGGAACACCACGCCGCCGATGACGGCAAAAATGACGGTCCAGCTCTCCGCTTTTGTTAGATCGAAGCTCATAAATCCGCCGAATACCACCAAAATGGCCAGTAGCGGCATCATCGCATTGATACCCTCCACCGCGCCCCGGTTGGTCTCGTCGGTGGAGTCGGTGACCCAGGCATTGAAGCAGGCATCGTTGGCAGAGGAGCCGAAGAATGTCATCACGCAGTCCATAGCGATCACCAGATTCACACCCACCGCCGCGGCAGAGGCAGCCATGGGGAAGATCTTCTCGATCACATCCACCCGAATCAGAGCAAAGCTCAAAATAGAGACGCCCCAACACAGATAACCGCCGCAGATAAACAACTTCCGCTTTCCGATCTTATCGGATAGCGCGCCGATGCAGATGGTGGTCACTGTGGCTGCGATGGCAGAGGCCGCCACCATAGCAGAGATAGCACCGGCGTCCGCCCGGAACATTTGGTAGATGAATACATTGAAATACATATTCTCCACCACCCAGGCCACCTGACCCACCAGGCTGAAGATCACCAGCGCCAAATAAAATTTCTTCTTACCGGAAGGATGCATATACTCACCGTCTTTCCTTTATATAAGAAAAGTATATCACAAAGCAGCCCTTGAGCGCAACACGCCCCGGGAAGAAAATCTTCCCGGGGCGTGTATTATGTCTGCAGACAAACGGTGACAACGGTGGCATCGTCCTCGCCGCTACAGTGGCAGTTTTCCAGCATTGCAGCTGCCAGCTCTCCAGGGGTTCTGCCTGTCCCTTCCATACAGCAGCGCAGCGCCTCCCGCTCCGGAACGCCATCGCTGACCATCACCAGCAGCTGCCCTCTGTTTAAGGATGCCCGTTCGGTGATCAGCCGGTAATCCGTTACCGCCAGTCCTGGTGGAGGCCCGGCTGTTCCCAGCTTTTCCGCACCCAAACCGCTGACTAAGTAAGAGGGCGCAGCACCCCATTTATAAAGGATGGCTTTTCCACTGTCCAGCTGCAGCTCCGTCAGATCCAGCGTCATTGCCCCTGCCCTGTCCCGCAGAGCGCAAAGGCTGTTGATGCTCTGCAAAGCGTGCTCCGCCGGATACCCGGCACTGAGCATCCGCCGCAGCAGCACCCCGGCAGACCGCCCCTCCTGCACCGCTCCCAAGCCGGTGCCCATACCGTCACACAGCAATACATAGTATCGGCTGCCCACTCCGGGGAAGCACAGACAGCGATCGCCGTTATCCTCCTCCGGTCGGTTTCCGAATACCTGAACCTGAGGTTGATACACGGCAACAGGTTCACCCCGCCGAGCCAGCCTGTCTGCCAGATCCTGCAGAAAGGATGATAAAAACCGGTACTGCTGCACCACCGCCGCCCGATACTCCCGCTGCCGTTCCCGATCCGCCCGGATAGAGCGCAGCTGCTCCTGTGACCGATGGAGTTCTGCCAGGAATCGACCGCTTTTCCGACACACGATGGGCAGCTCATCCAGATTCAGCAGAGGCTTGTGGAGCAGCAGACCCGGCAGCTGACCGATTCGGCGGGTATCCTTGCAGCTTTTGCGGCAGGGACAGCTGCTGCAGGCCCGTTCTGCCGCCCGGGTCACCAGAGCATCCTCATCTACCGGCACTTCCTGCACCTCCAACAGCAGCTGTTGCGTCTGAGATAGCACGCCGGCTGCCAGCTCCAACCGCACCTGTGCCGCGCCGGTCTCTCCCCGGCGGTGGGCCACCTTTCCCGGCACAGGCAGGAAACTTCCGCCGATACTGCCGATCAGCAGCGCCGGTAGGGGCATAAAATCGCTGTAACCCCCTACAAACAAAATCACTATGTACATCACCGCCGGTACCAGCCGGCCTGCCCAGCCCAAAGGCTTCGGCAGCAATCGAACCAGATACGATAGCACCAGCACCGCGGTCATCGGGACCGGCGTCACCTGGGCCAAATCCAGCGCCAAACCGGCTACTGCCGCCGCGGGAAACGCCCCCACCACCGCCAGCGCCCCGGCTGCCACATAACCTAACCCCAACCAGGGAACAGGTAAAATCTGGGCAAGAGCCAGTACGCCCAATCCCCAGGCCAGCCACTCCAGCACGGGATTGCGTCCCCGGATCACCTGGGTGAAGATCCAGCAGGATCCCGCCGACAGACCCACCCGCAGCAAATACACCGGCACCGGTGTGGTGTCCTCCAGCAGCAGCTGAAAGGCAAGGCCCATAGCCGCCGGAATCAGACCTGCCACCGATGGCAGTAACAGCGGGGTGTCCCGGCTGATGCGGGCATCTCCCAGTGTCAGCGCCACGCACAGACCCAGCAGCAGCCACACGATCCCCTGCCCACCGGCGGCGCCCCAAAAAAGCCTGTAACCCAAGCCGCCTCCCAAAGCCGTCAAAAAGGCAGGCCACCCGCTGCAGCTGCAGCAAAGACTCAAGCTCAGCGGCAGCATATAGTTCCCCAAACTGGCGGCGGACAGGCAAAATCCCGCCCCAAAATGGGCAACCGCCCGCACCGCTGTATGGACTCTCGGATCCACCGCCCAGCGGCGGAACAGGTGACGGCCGCGGTGGACATAGGTTTGGATGGAGAGCATCGTCCCACTTCCCTTCATTGGTATAAAAAAATCCTACCACGAAAGGAGGGAATATTCTGTCGGAATCCGTTTGCAAGGAAAGATTCTTGCACATAAGACCCATCGGGTGTATAATAAAAAAGATCCACAGGAGGTTTTACCGATGGCTGTAGAATATGAACTGAAATTCCAAGCAAGTGAAGCGCTCCAGCAGGCTATTGCCGCGAAACTTCCCGGTCCCCGGCAGCAGATCGCTATGGAGACCACCTACTACGACACTCCCACCGGCCGCCTGTCTGCCCTCCGGTACACCCTGCGACGGCGCCTGGAGAACGGCGTATCCGTATGTACCCTAAAAACCCCCGCCGGGCAAGCCCGGGGAGAGTGGGAGGTGGGCTGTGAGGATATTTGGACCGCTATCCCTCTGCTGATCGCCGCCGGCGCTCCCGCCCATCTGGAAGAACTGACCCGGGAAGGCGTGATCCCCATCTGCGGCGCCCGCTTTACCCGCACCGCCATCACCGTAACTTTGACGGACGGGGTGGTGGAAGTGGCGCTGGACATAGGCTTTTTGCTGGGCGGTAGCCGAAAGCTGCCCCTATGTGAGATAGAAGTGGAATTAAAAGAAGGCACTGAGGCACTGTGCGACCGGTTCGCTCAAGAACTGGCAGCCCGTTATGCCCTGACTCCGGAGCCCGAAAGCAAATTTGCCCGGGCGCTGAAACTGTACCGAGGAGACTGATATGCTGAACGAATTGTTTGCCCGTTACGATAAACTGGTGCTGTTTGACACCGAGACCACCGGTCTGTCCTTCAGCCGGGATGAGATCATTGAGTTTGCCGCGGTAGTGGTGGAACGGCACAACGGCACTCCCGTCGTTACCGAGGAATACGACCAGCTGATTTCTTTAAGTCCCGGCGGCTTTGTGCCGCCGATGATCCAGCAGCTCACCGGCATTTCCAATGAGGATCTGCTGGTAAAAGGCATTTCCAAGACCCGCCTGTGCTGCGATATTGCCCAAATGCTCACCGGCAACACCCTGCTGCTAGCCTATAACGCCCATTTTGATTTGAGTTTTCTGTTCTACCTGCTGCTGCGGGATGGCGATCCTACCATTTTGAAGGGCAAGGATAAACTGGATCTGCTGACCGTCTACAAGGACCGCCGCAGCTATCCCCACAAGCTGTGCAACGCCATCGACGCCTACAACCTGTCCGACAAAGTCTGCAATTCCCACCGGGCGGTGGACGACGTGCTGGCCACGGTGGAGGTTATGAAAGCTATGGAGCAGGAGCGGGATGACCTGCACCGCTACATCAATCTGTTTGGCTTCAACCCCAAATACGGTGTGGAGGGCAAGCCCATCGGCTCCGTCACCTACAAGCCCCAGCCCTACAATTCCCCCGATCCTCTGTACACATAAGAAAATCCACGGCTTTTACAACAAAACTATATTTATTTGCGGTATTATTTTTCAAAAAACAGCAAAAACTACAATGATTTCTGCGATCTTGTGTATTGACTTTTTCCCTTGGGATTGCTATAGTTGTTTTGTAATTGTGAGGGAGTAATTCCGGGTAGGCAACTACCCGAAGCATTTCGTCATACCGGCTTTTGCCCGGAATGCTTTTTAAGAATGAGACTCATACACAGCTTCTGCGTGTGTATGAGTCTTTTTTGATAGTTAACATGATATAAGGAGTGTTGATTTGATGCAAAAGACCTACACCCTGTCCACAGAAGAGGTTCTGAAAAATCTCGGTGTGGACGGAAGCGGCCTGTCCTCCCAGCAGGCACAGGAGCGCTTGGAAAAGTACGGCCCCAACAAGCTCAAAGAGGGCGAAAAGCCCACCCTGCTGCAGCGGTTTCTTACCCAGCTGAAAGACCCGATGCTGATCATTCTGATGATCGCAGCCGCGGTTTCCGCGCTGACCGGTATGCTCTCCGGTGAAAGCGAGTGGGCAGAAGTCATTATTATCATCGCGGTGGTTCTGCTGAATGCTATTCTGGGCGTGGTGCAGGAGAGTAAGGCAGAGGCTGCCATCGAAGCCCTGCAAACCATGACGGCCGCCACCTGTAAAGTGATCCGGGACGGCAAGCAGATCACCCTCCATTCCGACGAGCTGGTCCCCGGCGACATCGTGATCCTGGAGGCCGGTGACGCAGTGCCCGCCGACGGCCGGATCATTGAAAACGCCAGCCTAAAGATCGAAGAGGCTGCGCTGACCGGTGAATCTGTTCCCGTCAACAAGATGATCGACGCACTGAATCTGGTGGGCGAAAGCGACGATGTGCCGCTGGGCGACCGGAAGAATATGTGCTATATGGGCTCTACCGTAGTTTACGGCCGTGGCAAGGCTGTGATCACCGAGACCGGTATGGATACCGAAATGGGTAAGATCGCCGGCGCGCTGGCTGCCACCCAGGAGGAGCAGACGCCCCTGCAGAAAAAGCTGGACAGCCTGGGTAAGACTCTCAGCTTCCTGGTGCTGGGCATCTGTGTGTTCATCTTTATCTTTAACCTGCTGATGGCAGGTGACTTCCATCTGAATACCATTCTGGCAACCTTTATGGTGGCCGTTTCTCTGGCGGTTGCAGCCATCCCCGAGGGTCTGGCCACGGTGGTGACCGTGGTTCTGTCCATTGGTGTCACCAAGATGAGCAAGCGCAACGCCGTGATCCGCCGGCTGACCGCCGTGGAGACCCTGGGCTGCACCCAGGTGATCTGCTCCGATAAGACCGGCACCCTGACTCAGAACAAGATGACCGTTGTGGACCACCTGGGCGAAACCAACCTGCTGGCTACCGCTATGGCTCTTTGCTCCGACGCAAACCTAGGCGAAAACAACCAGGCAGAGGGCGAACCCACCGAGTGCGCTCTGGTGAATTTCGCCTACTCCGTAGGTCTTCCCAAGGCCCAGCTGGAGGCCGCCACTCCCCGTGTGGACGAGGCTCCCTTCGACTCCGGCCGTAAGATGATGTCCACCGTTCACGCTGTGGATGGCAAGTTTGTCCAGTACACCAAGGGCGGCCCCGATGTGGTGCTGGCCCGCTGCACCAGCTATCTGGAAAACGGCGAAATCAAGCCTATGACCGAGGAAAAGCGTGCAGAAATTATGGCCGCCAACAAGGCGATGGCTGACAAGGCCCTCCGTGTTCTGGCCGCCGCCAAGCGGGACTGGGACGAGAAGCCTGCCGACAACACCCCCGAATTTTTGGAGAATGACCTGTGCTTCATCGGTCTGACCGGTATGATCGACCCGGTCCGTCCCGAGGTCAAGGCTGCCATCGAGCAGTGCCGGGCAGCCGGTATCCGCCCCGTGATGATCACCGGCGACCACAAAGACACCGCCGTGGCCATCGCCAAGGAGCTGGGCATCATCACCGATGAATCCGAAGCCATCACCGGCGCAGAGCTGGATGCTATCTCCGACGATGAGATCTGTGAGTTTGTCAAGAAGTTCGGCGTGTACGCCCGTGTGCAGCCGGAACACAAGACCCGGATCGTCACCGCCTGGAAAGCAAACGGCGCCATCACCGCCATGACCGGCGACGGCGTTAACGACGCGCCCTCCATCAAGTCCGCCGACATCGGCGTGGGTATGGGCATCACCGGTACGGATGTTACCAAGAATGTGGCGGATATGGTGCTGGCGGACGACAACTTTGCCACCATCGTCACCGCCGTAGGCGAAGGCCGCCGGATCTACGACAATATCCGCAAGGCCATTCAGTTCCTGCTGGCCTCCAATATGAGTGAGGTGCTGGGCGTGTTCGGCGCAACCTTGATGGGCTTTGTGCTCTTAAACCCCGTCCACCTGCTGTTTATCAATCTGGTCACCGACTGCTTCCCCGCCCTGGCGCTGGGTATGGAAGAGGCTGAGCCCGACACAATGAACCGTCCTCCCAGAAATTCCAAAGACGGCATCTTCTCCGGCGGTCTGGGCATTGATGTGGTCTATCAGGGCATCCTGGTTACCGTAATCACCATCGTAGCCTACCTGATCGGCGCTTCCTTCGAGTTCAAGGCCGATTGGTTTAATACCCTGCGGGCAGCCGGCGAGTCCGGCCACGGTATGACCATGGCATTCCTGACGATGAGTATGTGTGAGATCTTCCACTCCTTCAACCTGCGCTCCCAGCGCAAGTCCATCTTCACCCTGAAGACCCACAACAAGATCCTGTGGGCCGCTATGCTGGGAAGCCTGCTGCTGACCACCCTGGTCATTGAAGTTCCCTTCATCGCAAACGCCTTCGGCTTCACCCCCATCGGCCTTGCCGAGTACGGCATCGCAATAGTGCTGGCGATCCTGGTGATCCCCGTTGTGGAGATCGTCAAGCTGATCCAGAGAAAGCTGGGCAAGTAATTCCTTATACAACACCTCCCTTGCCGCGTCCGCGGAAAGGGAGGTGTTTCTTTTGTGGTTTGGTCCAAACGAGACGCTTTGCCCTGTCTGCAACCCCAACAGCGTAATTTGCAAAAGGTTTGCAAGCGCTACCCACACCCGGCGTCATCCTGAGCGGAGTGCCGACGGCACGAAACCGAAGGATCTTCGCACCAATTCCACTGCATATATCAGCCAAGTGCGTAGATTCTTCGACTCGCTGCGCTCGCTCAGAATGACACCGTTTCTGGTTGTACCGCAAACAAAAAGGGCTGTCTCACCAAGAAAGTGAGGCAGCCCTTTATATTTATACCAACGGGAACAGCAGCGGAATAATTGCCAACAGGAAAATGGTATTGATCAAAGTAATGGGACCGGCATATTTGAAATAGTCGCTAAACTTATAATTGGCAACCATCGACATACCGATGGTAGTATTCGCCAAAGGTGTTGCAACAGCCATTGCCGCTGCGATGGTCAGACCCACAGCAAAGGAGAATGTATTATACCCCAAACCTTCGGTGATGGAAAATACGATGGGCAGAACGATGGTCAGCACCGTGGAGTTGGACAGGAACTGTGTCAGCACAGTGACCAACACCATAAACACGGCAAACAGTCCAAAAGCGGAAATGTTTTCGCCGAACAAACCCACGAACCAGTTTGCCAGCATTTCACCACCGCCACTGGAGTTAAGACCTGCAGCGATGCCCAGGCAAGCGCAGAACCAAATGGCAAGATTCCAGTTAATGCTCTTCAGCGCATCTTTATGGGTGATGCATCCTGTTAACACACAAGCAAGCGCAGAAATCAATGCGACCACGCCTACATTAAACGCAGGAATCACTTCTTTGATCACATCTGCCAGCACAAACAGCACCATTGTTGCAAGGAAAATGACTGCCATCAGAATCATTTTTCCTTTATTGTATACCGGCTCTTTTTCTTCGTTTTTGGAAACGGGAACAAAATCGTAACCCTCATCTCTTCCCCAGATCTTTTTGCCGAGGGGATATCCAATGAAGCCAACATACAAAACCAGCAGCAAAATAATCAAAAATCCGGGGACAGAAAATGTAAAGAGTGAGAAACCTTTTCCGCCCAGGAACTCCTCCAGCAAACCGTTTGCGGTCAGCTGGGTGGTAGAGCCGATCAAGGTAGCGCTGCCGCCAAGGACAGCTGCCATAGATACCGGCATAATCACATTCTTAAACCGCACTTTCTTATTGGAAGAAGCAATGCCCGTCAAAATAGAGATCATAATGGCCAAAGTGGCAATGTTGGACAGGAACGCAGAGATGATTGCCGTAATGGCGGTGCTGAGCATAATCACCAACCGCTCATTGCCCCGGGCCAACTGGATCACCTTGTTGCCAACAAACTGTGCCAGGCCGGTATTAAAAGCCGCTTGTCCCACCACCATCATCGCACAGATCAGCAGCACCGTACTGCCGCCAAAATTCTTAAAACCGTCGGAGAAGGACACGATGTTGGTAAGCAGCATCGCCACCAGACCCAAAAGCGCTACCGTGGAAGTGGCTAATTTATTCCAAATAAACAGCACCACTACGACCGCAAAAATAATCAAACTTAAAACCGCATCAGACATAATTTACTCTCCCTTTTTAATTTTACAAAAGTTCCGGATCAAACTGAGAAACCAGCATATTCTCACCTTTATCATCCAATACAACCAAACGGGACTGGATCCATTTTACAGTGTCTTTTGCATTCTTTCTGTCCGCCAGAACAACGATCTCACAAATACGCTGCTTCACATCACCTGTGGCCACGACCGTTTCGCCTACGAAATAACGCTGGGCAACCGTCACCACATCCGGGTGCTTTTCAATTTCATCCAGACCGTCAAAAACGCCGATCGTACCGGCTCTGGCAGAGATCAACAGCTGAATGGAAACCTTGCCATCCAGATTGTAAGCGTTGGCCAGTTCTCCGCCATAGTCATCGATCTGACCGCCCAGGCACACAGAAATCATCTCTTTCATCAGATTGATGCCTGTGGCGCGGCGCAGCAATTTTTCGTATTCCGCTCCCGGAAAACGCAGACCCGGATCGTAAAAACGGACCGTGTCCCCATCAATAAAGCCTTGCATAAACACAGGGGCATTTTTCAGGCCGATCCCTTGCAGCGCTTTCACTACCCGGGGATGTACTTTTTCCAAATAAAGATCGGAGTTGGCAGAAGGCGATACCGCGCAAATGCACTGCTTGTTTAATCCGTCTTCTTCTTTGCCTAAATACCGGTTTGCCGTGCGGGTTAGGTATGCCTCGCCGTCTTTCAGCACATAAGACATTGTAAAATCCTGTTTTCCCGCCATATATTTTTCAACAATGGCCTTGCCGTTGGTGGATTCTTTCTTGGCGATTTCCAAGGCTGCCTGCAATTGGCTTGCAGTATGGCACACAGACTGTCCCCGGGAGCCGCGGCTATCCACCGGTTTCACCAGCACAGGGTACTCAACATTACCGTTTGCAAGATCCGCCTCATCGTATTGGGGAATCACATCCACACCGTACTGGGCGCACATTGCTTTAAAAGCGTTTTTATCCGTAAGCTTAAAAAACTGCTCGGCATTTCCGAAACAAGGGAAGTTCAACGCTTCACAGATCTGCTGGAAAGGTCTTTGTCCGATGTCGTTGCAAAAATTGATCACGCCATCCACCCGGTTTTCCTTGCAGTACTGAACCAGAGCATCCACATCCAGAACATCAATATAGAGGGCTTCATCCGCAATTTGTTTTGCAGGAGCATCTTTTAAGGGCAGACCATCCGTAACAATGGTATATACACCCATCTCTTTTGCTGCCTCTACAACTTTGACGTGTACTACATTGCCGCAAAGGATCAGTAGCTTTTTATTTTTATAGTCCAAACAGAAACACTTCCTTTCAAGCTTTTTGTTTCTTTTTGCGCCAAATTTTTCTAATAACAGCGTTCATTGTACCATATTCTCCATATAAAAGCAAGCCGTGTTTAGCGCACCCGGTCTTGACGCATCTGTTATAATAATGGTGTAAGTTACCCACTCTCCCCGGAAAGGACACTATATGAAAGAACTTTTGTATGCCTGTGTTGGCATTATTGCCAAGCTGCACGATAAAATTATGCAGCTGAATGACATCTACGAAGCCAATTTCTCCGACAAGGAACTGCATTTTTTGATTATCGGCATCATCGGTATGTGTATGCTGTTCGTAATCTATCCTCTGTTTAAGTACCTTGCCAAGAAGAACCACGAAATGGTCATTGCCTGGATCTATGTGTTTACCGTGATCGTTGTGATCACCTTTGCCATTGAGATCGGACAGAAGATCACGAAAACCGGAAATATGGAATTTGCGGATATTATGTTTGGTCTTGTGGGATTTATGGCAATGTTCTGCGTTTTCATTGTGCTGCGGATGATCTATCACGGCATTATCAGGCTGGTGAAATACATTCGTAAGCGGCAGAAACTGAAAGCCGCCGCCCAAACCCTGCCTCAGGAAGAACCGCAACCGGATCAGTATACTTAAAAACCAGCGGAGCAAATTGCTCCGCTGGTTTCCTTTTTGGAGATCCCTGTGGTGGAAGTAGTCAAGCTGATTTTAAAAAACTGACAAAGTAATCTTAAAAACATATCTTCCTCTTCCATTACCATACAATTTATGGTAGAATCAAGACAAAAAGTGCCTGTGCATTCACTGTTATGTTTGCATTTTAATCTTATAATGAAAAGAAAGGAAGGACACAACTATGATCCGATATGAAATTGAAGGCGGCAATCTGCCTGTGGTGATCTGTTATCCGGAGGCAGGACAGACCCTGTGTACGGAAAGCGGTGCTATGAGCTGGATGTCCCCCAATATGAAGATGGACACCAATACCGCCGGCGGACTGAAAAAGGTCTTTGGCAGAATGTTCTCCGGTGAATCCATCTTTATGAACGAGTACACCGCTGAGGGCGGCCGCGGTATGATTGCCTTTGCCTCCTCCTTCCCCGGCAGCATCATCCCCTATCAGGTAACCCCCGGTAACGGAATCATTGTGCAGAAACGGGGCTTTTTGGCAATGGAGAAAGGTCTGGATCTGTCGGTCTACCTGCAAAAGCGGCTGGGCAAAGGCTTCTTTGGCGGTGAGGGCTTTATTATGCAGCGGATCACTGGCAACGGTCTTGTGTTCCTGGAAATCGACGGCTACTGCAAGGAATATGATCTCGCAGCAGGACAGAGTATTCTGGTAGACACCGGTTATTTGGCCGCTATGAGTGAAAGCTGCACGATGGATATCCAAACGGTCAAAGGCGCGAAGAATATTTTCCTGGGCGGCGAGGGGCTGTTCCATACCCGCATCACCGGTCCGGGCAAGGTGTATATCCAGTCTATGCCTATCATCAACATTGCCCAGCGTCTCACCCCATACATACACGTTTCCGACAACAGCAGCAATAGCGGCGGTATCAGCATTAAATTGGGAGATTAAAAGCCTCTGGGGTTTGCCTCTAGGATTCTCTTATAAAGCAAAAAACAGCGCAGTGAAAATCACTGCGCTGTTTTTTTATGAATCAATTACTCAGCGGCAAAAGAAGCCTCGCTGATAACGGGCTGCCATCTAACTGTGCCCAAAGTCATAATGTATGCGCTCAGCATAAGTCCAAACCACTGGAAGAAGAAAACGAATGCATTAAAAGCCAACAGGACTTGCTGTATAATCTCCTGTCTTTTACAGATACTAACAGCGTAATTTGTAAAATAAGGAGATAGATATATATGAAAGCAACTGGTATCGTCCGTCGGGTGGACGACCTTGGTCGTATTGTAATTCCCAAAGAAATCAGAAGAACCCTCCGCATTCGGGAGGGAGACCCGCTGGAGATCTATACGGAAAAGGATGGCGGCGTGATCTTCCGCAAGTACTCCCCTATGGGGGATCTGCAGGATTTTGCCGCCCAGATCTGTGAAGCCATCAGCGCCAACGCCGGCTATCCCGCTGCCGTGGCAGACCGGGACAGCATCATCGCCCTGGCAGGACTTCCCAAGCGAGAATTGATGGACAAGCCCAACTCTCTTGCTCTGGAGCAGCTGATGGAGCAGCGCAAGCATTACCGCTACACCGCCGGAGACACCCCCTTGTATCCCACCGACACTTCGGAAAAATTTCATTTGGGTGCCTCCTCTCCCATTTTGAGCCAG
Source organism: Oscillospiraceae bacterium (assembly GCA_017415425.1). Classification (GTDB taxonomy): domain Bacteria; phylum Bacillota; class Clostridia; order Oscillospirales; family Oscillospiraceae; genus Faecousia. Next base: position 89,134 of record JAFQGT010000017.1, on the reverse strand, counting down.
GGCGATCTGATGGGTTGTGTAATGTTGCTTTTGGGAGACGGCGGAACACCCCCGGACGAAGGTGCACAAGTTCTTGTGCAGACGGTTGCCGGTTTTCTAGGACGTCAAATGGAAAGTTGACATTTTTGTAACACATTCCCCAAGTGGAGGAAAATTTTTAGATTTGGGGTTATTTTTCCCGTTTTTCTGTTTCAAACCAGAAAAACGGGATGTTTTTTTGTAGTTTATTTGCTAGATTTTCCAAGAAAAGGCTTGACATCTCGTAACCGTAGTGCTATAATTCGTTACGGTTTTGTAACCTTTTGGTTGCAAAAATGCCCGCGAAAGGATCGTATTATGTTAAACTCTGGCAAAAAACTCTTACCCCTGGTCTGTATGATACTTAGTTTTATCTGCATTCTGAATCTGGCGCAACCGGTAAATGCCGCGATCAAGCAGGTTCCCGTAGATGCTGATTATGCATATGCTTCTAAGGTATATCATCGTCCCTACTCCGATTCAGTGCTGATCGGACAAATCGAGCACGGCTCCAAGCTGACAGTACTGGATGAGACTGACCACTTTTATAAGATCGATTGCTCCGGAATGTCCGGCTATATTCCCAAGGAGCAAGTCGCCCGTAACTACAAACTGGACACCTATACGGTCAGCTGTATTCCTGCCAACAAACACACCATTCTGTTGGAGTATACGCCCCTGATCGAGGCTCTGCAGCTGCGGAGTTCCATTTTGAATCTGGCAAAGAACCAGCTGGGAATCCCCTATGTTTATGGCGGTATGTCCCGCTACGGCTTTGACTGCTCCGGCTTCACTTCCTATGTTTACGCCAAGCACGACACCACACTGTTCCGCTGCGCTGACGACCAGATGCAAAACGGTCTGATCGTGGAGCGTGACGATCTGCAGCCCGGTGATCTTGTGTTCTTCCGTCTCCCCTATACCCCCTGGCTGGCATCCCACGTGGGCATTTATGTAGGTGACGGAAAAATGATTCACTCCGGTACCAAGAGCGGCATCTGCATTGCAGATCTAAGCTACAGCCTCTGGGCAGACTCCTATGTAGGCGCCCGCCGGATCATCCCTGTGGACTCTGCCGCAACCAAGGAATCTCAGCCTAATGTTACTGCAGATATCACTACTACTATCCGCAGCACCCACTAATTTGGACTTTGTGTGATTACAACAGAAAAATTCTCCGCAAAAGCAAATGCTTTTGCGGAGTTTTCTTGCTTTTTTCTCCATTATCCGCTATACTAGTTGAGTTATGATTTTTGACAGAAACCGAGGAATTTTCAATGGCAACAACTGCAACCCCCAATCTGCGAGAAAACAAAATGAAAACTATGCCTGTGGGGCGGCTTTTACTGACTATGGCCCTGCCTCTGGTCATCTCAATGCTGGTGCAGGCATTTTATAACATTGTAGATACCTACTTCGTATCTATGGTATCCACCGACGCCACCGGTGCCCTTAGCTTTGCCTTCCCTATTCAGAACCTGCAAATCGGCTTTTCCACCGGTATTGCAGTGGGTGTTAACAGCCTGCTTAGTAAATCTTTGGGTGAAAACAACCGGGAGCGTGCAAATCTGGCCGCAGGTAACGGTATTGTTCTGATGGTGATTTCCGTAGCCCTCTTTGTGCTCTTCGGCGCATTTGGCACAAAATTTTACTACAGTCTGTTTGATGTGAGCGAAACCACCCGCCAGTTCGGCATTGACTACACCTCCATCTGCTGTATCTTTACTCTGGGCATCTTTGTGGAGATACTGGGAGAACGTCTTTTGCAAGCCTCCGGCAGAACCGTGTATACCTTGTTTACACAGGGTGTGGGCGCGGTGATCAATATCATTCTGGACCCTGTATTCATTATGGGCTCAGCAGGTCTGGAAGGCCGATTCGGCATCAAGCTGCCTTTTGATCTACCTGCCTATGGCGTGGCAGGTGCCGCCATCGCTACGGTCGTCGGTCAGTGGGTAGCCGGTATTATGGCGGTGATCTTCAACATCACCAAAAATCCCGATGTAAAATTCGGTCTGAAGTACCTGAAGCTGGATAAGTATGTGGTAGGCAAGATCCTCTCTGTGGGTGTTCCCTCCATCGTGATGATGTGCATCGGCGCGGTGATGAATTTCTGTATGAATCAGGTCTTCCTGCGGTTCACACCCACCCACGGGCAGACTCCCGCCAATGTCTTCGGTATCTATTTTAAGCTGCAAAGTCTGTTCCTGATGCCCCTGTTCGGCATCAACAACGCCACTATCTCCATTCTGGCATACAACTACGGTGCGCGTATGCCGAAGCGGATCACCGGCACATTGAAATGCGCCTTGCTGACAGATCTTGTGATTATGCTGATTGGCGTAGCCGTATTCCAGCTCCTCCCGGATAAGCTGATGGGTATTTTCGGCTCCTCCGGCGACGAAAGTGCTACTGCACTGATCAGTATGGGTGTAACCGCTATGCGGATCGTATGCCTGCACTTCCCCATCGCTGCGGTGGGCATCTCACTGGGCGCCAGCTTCCAGGCTCTGGGTAACGGAATTTATTCCACCATCACCTCCCTTTGCCGCCAGCTGTTTGCCCTGTTGCCGGCCGCGTACCTGCTGAGTCTTACCGGTTCGGTGGATGCGGTTTGGTGGTCCTTCCCCATTGCGGAGATTGTCAGTGCCACTGTATCGCTGACCCTGTTCCGCCGGATCTACCGAATGAAAATCCGCCCATTGGCTGATTGATTTGTTTCCCCGGGGCAGCGGCGCTGCCCCGGGGTCTACGTATTGTGGCGAAAACTTTTTCCGCCACAATATCCTGTGTACTGCCAAAAAATGGTGCTGTTTTTCTATGAAATCTTTTGTTTTCCGCCGTTGTATAGAAAAAAAACCTGTGCTATAATGTCGGTAAATACTGTTTTTTGAAAGGAGCGGCCTATGAACGCAACCGAATTGCATATCCCCCAGAGCAGCGTCCATAAGCTGCTTTGCACCACCAACGGCGATGCTGCCCTGCTGTATCTATACATAACCGCCGGCAACCCGCCGGAGGATGCCCAGCAGGCGCTGCATTTCACCGCCTCCCGCTACAGCTGCGCCGCTGCCACTTTGCGGCAGCTGGGCCTGTGGCCCCAAACCCGGAAGACCCCTGTTTTCTCCGGTGAGCGTCCCCAGTACTCCGAGCGGGATGTGTTGAACGCGATGGATGCCGACCGGGAGTTCCAGTCCCTGTACGGCGAAGTACAGCGCGTGCTGGGTAGAAATATGACCACCGAGGAACTGAAGATCCTGTTGGGCTTTATTCGGTATCTGGGTCTGCCGGCAGATGTGATCTCCGTACTGGTTTGCTACTGCAAGGATCGGGCCAAAGCCAAGGGCAACCTTCGCAATCCCAGCCTGCGTACCATTGAAAAGGAGGCTTACGCCTGGGCCGAGCAAGGCATCGATACAATGGAGGAGGCTGCTGCCTTCATCCAGGCCCAGAACCTGCGCCGCAGCCGTCTGCAGGGTCTTATGAACATTCTGCAGATCCGAGGTCGCACCCTGACTCCGGGAGAGGAGCGGTACGCCCAGAGCTGGCTGGAGATGGGCTTTGAAGACGCCGTTGTCGCCCAGGCCTACGAACGCACCTGTCTGAACACCGGCGGTCTCAGCTGGGCCTATATGAACAAGATTCTTACCCGCTGGCACGAAGCGGGTCTGCATACTATGGAACAGCTCCAGTCCGGTGACCGGAAGACCACCCCCAAAGGTGCCTCCGGCCAGCTGGGTCAGGCGGAGTTGGACGCCATTGCAAAACTGTTACGGGAGGGATAATCGATGGCATACAGTGCAGATGTTGTACGCCGGGCGCGGCAGGCCCTTGCCTCTGCCAAGGCGGATCGGGAGAGCCTGCAGCAGGCCAGGTTGCAGCAGGTTTATGAAGCCATTCCCCGGGTGAGGGAAATTGATATGCTTTTGCGCAAATCTATGGCGCTAGCCGCACAGGCAGCCTTTTTGGACGGCGGCGATGCTGCCTCTGCTATGGAGGAGGTCAAGCAGGCAAATCTGTCCCTGCAGGCTGAGCGGAAGGCGCTGATCGCAGCGGCGTTCCCGGCAGAATTTCTGGATGAAAGTCCTCTGTGCCCCCATTGCGGCGGCTCCGGATATCTGGGTACCGCTATGTGCAGCTGCCTGCAGCAGCTGTGCCGCCGTGAGCAGACCAAGGAACTGTCCATTCTGACCTGCGGGGAGCAGTGTTTCCGGGATTTCCATCTGGAATACTACCCCGATACCGTCGATCCCAAATTTGGTGTCAGCCCCCGGACCATTATGGCCCGCACTTTGGAGACCTGCCGCCGTTACGCGGAAGACTTCACCCCCAATTCCGGCAACCTGCTATTCAATGGCGGTACGGGACTTGGTAAGACCTTCCTGTCTGCCTGCATCGCCCGGGAAGTAGCGCAAAAGGGTTACTCTGTGGCGTACGAAAGCGCTCAGCACCTGTTTGCCAAGCTGGAAAAGAATCGGTTTAATCCCGACGATGCCTCCCGGCTGGAAGGGGAAAAGCTGGAAAACTGTGATCTGCTGATCCTGGACGATCTGGGTACGGAACTCACCGGCAATTTTGTGATCGCCGCGTTGTACTCTCTGGTCAATGACCGGCTGCTGGCGGGCAAGCCTATGATCATTTCCACCAATCTGAACATAACCGAGATTCAAAAACGCTACTCTCCCCAGATCGCCTCCCGGCTGCAGGGCAGCTTCCGACTGCTCCCCTTTGCAGGCGAGGATATCCGGGTACTGAAAAACAAGTGAGGAAACCTATGAAAACCGGCATTTTATTTGACTTAGACGGCACGCTGCTGAGTACCTTGGAAGACCTGACCGACGCGGTCAACGAGACCCTGCGTCACTTTGGCTGTCCGGAACGGACGCAGGATGAGGTACGGCAGTTTATCGGCACCGGCGCTGCCAATCTGGTTCGGCTGTCTCTGCCGGGTTTGCCCACAGACCCGACCCTGGAGACGGCGCTGGCTTACTATCAGGATTTTTACAGCACTCACTCCCAGATCAAGACCCGTCCCTACGACGGCATTTTGGAGGCGCTGGAGGAAATCAAGCAGGAATTTGCCGTAGCGGTGGTGTCCAACAAACCGGATCGGGCCACCAAGCCTCTGGTGCGGAAGTACTTTGGCGAAGATATCTTTGCTCTGGGAGAAAACCCCTCCTGCCCCAGAAAGCCCGCCCCCGATATGCTCTATCAAGCGATGGCTACCATCGGCGCAGAGCGCTGCATCTATGTGGGTGACAGCGAGGTAGATGTGATCACCGCCGGTAATGCCGGTGCGCCCTGTCTGAGCGTGCTGTGGGGTTTCCGGGATGAAGCTTGCATCCGGGCAAACGGCGGCAAGTATTTCTGCCGCGACCCCAAAGACTTGCCTGCAATGCTGCGGGAACTGGCCGCAACTTTATAAGATAAAAACCGGGATGCCCCAGAGGGGGCATCCCGGTATTTGGTGCCAGTTGTTTTATAGGATTTAAGCAAAAACCCAGTAATATCAACGGGTTTTTACCTGGCTTGCGGCATTTGAACGCACATAGTCCAAATAAGCAATTATTCCTGTGATTTCTTTCCGTCACTATCAATGGGAATTTTGCCGTTCTTACTTTCAAAATCCCGGATACACTGACGAATCAGATGCAGAATTTGCCCATTTCCGGAGCGCCCCTCATATTTTGCAATATAGTGGAGCTTGTAATGTACTTCCGGTTCTATCTCTATTCCCAGATGCTTGTTGTTTTTATTCCGCATAATCCACCTCAAAATATCTTAATTTGAGTATATTTTAAGATGATTATGTGTTATACTTAGCAAAGTATACTTACTCTAAGTATACTATATTTACGAGGAGGGAACCGGTATGGCAGAATTTTGCTTGAATTGCTGGAATAAGATCAACGAAACCCACGATTCCAAATGGAGATACGCTTTATCCTGGGATAAAGATTTGTGCGAAGAATGCGGCCAGTATAAGCGTGTAATCGTCACGGAACGGTTTTGGTCACGGGTGCAAAGAGTATTGGCAGATGCAATCGTGAATATGCAAAATCAAAGCAAATCATAAATTCATTCGCGAAGCGGATACCACAACCTCTTCACTATTCACTATTGCTTATTATTTCAAAACCCTAACGGTTTTTTAGTGAAAAGCGAAGAGTGAAAAGGTAATAAGTAAAGCCCCAAAGGCTGTTGCCTTTGGGGCTTTGGTGCCGCTGTCCTGTTGCGGTGCCCGGTGTGTGCCTTGCCGATGGCGCGGCTGCGTTACACACCGACCGCTGCCACTCGCTCGGATCGCTCCTCCCGTCTCCGGCGGCGCTCCCCTCGCTCCCCGGAATCTCACCTCCGGTTCGATTCCTGCAGGACAAATAAATACCGGGATGCCCCAGAGGGGGCATCCCGGTTTTTGGTGCCGCTGACCGGAATCGAACCGGTACGGATTTTACTCCGAGGGATTTTAAGTCCCTTGTGTCTACCTATTCCACCACAACGGCGTTTATTTTATTAAGATGTGCCTGCAACGCCGTTATACTACCACAATTTCTCCCCTCAGTCAAGAGAGCTCTGCTATGTGTTTTTCTAAATCTTCCCTTAAAATCTCATTAACAATCCTCAGATTTTTGCCACAAACTCCCTATTGTTAAACGGTTTTTTTCGGCGGAATTGGTGAATTTTCAAAAATAGGTTGTAACTTGGACAAAAATGATGTAAAATAATACGACTGATAAAATGCAGAAATTTGTACATAACCCGTTTTGGAGGATATACTATATGGAAAAGCCGATTGTTTTGGTTATTATGGACGGCGTAGGCAAGGGCGATGGCGGCAGCGGTGACGCTGTTGTGGTTGCCAAGACTCCCACGCTGGATCGTTTGCTTGCTACCTGCCCCCACACCTACCTGAAAGCCCACGGCACTGCCGTCGGTCTGCCCTCCGACGAAGATATGGGCAACTCCGAGGTTGGTCACAACGCCCTTGGCTGTGGCCAGGTTTATTCCCAGGGCGCAAAGTTGGTGGGCGAGTCCATTGAAAATGGCACGCTGTTTGCATCCGCTACTTGGGTCGATCTGGTGGAGAACGCCAAGGTCGGCCACGCAATGCACTTTATTGGCCTTTTGTCCGACGGCAATGTCCATTCCAATATTCATCACTTGATCGCCCTTCTGAAGGCTGCCCACACCGCCGGTGTAAAGAAGGCTTACTGCCACATTCTGCTGGATGGCCGTGATGTGCCCGCCACCTCCGCACTGGAGTATGTGGAAATGCTGGAGACTACCTTGCAGACGCTGAATACCGAAGGCTGCGACTACGCCATCGCCTCCGGCGGCGGCCGTATGCAAGTGACGATGGACCGGTACGAAGCCAACTGGGCTATGGTGGAAAACGGCTGGAGAACCCACGTGCAGGGCATTGGCCGTCAGTTCGCTTCCGCCACGGAAGCCATCGAGACCTATCGTGCCGAGACCGGCGTCATTGACCAGGATCTGCCCGCCTTTGTGGTGGCAAGAAACGGTGAGCCTGTAGCCAAGATCGCAAACGGCGACTCCGTAGTTCTGTTCAACTTCCGTGGCGACCGGGCACAGGAGATCAGTTTGGCCTTTGACCGGAAAGATTTTGACAAGTTTGACCGGGGCGACTACACCGGTGTCAAATTTGCCGGTATGCTCCAGTATGACGGCGACCTGAACATCCCCGAACATTATCTGGTACAGCCCCCTGTGATCCAGAACACCCTCACCGAGGTGCTGTGCAACGCCGGTATTCACGAATATGCCGTATCCGAGACTCAGAAGTACGGCCACGTGACTTATTTCTGGAACGGCAACCGTTCCGGCAAGGTCTGTGAAGAGCTGGAGGTCTATGAGGAGATCCCCTCCGATGTGATCCCCTTCGAGCAGGCACCTGCTATGAAGTCCAAGGAGATCACCGAGAAGGTGGTAGAAGCGATGGCTTGCAAAAAGTTCCAGTTCATCCGCTGCAACTTCCCCAACGGCGATATGGTAGGCCACACCGGCGTTATGGACGCAGTTGTCTACGCTATGGAGTGCGTGGATAATGGTCTTGCCGCCATCGTGGAAGCCGCCGATCAGTACGGCTATACTGTTCTGGTCACCGCCGACCACGGCAACGCCGATCAGATGACCGAAACCAAGAAGGGCAAGACCTCTGTCCGAACTGCCCACTCTTTGAACCCCGTTCCCTTTATCATTTATGACAGGGACACCAACTGGGCTGTGAAGGACGGCGCCTATGGCCTTGCCAATGTAGCACCCACCATTGTGAAGATGATGGGTCTGACCGCTCCCGCCTGCTGGGAGGACAGTATGGTCTGACCGACCGCCCCATCCAGAACTTGAATTAGGAGGTACTGATTATGGTTCGTCACAACAACGAAAATGGTTCTGTTAACGTCAGCACCAGTGTATACACCGATATTGCCGGCACTGCCGCCATTAACTGCCTGAGTGTCAAGGGTATGGTTGCCCGCTCTGTCTCCGACGGTGTCTACCACCTGCTGCGGAAAGAGTCTATGGGTAAGGGCGTCCGGGTGGAGTTCCACGAGGACGGCACCATCTCCATTGATCTGCACATTATGGTAGGCAACGGAGTCAATCTGACCGCCGTGGGCAACGCCATCATCGACGAAGTACGCTATATGGTAAACAAATGCACCGGCACAGAGGTTCGCGCCGTCAATGTGTTTGTGGATGCCATCACTATCGGATAACCGGAGGTAACGACAATTGCGTCAGACGATTAACGGGGCCGATTTCCGCCGATTGATGATCAGCGCGGCAGCCTCAATAGAAATTAACAAACAAAAGCTCAACGAGCTGAATGTATTCCCCGTGCCGGACGGCGATACCGGCACCAATATGTCTATGACCATCAACGCCGCCGCTTCTGACCTGCGGAAAGCGGAAGACCCCTCTTTGGAGAAGGCTGCCGACATTGCTGCCAAGGCGATGCTTCGGGGCGCAAGAGGCAACTCCGGTGTGATTCTGTCCCTGCTGTTGCGGGGTATCTCCCGGAAGCTGAAGGGCGCAGCGGTTTGTGACGGTGTCCTGTGGGCCAATGCCCTGCAGGAAGGCGTGGATGCTGCCTATAAGGCAGTGATGAAGCCCGCTGAGGGCACAATTCTGACTGTGGCTCGCCTGGCTGCCGCCAAGGCACTGGACGCCGCTGAGGAAAATAATTATTTTGAATTTGTCCACGAAGCCGCCATCGAAGAAGCCAAGGTGGCGCTTGCCAACACCGTCAACCAGAACCCGGTGCTGAAGAAGGCCGGCGTGGTGGATGCCGGCGGCAAGGGCTGGCTGGTGGCACTGGAGGCAATGCTTTGCGCTCTTCGGGGTGAGGACGTCGTTGCTCCCGAGGGTGGCGTGCAGGAGACCTCCGATCAGGCTGACTTCTCCGACTTCGACACCGAGGATATCACCTTCACCTACTGCACCGAGTTCATCATCTCCCGGGAGAATGATAAGGACCCGGAAAAACTGCGCCAGTTTCTGTCCGGCCTGGGCGACAGCCTGGTGCTGGTGGATGATGACGAGATCATCAAGGTTCACGTCCACACCAACGATCCCGGCAAGGCGATGCACGAAGCCATTGACTATGGCTCTTTTGTCACAGTAAAGATCGAGAATATGCGTCTGCAGCACACCGAAAAGGTGATGAGTGAGGCGGAAAAAGCTCCTAAGATCGCCCAGCCGGAAAAGCCTCTGGGTGTGGTATCCGTCTGTGCCGGTGACGGTCTTGCGGATGTATTTATGAATCTGGGGGTGGACGGCATCATCTCCGGCGGCCAGACGATGAATCCAAGCACCCAGGATATTCTGGAGGCTGTGAACAAAGTGCCTGCCGAGACCATCTTTGTGCTTCCCAACAATAAGAACATCATTATGGCTGCTCAGCAGGTGAATGCATTGACCCCCAAGAATGTGGTGGTCATCAGCTCCAAGACCGTTCCCCAGGGCGTTACCGCGATGCTGAACTTCAACCCCGAGGGCACTGTGGAAGAGAACATCGAAGCTATGGCCGAGGCTCTTGACACAGTGGAGACGATGCAGATCACCTACGCCGCCCGAAACTCCGATTTCGACGGCCACGACATTCACGAGGGTGACTATCTGGCCATTGACGGTAAGGGTCTGTTCGGCACCAGCCGGGATATTAAGGTCCTGCTGAAGGCACTGGCCGAAAAGGTGCGTAATTCCGGTAAGGAATACATCACCATCTACTACGGCGCAGACATTCAGGAAAAGCACGCCCAGAAAGCTGCTGACCTGTTTGCCGATATCTGTCCCAGCGCGGATGTAAATCTGCTTCGCGGCGGACAACCTGTTTATTATTATTTGATCTCCGCGGAATAATATATATAAAAACCCGTTGCTGACAGCAGCGGGTTTTTGCCCACATTCCTCCGGGAAAGGATTATGTGTTATGAAGCAACCGTCCCGCAGTTCCCTTGTGCAAACGCTATTGGATGTGATCCGGTTTTCCACCGGTCAAAATATCCCCACCCACGCCGCAGGTACCTGCTATTTTTTGGTGTTATCGGTATTTCCCCTGCTGGTTCTGCTGCTGGCACTACTGCGGTATACCGGCATCCAGGTGCAGACTCTCACTGATATGATCTCCGGTTTTGTGCCGAATGCGCTGCTGCCTGCCGCCAAACGGCTGATCTTCAGCACCTACCAGAACACCTCCGGTCTGGTGATCGGTGTCTCCGCCTTCACCGGCCTGTGGTCTGCCAGCCGAGGGTTGCACAGTCTGCGAAAAGGCCTCAACTCTATTTATCAGGTGGAGGAGCATCGCAGCTATCTGGTTACCCGGGGAATCAGCATCCTCTATACCGTTTTATTCCTTGTGATGCTGGTAGTGACGCTGGTTCTGAACGTTTTCGGTACTACCCTGCTGCAGCTGCTGCCCCTGCAGAACAGCTCTTTGCTGCAGTTTTTCTGGGACGTGGTAGATATGCGCTTTTTGCTGATGCTTTTTCTGCAGACCGCCCTGTTCACTGCGATGTTTATGGCTCTGCCCAGCGGTCGGCATAACAGCTTTTTGGGGAGTCTTCCCGGGGCAGTGCTGGCATCCGCCGGCTGGCTGGTTTTTTCAGATCTATTTTCCATCTATGTGGAGAATTTCTCCGGCTATGCCAATATCTACGGCTCTGTGTACGCCGTGGCGCTGAGTATGCTGTGGCTGTACTGCTGTATTTCCATCGTGTTTTACGGTGGCGCCCTCAACAGTTTTCTGGCTGCACGGAAGAAGTACAAATAGTTTTACAAATTTTTACAGCTTATTCACAAGCCTATGATAGACTATATGCGCAGGAGGTGAGGGTGTGTTTGGATATGTAATGGCCAATTTGCAGGAACTGAACCGGCCACAGAAGGACCGGTATCATCAGGTGTACTGCGGCATCTGTCGGCAGATCCGGCTGCAGTGCAGCTCCGCTGCTCGACTGGGGCTGAGCTACGATATGGCCTTTTTGAGCCTGCTGCTGATGAGCCTGTATGAACCGGAGGAGCAGACCGGCAAACCCGCCTGCGGCCTGCACCCCCTCCGCCCCCGCACTTGGACAGACAATGAATACATCTGCTACGGCGCCTGTATGAATGTGGCACTGGGCTACTACAATGCCCTGGATGACTATCGTGACGAGGGTGGTCTGCGGGCAAAGGTGATGACCGGCATTTTCGGACAGGATCTGGAACAGATCCAAGTCCGCTACCCCCGGCAGTGCAGCGCCATTGCCAGCTGCCTTGCCCGGCTGAACCAGCTGGAGCAGGAAGGCTGTCAAAATCCCGACGAGCCTGCCGGCTGCTTCGGGGAGCTCTTGGGGGAATTATTTGTCTACCGGGAGGATCTGTGGGCCGATACCCTGCGGCAAATGGGACAGGCTCTGGGCAGATTCATCTATCTGGCAGACGCGGCGGTGGACTACCGTCGGGATCAGCGCAAAAAGCAGTATAACCCCTTCTTAGCTATGGGTACCGGCGAGGACCGGGCAAGATGGGAGCAATATCTGGTGCTGGCGATGGGTCGCTGCACCGATCGCTATGAGCGACTGCCCCTGGTACAGGACAAGAAAATTTTAGACAATATACTCTACAGCGGAGTCTGGATTGAGTATCGGAAACGGCAGAGGGGCAACCCCTCTGCCCAGGAGGAGCAGGATGATTGACGACCCTTATAAGGTTCTGGGCGTCAGCCCCGATGCCGATGATGAGCAGATCAAAAAGGCATACCGGCGGCTGGCCAAGAAATACCATCCGGATGTGAACCCCGGCGATCCGGTGGCCGCTAAAAAGATGCAGCAGGTAAATGCTGCCTATGAGCAGATCAAGAACCCGGAGAAAGCCCAGCAGCACACCGGTGGACAGGGTTACAACCCCTACGGAAGCTATGACCCCTTTGGTAGCTACCGGCAAGGCTACGGCGGCGGACAATCCCAAGAGGACTCCTATCAGCAGGCCGCCCAGCAGTATATTCGGTTCGGCCGCTATCGGGAGGCGCTGAACGCCCTCTCTGCCAGCGCCAATCGGGATGCCCGGTGGTACTACCTATCGGCGCTTGCCAATGACGGTCTGGGTAATCAGGTCACCGCCCTGGAGCATATTCGCAGGGCTGTTTCAATGGAGCCCGACAATCCCATCTATCTGGATGCCCTGCAACGCATTCAAGACGGCGGCGCCACCTATCGCCGACAGGCGGGCAATTTCCGGGGCTTTTCCGCCGGCGGCTCTTCCTGCGCGTCATTATGTTTGTGCTATTTCCTGCAGTTGTTCTGCTGCCGGGGAGGCTGTTTCTTCTGCTAAAAAAGCGAGTGCGCAAGCACTCGCTTTTTTAGCCGCCGAACCGGGTCAGGTAGTCATACAGAGGGATCAGCTTTTTGAGAAATTCCCCGGCGCGGACACCCAGCTCAGGCCCAAACAAATCTTTGGTCACCGACTCTTCCACTACGCAGGCAATATTGCCCTTCCAGGCAAAATAGGGGGCAAGCTCCTCTATGGGCGCTGCCTTGGGACGCTTATACAACTCCGCGGTCACCGGCACGCCGGTGGCCTTTTCCGTGTCGGTCATCAGTTTCAAAAATTCCGTCGGGCGGGCCGCCATATCCCGCCGGAGGTCCTCCAAAGCAGACGCCTTGGGCTTCCACCAAATCAGGCCGTAGCTGACCCCCTCCGGGCAGATCTCAAAGTACAGACAGGGGTTCTCCGCCCACCAGGCTACATCCTGCCGGATACAGATCCACAGGCTCTCTTTGTAGGGCAAGGGGTGGTGCAGTCTGGCATCCCGGTAGATCCGGCTGACCTTTAAGATGCTGCCGGATTTTTCCAAAAACGGCTGAAACAAGTCTTTTCCCAACGCCTTCATCGGCTCGTATAAGCGGTTTACATAATCCTTCTTGTGCTGTGTAAACCAATCCCGGTTATTGTTCATCCGGATACCCCAAAGAAAGTCGATAGTTTCCGGTGTAAAGCCCTCAAACATAGCGGCACTCCTTTTTTATTTATCATACCCGTTTTCCCCCAAAGATGCAAGAAAAAGAACGCCGCAACGCGGCGTTCTTTGTTTTCGTTTTTAGATAATGGCCGTCAAGCTCTTGGCCTTGGCTGCATCCGCTGCACGGCGCAGATCGGTAACGGTCGCACCGGAGAGAATCAGGCTGTACATAGCCAGAATCAGCTGCGCCAGTTGGCCGTCGGTATCCAGCTTGGATACCTCTGTCAGCACCTGGCGGGCAGATTCCATACCCTGCTCCATACCCTCGGCTTCCTTGATATAGCGGTACAGGCCGGCTGCAGCACCCACGGCAATATATGCCGGGGTAGTGCCCTGTGTCAGTGCCAGAGAGGAAGAACCGATCAGCCGGTCATCGGGGCTGAGCTTTCTGCCGGGGTCACCGCCCACGCGGGCGCAGGTATCCTTCAGCGCCGCATTGGTAAACCGGTTCAGAAGGTCTGTAATGTGCATCACAATGCTGCCCAGCTCCACGTCGTACTTACCGGACAACGCCATAGCGCTCTCCAGCATCGCGTTCTGCACCAAAATCCGCACATCCGCCACATCGATAGACTGATAGATGTACTCCAGACCCAGCAGATCGCCCAGGTAAGCACAGGTGGCGTGACCCATATTATGGATGTACAGCTTTCTCTTCAGATAGAAATCGAAAGGCTCGAAGGGAACCATATTCTTGATCTCCGGAACGCCGCCCTTGAAGGCAGCCTTGTCGGTGGGCAGGAAGCCGTAGCGCTCCACGCAGACCCGCATAGGCTCGCCGTCTTTCATCTCCTCGGTCTGCACCGGCACCATCCGGCCGATAGATGCTTCTACCAGACCCACGGTGGCGTCAAACTTGACTTTCTCCTCCTGCGTCAGCTGCTCCTTGATCATACCCTCAACCACCAGATTGGCATCCATCAGGTTCTCGCAGACGATGATATTCAGGGGGCGGTCGCCCATAGCCCAACGCTTCCGCAGACCGGCTACGATGTTGGGCACGATAAACTTCAATATCCGGGCACCCACCGCGGTGGCCATAATGTCGCAGTTTGCGATCACATCGGAAGCGGCCTGCATATCGTTACCGTTGACTGCGGTGACATTTTCCACCAGCACATCCTCGTGACCGGTGCTGGACACATAGCGCACAGGGTAGCAGCCCTTTTCCTGCAGGTGCTTCACCACAGGATCTGCCACATCGATAAAGGTGACCCGGTATCCGGATTGGCTCAACAGCGCGCCGATAAATCCGCGGCCGATATTGCCGCCGCCATACATAACAGCATTCATAAGTAACATCCTTCTTTCTTTATCTCAGATCGTTATAAATTTTCATTGCTTCTTCCACAGAGCGCATACCGTCGGTAGCACTGGGGCAGGACAAAGAGCACACCGCAGAGGCAGTACCCAACTCAATGGCGGACTTCAGATCCATACCCTTCCACGCGCCGTACAGCACACCGGAGCAGAAAGCATCGCCTGCGCCCACAGTGCCGGCGATCCAACCCTCGGGCAGCTTCAGGCTGGGAACTTCCACCAGATTGTCATTCTCGTCCAGACCGTAGCCCACCTCAGGACAGTGGATCACCGCCCAGGTGGAAACGCCCAACTCTTTCATTTTCTTCAGAGCAGCTGGCATATTTTCCTTGATCAGTTCGCCATCCTCGGTACGCAGCGGCACGCCGGTGGATGCGCTGGCTTCCACCTCGTTGATCACACAGTAGTCGGTGTAGCGCAGAGCAGGACAGACCTTCTTGCGGAACCGGTCACTGGCTTCAGAAACCACATCGATGGAGGTCTTGATGCCCTTGGCCTGTGCCCGAGCCAGCAGCTTTGCCATCTTGGTACCATACTGCTGGTCATCCTCGTCCAGGGTGTCCAGCAGCAGAATGTAACCGATGTGAAGCATATCCACATCCAGCTCATCCCAGGGAATATCTTCCTCGCAGAAACCGGCATTGCCGCCCCGGCAATGGTAGAAAGTTCTCTGCTTGGTGATGTCGTCGGCCATCACCAATGTGAAAGAGGTGGTGCCGGTGACCTTTACATACTGCATATCGATATTCTTATGCTGCCGCAGCTGCTCCATCAGAAACGCGCCGGACTCATCGTCACCGGTGCGGCCCAGCGCCACCAGTTTCATCTGGGGATCCAGCTTAGCCAGATCCACGATGTCGTTACACAGGCAGCCGCCGATGGATTTACTCACACCTTCGGTGATGGTGGTCAGCTCACCGGGCTTAGGGATTCCGTGAATGGGATAGAGAATATCCACGATCATATTGCCGGCAACAGCGATACCTTTTTTGTTCATATAGCTCTTCCTTTCTGCTTATCTGCTTAGGATACCGATCTTTCCATAGATAAGGCTATTGTAATAGATTGCCAGCGGGATTTCAATGGCTGGATCAACAAATTACCATTTTCCCTGTGATATTTTTTCTCAGACAGAAAAATACCGGGCGCGGATGTTTCGGCGCCCGGTGATTCTTACTGTCTTTCCGTCTCTTCCTGAGAAGTTGCCAGTCCCGCAGCTTCCTGTTCCGCCACCCGGTTGGCAAAGAGCTTTGCCCGGTCGTGAGGACGGAAGGCCTGCCAAACCAGCACCGACACCGCCAGCACGCAGCTGATAGCAGCCAGCACCTGACTGATCCGAAAATCTCCGGTGCCTAAGCTGTCCATACGCAGACCCTCGATGAAGGCCCTGCCCAGACCGTACCAAGCCACATATCCCAACGCGATCTGGCCGTCGTACTGTCTGCGTTTGGACAAAAAGTGCAGAATTACAAAGCCGACTCCATTCCACACCGATTCATACAAGAATGTGGGATGCACCTGAATGAATCCCTCATAGCCACCCTCGATGGCTTTCTGCTTCAGCATTGCCACCTGTGCCAAAAATGCTTCGGACGCATCGGCGGGTATCTTCAGATACCCTTCTCCCACCCGCATAGCCAATAAGCCATCACTGTAGCAGCCGAAGGCCTCACGGTTAAAGAAGTTGCCCCAGCGGCCGATACTCTGTCCGATGAGAAATCCCAGTGACATAATATCCAGCGTTGAAAACAAGGATATCTTTTTGACCCTGCAAAATACGATCACGCCCACCGCCGCGCCGATCACGCCGCCGTAAATGGCCAAACCACCGTTCCAGATGTAGAACACCTCAATGGGGTTAGCGGCGTACTCCTCCCACGCAAAAATGCAGTAGTAGGCTCTGGCGCAAATCACCGCCACCGGCACGATCCACAGCACACCGTCCAACAGGTCGTTTTCGCCAATGCCAAACTGCCGTCTGCGGCGCAGGCCGTAAATCACCGCCAGCAGCAGTCCCATAGCAATGATCATACCGTAGTAATGGATGCTGAGAGAACCGATCTGCAGCTTGTAGCCGGGATCCAGGGTCAGTCCCAGACCGGGGAAAGTAATGGCAGATTTGTTCATATCGTTTCCTCCTCGTTGGGATAAATGACCGCCAGACACAGGGAGTCCTGGGTGACGGTCTGCTGTAAAAACTGTCGTATATCCTCCCGTCCGATCTGCCGATACAGCGCCGGCAGACGGAAGTAGTCGTACTTGGCAAAATAGTAAGCACAGATCCGGAAGCAGGTGGACTCAAAGCTGTCCAGTCCCCGGATCCGTCTACCCAGTGCGCTACGTTTCATACGCAAAAAGTCGGATTCTTCAATCCCTTCCTCAGCGATTCGGGCAGCCTCCCGCAAAACCGCATCCCGTACCGCTTCCGGTCGGCGGCTGTCTCCGGAGGCAATCAGCATCGCCATCCCCTCAATGGTCTCAAATCCACCGCCGAAAGAGGCGTCAATCAGTCCATCATCATACATCTGCAAATACAGCTGGGAGGACTCTCCAAACAGCGCCTCCGCTGCCAGATCTGCCACCAGTTCCCGGCGGACGGCATCTTCTCCCCGTCCCACAGGCTCGCTCTTGAAGGCCAGCTGAAACATCGGCATAGACACTTCCATCCGTTCCGATACCAGCTTTTGCTCCGTCTGCACAGGTTCCTGCCAGCTGCGGAGGTAGGTCACCTCCGGATGGGGGGCATCGGACAGCATCTGCTGGGCAATGGCCGCCACTTCCTCAGGCTCCACATCGCCCACCACGCACAAAATCATATTCTCCGGCCGATAGAAGGCCCGGTGACAAGCGCTCAGCACCTCCGGGGTGATTTGGGCAATACTCTGTCTTGTTCCCAAAATAGGGGTGCGGATGGGATGCTCCCGGTACATCGTCTGCACCAGCAGCTCAAAGAGCCGGTTGTCCGGGTTGTCCTCGTTCATACCGATCTCTTGATCGATGATCCCCTGCTCCTTGGCAACACTCTCCGGCGTAAAATAGGGGGTGGTGACAAACTCCAGCAGCAGCCGCAGATTCTGAGTAAAATTCTCCGTACAGGAGAAATAATAAGCAGTCATATCGTAACTGGTGAAGGCATTGGGAATCGCTCCCAGCGCCGCAAATTCCCCAGTTATGTCCCGTCCCGGCATATCAAAGAGCTTATGCTCCAGATAGTGAGCCACACCGGCGGGGGCATTGTAGGAAACGCCGTCCATAGTAAATTCACGATGGATGGCACCGTAGTCAGTGACAAAATAGCACAGTTTCTTGGTAAAACCCGGCCGGGGCAGCACCTGTACCTCCAGACCGCAGGGAAGCTTTTCCCGCCACAGGGTCTCCCCTACCTCTGGGTAGAAGATCTTCTCCATCAGCCTTCCCCCCTTACAAAATACACCGTGTGCAGCTGCAGCGTTTTGGCGGCATCCGCCACCTGCTGTGCCGTAGTCTTCTCCACCCGCTCCATATAATCCTCCGGACTCAAGGGCAATCCGCTGAGTGCCGCGGTGGCATAGTAACCTTCAATGGCACCGGGAGAATCGTGGGTACTCCGCAGCTGAGATAACAGCGCCTCCTTGGCAGAGCGCAGTTCTTCTTCTGTAAAGTCCCCTTGCTGACAGGCCTGCAACTGGCGTATGATCTCCTGCCGCACAAGTGCAGCTTTATCGTGGTCGATACCGGCAGCCACTGTGACGATGCCCTTGCTGCCGTGATAGGAAGAGCTGATATCATAGCACAAGGACATCTGCTCCCGTATGGTCATAAATAGCTTGCAGGTCATACCGCCGCCAAACAGTGTATTAAAGATCTGCATCGGCACAAAGGCAGCATCCCGCAAAGTAATCGGTGTGTACAGACCCATACTCAGCTTGCCCTGGGCCACATCCATCACTTCCTCTTCATCGGAAGGGTCACTGATATGGTAGCCGGTCTGCTCCGGTAGTAGGATAGGATTCCTGTCCAAAGAAGCAAAGGCAGGTTTCAGCAGCTGGGCGATCTCCTCCGGCTGCCGCTGTCCTACATAGAAAATATGCACAGGACTTTCCCGCAGCACTTTTTGGTAGTGGGCATACAGGCCCTCGGCGGTGATCGCCTCCACATCCTCAATTTCGCCCAAACGGGGAATGCCGAAGGAGTCGTTTTTGCACATTCTCCGGATCATCTGGGCGCCGGCATAAGCTCGCTTATCGTTGCGCTGGGCGGCAATGGCGGAAATGAGATTCCGTTTTTCGCTCTCCACATACTCCTTGCTGAACGCCCCATCCACCAACAGGGGATGAAACATCAGCTCCTGCAAAAAGGCCAGCATCGGGGCAAAGATCTGATCCTCCGACAGGGCAAACTGATCCTTCATAAAGCTGCAGGACAATCCGGTGGTCTGGTAGTCACCCACCCGACGCACCTGCGCTCCCACTGCCCCACCATACAGATCGTCCAACCGCAACGTGATGGCGCGCAGATCCGGCGCAGACTGACATCCCCGCAGCAGCACCGCAGGCAGCAGAGCATTCATCGCCACTTCGTCCTTTTGCATAGGCCGCACAAACTGCAAACTCAGGCTGTTCTGTTTGAATCGGTCGTCCCGGAAGCAACGAAGTGTCACCCCGGGCAGTATGGAAATGGTCTGGATCATGGCGCCTCCCGAATAAACATCTAAAGTACTCACTATTATATACCACCTTGGGGAAAATGGAAAGTACCGGAGAAAATTTTTATGGTTTTACAGTTGTTATTTTATGTATTTTACGATAAAATAACAGCAAAGATCACCAAGGAGAATGTTATGAACTGGTTGGAAATTACGGTTACTACCGCGCCCGACAGCATTGATCCCGTAGCCACAGCTCTCACCGCCGGCGGCTTCGCGGATCTGGTGTTGGAAGACCAGAATACCTTTGAGCAGTTTCTGGAGGAAAACCGGGCATATTGGGACTATATTGACCAGCAGCTACAGGAAAAGCTCACCGGCCTGTCCTGCATTAAGCTGTACTTAGAGGACACAGACACCGAGGGTATGTCCCGGCTGGAAACCTTGCTGGCAGAGCTGCGGCAGCAGGGTCTTGGAGAACTTCCCACCCGGATCACCACCCTCGCCCAGACGAACTGGGAGGAAAGCTGGAAGGATAACTACCCCCCTCAGCCGGTTGGACAAAAGTTGGTAGTACTGCCCTACTGGCTGGCAGATACCGAAACCGACGGCCGCCTGCCTGTGATTTTGGATCCGGGTCTCACCTTTGGAACCGGTGCCCATCCCTCCACCCAGATGGTAATAGAGGCGATGGAGCAGATCATTGCTCCGGGGACAAGCTGTCTGGATCTGGGCAGCGGCAGCGGTATTTTATCCATCGCCGCCCTGCGGCTGGGAGCAAGCTCTGCCATCGGCGTGGATATTGACCCGAAGGCAGAGGACATCGCCCGGGAGAATGCTGCTTACAACGGCTTTGTTGCCCCAAAATTTACCGCCTACACCGGCAATGTGACCGCAGATAAAACCTTGATGCAGCGGCTTTCCCATAACCGCTATGATGTGGTGCTGGTAAACATCGTAGCCGATGTGATCATCGGGCTTGCCCCGGTGCTGCCCCGTTTTCTGGATGAAGACAGCACGCTGATCTGCTCCGGCATTCTGGACAGCCGCCTGGGAGATGTGACCGCTGCTCTGGAGAGGGCGGGTCTAACTGTGACCGCCACCCGGGCAAAGGAAGACTGGCGCTGTGTCAGCGCAAAAAGGAGCGTACTATGACCATTCCCTATCGTACTCAGCGGCTGATGAAGCGGATCTTGATTCTCCTTCTGGTGCTGCTTTTGTTGGCGCTGGTCGCTTGGACCTGCTGGATGCTGTGGCTGCAGCGGTTCATCATCTACACCGCCGACGGCAATGCCATTCTGGATTTTGATCTGCCGCCTATCTCCGAAGGACAGGTGGCATCCAAACCGGAACAGGAAACCGTCCCCATCCATTTTAACGAGGGCGATGAGGAGTCGAATCTGAGCACCGAACTTGCGCAACTGACCGGCTACTATATTGAACCGGAACAGTTGAATGATCCTACCCAGATCATCTCCCAGCTGCGGGTATTGGAGCCCGGTACTGCGGTGATGATGGATGTGAAAGACATTCAAGGCGCTTTCTACTATTCCTCCACCGTCAGCAGCAATTACGCCTCCGGTCTGGACGTTGCTGCCATAGATGATCTGATCACCTATATGAACAACAGCAACCTCTACACCATCGCCCGGCTGCCTGCTCTGCGGGATTACCACTACGGACTCAACCACGTTCCCAACGGTGTCCACCATTCCTCCGGACTGTACCTGTATCAGGATGACCAACGCTGCTATTGGCTAAATCCTGCCAAAGGCGGCACGCTGACTTATCTGAACCAGATCGTCACAGAGCTAAAGAATCTGGGCTTCAATGAGGTCGTGTTCTACGATTTCTGCTATCCCAACTCAGACAGCATTATGGTGGATGGCAGCAAAGCCGAACACCTTACCAAAGCCGCTGAAACCTTGGTCAAAGCCTGCACCACCGACCGGTTTGCCCTGTCCTTTGTGAAGTCCGCGGACTTTACGATGCCCGAGGGCCGTGTCCGGATGTACCTGAGTGATGTAGACCCGGCAGACGCCGCCACCATAGCACAGGACAGCGGTGTACCGGATCCCCTCATCAATCTGGTGTTTATAACCGAACTTTATGACACCCGGTTTAATACCTACAGTGTCCTGCGTCCCCTCTCCAGCGCCCATTAACAAAACAAGAACCGCCCCGGTTTTCACCGGGGCGGGTTTTGTATTAAGAAAGGGGTTCAAAATCTGCGGCGCCGTGTTTGCACAGGGGGCAGACGATATCCTCAGGCAGTTCCTCACCCTCATAGACCCAGCCACAGATCTTGCACACATAACCCTTCTTGTCTGCTTCGGGCTTGGGTTTTACGTTCTGCAGGTAGTAGGTGTAAGACATCGTCTCCACCTTATTCAGATTCACGCACTGGGTCACATCGCAGATGAACATTACGTGGGTGTCCAGATCCACCTGATTGATCACCTTGCAGGATATGTAGGCATTGGCATACTTATCCAGGAACAGCAGATCATTGGAGGAGCGCTGCACATATTCAAAGCCGGCAAATTTATCCACATCCCGGCCGGAGTGGAAGCCAAAACGCTCAAAAATTGCAAAGGGTGCTTCCTGGGACAGGGTAGAAATATTCAGTTTACCGGTCTTTGCGATCACATCACAGGAATAGTTGAGCTTGTTGATCGTAACGGCCACCCGGTTGGGAGTGTTGGTGACCTGGGTCACGGTGTTGACGATCAGGCCGTTATCCTTACTGCCGTCGTTGGAGGTGACCACATACAGTCCGTAGCCGATGTTAAACAGGGCGGTGGGATCAATAAAGTCATCCTGCACCTGCACAGTGGCATAGGAAGCAGCCAGCTCATCAGCCAGATGGCCGATCTTTTTGACGGTCTCCTCGTTCAGCGCAGAGAGAATGGTCACGTTGTTTTCAGCGTAGGTGATCTTCTTGGACTTTGCCAGTTTCTCCTTTATCACCCGGATCGCGGTAGGCGCCCAGGAGCCGTTTTCGATCATAGCAATGGTGCGGTTCTGGAATGCGCGCTCCGTGAGCTTGTCCAGATAAGTCCGCATAAAGGGGAACACGTCAGAGTTGTAGGTAGTGGTAGCCAGCACCAGCTTGTCGTAACGGAAGGCGTCGGAAACCGCAGCAGCCATATCGCAGCGGGCCAGATCGTAAACCACCACATTGGGGACTTCCCGTTTCTTCAGCTCCCGCTCCAGCAGCAGAACAGCTTCCTTGGTGTGACCGTAAATGGAGGTGTAGGCGATCACGATGCCCTCTTCCTCCGGGGTGTAGCTGGACCACAGATCGTACAGGCGGATATAGTGACCCAAATTTTCGGTCAAGACCGGTCCGTGGAGGGGGCAGATGATCTGAATATCCAAGGTGGCCGCCACCTTCAAAATATTCTGCACCTGCTTGCCATACTTGCCCACGATGCCGATGAAATACCGGCGTGCCTCGTCATCCCAAGGCTCGTCCACATCCAACGCGCCAAACTTGCCAAAGCCGTCAGCAGAGAACAAAACCTTATCATAGGAATCGTAAGTCATCATAACCTCAGGCCAGTGGACCATCGGCGCAAAAGCAAAGGTCAAGGTGTGCTTACCCAGAGACAGCGTGCCGAAATTCTCCACCTGCAGGATATTCCGTATCGTCAAGTTGGGGAAGAATTGACCGATCATAGCAAAGGTCTTTACATTGGCCACCACGGTGACCGCGGGATATGTATTCACAAAAGCCTCAACAGAAGCGGCGTGGTCCGGCTCCATATGCTGTACCACCAGATAGTCCGGCTGCCGACCTGCCAGTGCCTTTTCAATATTCTTCAGCCATTCGGCGGTCTTGCTGGCATCAATGGTGTCCATCACCGCCACCTTTTCATCCAAAATCACATAGGAATTGTATGCCATACCATTGGGAACTACATACTGTCCCTCAAACAGGTCCACCTCGTGGTCGTTGGCGCCTACATAATAAATGGTATCCGTCACTTTTCTCAGCATAGAAAAATCCTCCTTGATTTCTACAGAACCTCTGGGTTCTCATCTTTCGTGATTTATCATACCATAAATTTTCCAGTTTGTCAATAAGAATGGTTCTTATTCTCAAAATTTTCTTGACATTTTCCCCTTTTTATGCGTACAATAAAGAAAAGTCTACAAGGAGGAACTATATGGAACTGGTTTTGTTGACCGCGCTGGGTGTGGGCGGGGCTACTGTCTTTGGCACGGTGCTGGGTTTTCTGTTCAAAAACATCTCCCACAAGTTCAGTGATATTGTGCTGTCCTTTGCCGCCGGCGTAATGTTAGCCGCAGCGGTGATCGGTCTGATTCTGCCCTCTGTGGAGTACGGTGGTCGGTTTGGCCTGTTGTATACCGTACCTGGCGTATTTGCCGGCGCGCTGTGTGTAAACCTGTTTGATCGTCTGGTACCTCACCTGCACCAGCTGGGGGGCACAGAGCAGGAACAGCATCCCAAGGATACCCAGAAACTGAACAAAGTGCTGCTGTTCGTTACCGCCATTGCCATTCACAACCTGCCGGAGGGCATTGCCGCCGGTGTAGGCTTTGGCTCCGGCAATACTACGGAGGCGCTGACCGTGGCAGGTGGCATCGCCCTGCAGAATATCCCCGAGGGTATGGTGATCATCGGCCCTATGCTGGCAGCAGGAATTTCGCCGAAACGTACCTTTTTGGTTGCCGCGGCAACCGGTTTGGTGGAAATTCTGGGTACGCTGCTGGGCTACTTTGCAGTGACCATTTCCGCGGCGATCCTGCCCTTTGCTTTGGCCTTTGCCGGGGGTACGATGCTGTATGTGATCAGCGATGAGATGATCCCGGAAACGCACGCCCACGGCAGTGAGCGAGGCGCAACCTATTCCCTTTTGGTGGGCTTTTGCGTAATGCTGATCACGGTTGTTCTTTTAGGCTGATTTTGCTAAGCGCCCCTTAGTGGGCGCTTTTTTATTTTGGGATGGTGATGGTCAGCACGATCTGACTTTCCGTCTCCCGTCGCTCCGATACAGCACTGACCCCGGACAGCTGGATCCGTGCCAGACTCTGATTGAGGTAATTGAGGAACGCGCTCACATTGGCCTTGCCCGCAGTCTCCCGATCCTTGGCAAGCAAAGATTCCACATACTGCTCCGTTTTGGCGACACTCATACCCTGCCGGGCGATCACCTCGATCGCCCGCATTTTTTCCGGCTCGCTGCCCAGCCGCAGCAGCGCCCGGGCGTGGCGCTCAGTCAGACCCTCCCGCCGCAGGGCATCCAACACCTGGGATGAATGCCGCAGCAGCCGCAGCTTATTGGCAACCCCGCTCTGGCTTTTCCCCAGCAGCTTTGCCACCTGCTCCTGACTCATCCCCCAGCGGCTGATCAGCAGATCCAACCCTCGGGCCTCCTCCACAAAATCCAGCGCCTGCCGTTGGATATTCTCCACCAGCGCCACCATTGAGGACTCCCGGTCGGTCATATTCATCACAATGCAGGGCAGTTCCGTCAGCCCCGCCTGAATTCCTGCCCGCAGCCGCCGCTCCCCGGCGATCAGCTCATAGGCATTCCCAACCCTGCGCACAGAAAGGGGCTGTAAAATGCCGTGCTGCCGAATGGATTGTGCCAGCTCGTCCAGCGCCTCCTCGGAAAAGCGTTTTCTCGGTTGGGCGGGATTGGGATGGATCGCCCCCGCAGGTAAAAACACTACCCGTCCGGTCTCCATATAGGTTTTCAGTTTCTGGCACTGCATAGCAAGTCCTCCTCCAAAATGTGTAGCCTGAGCAATATCATTCGAACACGCCTGAGTGGACGTCTGATTGGCTCAGGCTAACCCCATTTTATTCGGAAAACACCCGGAAATTCCACGAAAAACCGAACCCTCCTGGAAGGATTCCTCGACATTCTCTATGCGAAACTCCGTTGCAAAAGGCAGACCCTTGTGCTACAATGGTGAAAAATGCCAAGGAGCGCCAATTATGGAAGTACGAAAGTTGTTCTACGAGGATAGCCAGTTGCATACCTTTACCGCCACCGTCACCGGCTGCACGACTGCAAAAGGCGGTTATGCGGTCACTTTGGATGCTACCGCCTTCTACCCGGAGGGCGGCGGACAGGCCTGTGACACCGGTATGCTGGCAGATGTGCGGGTGTTGTCTGTCAAGGAACAGGGGCAGAATATCATCCACCTGTGCAGCGCTCCTCTGGAAGTGGGGGCGGAGGTCACCGGAACTGTGGATTGGGACCGGCGGTTCGATCTGATGCAGCAGCACACCGGCGAGCATATGGTCTCCGGAGTGATCTATCAAACCTACGGCTTTCATAATGTAGGTTTTCATATGGGCGCGGAGCTGGTAACCATCGATTTTGACGGATTTCTCCCACCGGAGGCACTGGAGAGAATCGAAGACGCCGTCAACCGGGCCATCTGGCAGGATCTGCCCATCCGGTGCTGGTATCCTGAACCAGAGGAGCTGCCACGCGTTCCCTATCGCCGGAAAAAGGACCTGCCCTGGCCGGTGCGGATCGTACAGATCCCCGGCATCGACACCTGCGCCTGCTGCGGCACACAGATGAAGCGCACCGGACAAGTGGGCCTTGTGAAGCTGTTTTCCTGTGTAAAATTCCACCAGGGCGTGCGAATCGAAATGGCCGCCGGCAAGCGGGCGCTGGACATCCTCTGCCGCACCTACCAGCAGAACAAGCTGGTCTCCCAGGCTTTCTCCGCCAAACTCTTTGAAACCGGCCAAGCCGCTCAGCGGATGAACGAGACTCTCAGCGCGGAGAAATTCCGGGTAACAGCCTTGGAAAAACGGATCTTTTCCCAAATCGCAAAGGACTACGCAGGAAGGTCTCTTGCGGTGCATTTTGAAGATAGTCTGACCCCCGGTTCTCTGCGGGAGCTGGCGGACACGATGGCTGAAACCTGCGAAACAGCGGTAGCGCTATCCGGCAATGACGTTAGCGGTTACGGCATCTGCATCATCAGCAGACACTGTGATGTGCGCCCCATCGGTGCGGCGGCGGTAGCGGCACTGCGGGGACGCGGCGGTGGCAAGCCTGCCGCGTTTCAGGGAAGTGTCTGTGCCACCCGGGAAGAAATCGATGCATACTTTGCCGCTGTGTAAGAACAAAAAGGTGGTTTTCTACCGAAATCTGCCTTTTTTTGTGGTCTGTGTCAAAATGGACCCAGAAAATATACCTTATTTTTACAATCCCGCTACTTTACAAGCGGTTTTTCATATAGTATAATGATGTCGTATGGGGTTATGTTGCCCCGCAAAAAATCGTCTATTTTGCTGCAAAAAGCAGTAGGAAAATTGGAGGAAATAACAATGTCTGTAAAAGTTGCTATTAACGGTTTTGGTCGTATCGGCCGTCTGGCTTTCCGTCAGATGTTCGGCGCTGAGGGTTTTGAAGTTGTTGCTATCAACGACCTGACCTCTCCCAAGATGCTTGCTCACCTGCTGAAGTATGACTCCACCCAGG
Source organism: Oscillospiraceae bacterium (assembly GCA_017415425.1). Classification (GTDB taxonomy): domain Bacteria; phylum Bacillota; class Clostridia; order Oscillospirales; family Oscillospiraceae; genus Faecousia. Next base: position 62,169 of record JAFQGT010000017.1, on the reverse strand, counting down.
GTGCTTACGCTGCTCCCTTCGGCACGCATACTGTCGAGGCTGGCGAAGACAATATCGTTGTCGACGGCAAGAAGATCACCATCTACGCAAAGGCCAACGCTGCTGAGCTGCCCTGGGGCGAGCTGGACGTAGACGTAGTTCTGGAATGCACCGGTTTCTACACTTCCAAGGCTAAGGCTCAGGCTCACATCGACGCTGGCGCCAAGAAGGTCGTTATCTCTGCTCCCGCAGGCAATGATCTGCCCACCATCGTTTACAATGTTAACCACCAGACCCTGACCAAGGATGACCACATCATCTCCGCCGCTTCCTGCACCACCAACTGCCTGGCTCCTATGGCTAAGGCTCTGAATGATCTGGCTCCCATCGAGTCCGGCATTATGTGCACCATCCACGCTTACACCGGCGACCAGATGATCCTGGACGGTCCTCAGAGAAAGGGCGACCTGCGCCGCTCCAGAGCTGGTGCTATCAACATCGTTCCCAACTCCACCGGCGCTGCCAAGGCGATCGGTCTGGTTATCCCCGAGCTGAACGGCAAGCTGATCGGTGCTGCACAGAGAATCCCCACTCCCACCGGTTCCACCACCATTCTGAACGCTGTGGTTGCTAAGGAAGTGACCAAGGACGAAATCAACGCTGCTATGAAGGCTGCTACCACCGAGTCCTACGGCTACACCGAGGACGAGATCGTCTCCTCCGACATCATCGGTATGACCTTCGGTTCTCTGTTCGATGCTACCCAGACTATGGTCAACAAGCTGCCCGGCGGTATGACTCAGGTTCAGGTTGTTTCTTGGTACGACAACGAGAACTCCTATGTTTCTCAGATGGTCCGCACCATCAAGCACTTCTCCACTCTGCTGTAATCTAAGTAGACAATCGACCCCCTCGGACGAAAGTCCGAGGGGGTCTTTTTGCGGCAATTTTCGCAACTTCCCAGCGGGTGCTTCGTGAATCACCCCTACCTCTTTTCCGCAAGAAAAAGTGGCGCAGCCGCAGCTGCGCCACTTTATTTCTGATTTTATTCGCCGTCGGCCATTTCCTTCAGAGCGTCCTTGCGGCTGAAGTTTGCACGGCCCTTCTCATCGAAGCCCATAAACTTCACCCAAGTCATATCGCCCAGGTTCAGTACGTCCTCAACCTTTTCCACACGGCGGTTCTCCAGCTTGGAGATGTGGACCATTCCGTCGTGACCGGGAGCGATCTCCACGAATGCTCCGATAGGCAGGATACGAACGACCTTGCCGTAGTACAGCTTGCCAACCTCGGGAACGAAGCAGATGTCGTCCACCATCTTCTTGGCGGCGTAAGCAGCGGCGGAATCCACAGCGGAGATAAAGACGGATCCGTCATCATCGATGTCCACCTTGGCGCCGGTGTCAGCGCAGATCTTCTGAATGGTCTTGCCGCCGGAACCGATAACCTCGCGGATCTTGTCCACGGGGATCTTCAGGCTCAGCATCTTGGGAGCAAACTCGGAAACCTCCGCACGGGGCTCGGGGATGCAGGGGATCATAACTTCGTCCAGGATCACCATACGGGCCTTGCGGCAGCGCTCCAGAGCATCGGCGATGATCTCCATCGTCAGACCCTTGTTCTTCAGGTCCATCTGGATGGCGGTGATACCCTCGGAGGTACCGGCCACCTTGAAGTCCATTTCGCCGTGGAAGTCCTCAACACCCTGGATGTCGGTGAAGGTTCTCCACTCGCCGGTCTCCTGGTCGGAGATCAGACCGCAGGAGATACCTGCAACGGGGCGCTTGATGGGCACACCGGCATCCATCAGAGCCAGCGTAGAGCCACAGATAGAACCCTGAGAGGTAGAACCGTTGGAGGACAGGACCTCAGATACCACACGGATGGCGTAGGGGAACTCCTCCACAGAGGGGATCACAGGCAGCAGAGCCTTCTCTGCCAGAGCGCCGTGACCGATCTCACGACGGGAAGTGGAGCGGGCAGCTCTTGCTTCGCCGGTGGAGAAAGAGGGGAAGTTGTAGTGGTGGATATAGCGCTTGGTCTCTTCGGGGTAGATGGTGTCCATCTTCTGTGCAGCGGACAGAGTGTTCAGAGTGCAGATGGACAGAACCTGAGTCTGGCCACGGGTGAACAGACCACTGCCGTGTACACGGGGCAGGAGGCCCACTTCAGCGCCCAGAGCGCGGATGTCGTCCATACCACGGCCGTCAACACGCTTGCCGGCCAGCAGCCACTTCTTGACCACCTTCTTCTGCATCTTGTACAGGCACACCTCGATATGCTCCTCGAAGTCCTCGTACTTTTCGCCAAACTTGGCGGCAAAGTCCAGACGGGCAGCGGTCAGCCGCTCCTCGCGGACATTCTTGTCGTCGGTGTCCAGAGCATACTCGATCTGACCCAGACCGTACTCGATCAGGTCGTCCAGCAGATCGTGGTTCACAGCAGCCTTCTCGAAGGTGAACTTGGGCTTACCGATCTCAGCAACAATACCGTTGATGAACTTAACGATCTCCATATTGGTCTCGTGGGCCACACGGATGGCTTCCAGCACCACAGACTCGGGAGCTTCGTTGGCCTCGGTCTCGATCATAACCACCTTCTCGAAGGTGGAAGCAATGCACACGAAGCAGTCGCAAGCCTCACGCTCGTCGGCAGAGGGGTTGATGATATACTTATCGCCTACGTGGGCAACATTGGTGGTAGCCACAGGTCCGTTCCAAGGCACATCGGAAGATGCGATGGCGATGGAAGCGCCCAGAGAAGCAACCACTTCCACGGGATTCTCGTGGTCGTTGGCAAAGACGGTACAGGTGACGACGGTGTCGTTACGCAGTTCCTCGTCGAACAGGGGTCTCATAGGACGGTCGATGATACGGCTGTTCAGGATGCCCCGGTCGGAGGGCTTGCCCTCGCGGCGGTTGAAAGAGCCGGGGATGCGGCCTACGGAATACATTCTCTCTTCAAACTCGATGGTCAGAGGGAAGTAGTCGATGCCGGACTTGGGGATGGGATTGCAGGTGCAGGTGACCAGCACCACGGTGTCGCCGTAGCGGCAGATGCACTCGGCGTTGGCCAACTCAGCCACCTTACCGGTCTCTACGGTAAAGGGACGGCCGCCGATCTCCATCTCGAAAACCTTGTGATTAGGGAACTGTTTACGAGTAATCATTGGTAATAACCTCCTTGATTTTTGTGTTCGGGAGGTTTAGCACTTGAAACAACTGTCGAACACTCGGCAATTCTTTCAACTGCTAAAATTCTCCCGGTTACGGATTTGTGTACAGCGAGAGATTTTGTCACAGGCTGTATTTTTGAGAAGGAAGACATACTCTGTGTATTTCCACTGACAAAAAACGCAGGATGGGACAAAAGATCCGCTGTAAAAAAGGGGGCGACGGTACCCGTCGCCCCTTTTTGATTACTTACGGATACCCAGCTTGGCGATCAGAGCACGGTAACGGTTGATGTCCTTCTTTGCCAGATAGTCCAGCATCTTACGGCGCTTACCAACCATCATCAGCAGACCACGACGGGAGTGGTTGTCGTGCTTGTGGGTACGCAGGTGATCGGTCAGCTCGTTGATACGGGCAGTCAGAATAGCAACCTGAACCTCGGGAGAACCGGTATCGCCTTCGTGAGTTGCATTTTCCAGAATAACCTGGGTCTTCTTTTCCTTGAGAATCATTGTGAATTACCACCTTTTTTGAATTTACCTCGCGCCAAGTGAAGGGTCGGTGTCTTCCCAAAACTGAGCTGCGGGCATAGTAAGATCGTCTGGCCATAGCCAGCCCGACTATGATAACACGGATTTTTCCAAAAGTAAAGTGTTATTTTTCACTTTTTTCGAAGAAATTACGGGTTTGCCGTACATTTTTTAAGATTTCTTCCTGTAATTCTTCCAAACCGGGGAATTTTTTCTCTTCCCGCAGGAATTTCCAAAACTCCACCCGGAGGGTTTTGTCGTACAGATCCCCATCAAAATCCAGCAGGTGGGCTTCCACTGTTACGGATTTTCCTGCCACTGTGGGACGGGTTCCCACATTGGTCACCGCCAAAAACTCTCCTTCAGGGGTGTCTACTCGGCAGGCGTATACGCCGGCTTTTGGCAGCACCAACCCGGAAGAAATTTTCACATTGGCAGTGGGAATGCCGATGGTGCGACCCAGCTGCTGCCCGGATACCACCTTCCCGGTGAGGACGTGGGGATGTCCCAAAAATTCCACCGCCCGTTCCATTTCTCCATCTTCGATCAACCTGCGGATCAGGGCGGAACTGACCCGGATACCCCCGATCAACTGCTGGGGCACAACCGCATACACCAAGCCCTTTTCTTCGCAGAAAGCGGCCAATTTCTCCGCCGTTCCCCTGCCGCCTGCACCAAAACGAAAGTCGCTGCCGCAGACAAAACCGGCTGCGCCCTGTTTAACCAGATCTTCCAAAAAGTCCTGCCAGGACTGATTCCTCAGATTTTCGTCAAAAGGCAACTCCAAAATATGATCTACCCAGCACCCCAGAAGCATTTCCTCCCGGTCTTGCCGTGTATTGATCAGCAACGGGGTTTTCCCAATCACTAAGGTATCCGGATGGGTGGCGAAGGTCACCACACCGGCACGACAGCTGTTTTCTTCTGCCAACCGGCGGCATTCTTTCAACAGCGCTTGATGCCCCAAATGCACCCCGTCGAAATAGCCCAGAGCATAAATCGTTTGTTTTTTCATAATCGCCCCTATCAAACTCCAAAAAAGCTCTTAATGGTTGACATAACACCATTTTCCACCTTTGCCAGCATCAAAAACTCCCCCTCCGGGCTATAGGCTCGGTAGGTGCCGTCCTCCAAGACAATGGAGAAACTGTTGCCGTTGCGGCAGCGCAGGGTCTGTTTTTCTGTTAAGGTGACGGCAGGATGCTGTGAAAACAAAGTATCCACGCTATACAGATACTGCCCGGGATCATCACTTTCTACTAACTGCGCCAAAGGAACGGCATTTTTTTCCCCGTAGCCGCCGGCGGCGATCCGCCGCAGCTGGGCCATACAGCCGCCGCATCCCAGCGCCTGACCGATATCCTTGCACAGGGTGCGGATGTATGTACCCTTGGAGCAGTGGACCCGCAGCCGGACGCCGTTTTCTTCCATACCCAGCAGGGTCAGCTCAAAAATAGTGACGGTGCGGCTGGGCCGCTCCACCTGCCTGCCCTTGCGGGCCAGATCGTAAAGTTTTTGACCGTTGATCTTAATGGCGGAATACATCGGCGGAATCTGCTGAATTTCCCCCCGGAACTGTTGCAGAACCACTTCCAGCTGAACCTGAGTAACAGATACCGCCTTTTCTTCCAGCACTATGCCGGTGATGTCCTCGGTATCGGTGGTAACGCCCAACCGCAGCAGAGTCTCATAGGTTTTGTCCGCGTGTTCAAAAAACTCCACCGCCCGGGTTGCCCGGCCCACAAACACCGGCAGCACACCGGTAGCCATCGGGTCCAAAGTGCCCCCGTGACCGATCCTCCGGGTCTGGAACACCCCTCGCAGCTTTGCGGTCACATCCTGACTGGTCCAGCCGGCAGGCTTGTCTACAATTACAATTCCATCCATAATTTCTGTCTCTCCTCGTTTAAGGCCCCCTTGTGCAAAGGGGGCTGTCTGCGAAGCAGACTGGGGGATTGTCACAATCCCTCCGTCAGCCCTATGGGCTGCCATCTCCCTTTACACAAGGGATGCCCTCAGCATTGTTTCTTTCAAAAGCGATACCGCCTCATCCATCGTGCAGTACAGTGTGGCGCCGGCTGCGCCCTTGTGACCGCCACCGCCAAGCTTAGCGCAGACTGCCGCGGCATCATAGCCGGGCACCGCCCGCAGCGACAGCTTGATGCAGCCGGACTCTTCCCGCAATGTGGCTGCCATCTTCACACCGGCGATGGATCTGGGATAACCGGAGATGTTCTCCATATCGTCCTCCGTCAGACCCAACTCCTCTACCAGTTTCCGGGAGATGGGCACAATCACCATCGTATTGTCCGCAAAAAACAGGGCGTTCTCCACGATCCATCCCTGCAGCCGCAGCCGACCCAGAGAATTGGTCTCAAACATCACCTGATTGATGGCAAATACCTCTGCCCCTGCTGCCGCGCACTGGGCCGCCACCCGGAAGGAATTGGCGGTGGTGTTGGCGTAACGGAAACATCCGGTGTCGGTGGAGACCGCCGTATACAAAGCATTGGCCATAGGCACATCCAGCTGCGCGCCCATTTCTTCCAGCACATTGTAGACGATCTCGCCGCAGGCGGCAGCCTTGGGGTCTACCAGCGCCAGCTCCGTAAATCCGGTGGCGCTTTCGTGGTGGTCGATCCGCAAGGTGATGGACAGCTGCGAAAAGCAATCCGGCAGCATCTTATCCGATGCCACATCCACGCACACCAGGGTATCCCCCGCCTGGGCCGCAGGCTTGGTCAGACCCTGATGAAGATCCACATATTTTTCCGTGATCTCGGGATTTTGGACAATGTGGGCAGTTTTTCCCAGCTGCCGCAGACCTCTGCACAGCAAAGCGGCAGAGCCCAGGGTATCTCCGTCGGGACGTCGGTGGGTAACGATGGCAAAGCGATCCTGATCCTTCAAAAAGGCAGCCGCTTCAGCTCTGGTCAGCATCCTCATATTTATCTACCTCCAGGGAGTTGATCAGCTTCATCATCTTGGCACCGTAAACGATAGAATCGTCCTGTTCCCACACCAGCTCCGGGGTATAGCGCAGGTTCAGCGCCTGTCCCAGATGCCGCCGCAGGTAGCCGCCGGCGGACTTCAGGCCCTTCAGGGCGTCCTTTGCCTTTTCCTCCTGGAGGAAGCTCACATAGATCTTGGCATAGCGCAGATCCGGAGTGGCTTCCACCCGGGTAATGGAGATCATCGTATCCTGCACTCTGGGGTCTTTCAGATTCCGCAGAGCGGAGGACAGTTCCTTTTGAATTTCCTCGTTGATTCTTCCAATTCGATTGGATGCCATAGGATCATTCCTTTCGTAATTGATATAGTAACAATGTATTTGCCGTGCCGCACCGCGGCACGGCAAATACTTAGCGTTTTACTTCCTGCATAGCGAAGCACTCGAATACGTCGCCTTCCTTAATATCGTTGAACTTGGCGATGCTCATACCGCACTCATAGCCGGCAGCCACTTCCTTGACAGCGTCCTTAAACCGCTGCAAAGAACCTACCTCGCCCTCGTGGATCACGATATTATCCCGCAGGATTCGCACCTGCGCATCCCGGGTGATCTTGCCGTCCTTGACCATACAGCCGCAGACCGTACCCACCGCGGAGACCTTATAGGTCTGGCGGACTTCGGCGTGACCGATGACCACTTCCTCAAACTTAGGAGCCAGCATACCCTTCATCGCCGCCTCGATCTCGTCGATGGCATCGTAAATGACCCGGTAGAACCGCATATCCACGTTGGTTCTCTGGGCGGAAGCCTGGGCGCCGGCATCGGGACGAACATTGAAGCCCACCACAATAGCGCCGGCGGTGGTAGCCAGCAAAATATCGGACTCGTTGATCGCACCTACACCGGTGTGAATGACCTTCACTCGAACCTCTTCGTTGGAGATCTTCTCCAGAGAGGCCTTCACCGCTTCGGCAGAACCCTGCACGTCAGCCTTGACGATCAGGGGCAGTTCCTTCATCATACCCTCCTGCATCTTGGCAAACAGGTTATCGAGGGTCACCTTCTGCATTGCGTTGGCGGCAGCATCCTTCTGAGCCTGCTTCCGCTGCTCCACCAGTTCTCTTGCCATACGCTCGTCGGTAACGGCATTGAACTCGTCGCCAGGGGTAGGCACTTCTGCCAAACCGGTGATCTCCACAGGAACGGAAGGACCGGCGGTCTTGACGGTGCGACCCTTATCGTTGGTCATCACACGGACACGACCCACGGCGGTACCAGCGATGATGATGTCGCCCTGATTCAGAGTGCCGTTCTGCACCAGCAGGGTGGCGATGGGACCCCGGTTCTTGTCCAGACGGGCCTCGATGACCGTACCCTTGGCTCGGCGGTTAGGGTTAGCTCTCAGCTCCTGCACTTCGGCAGTCAGCAGCACCATTTCCAGCAGATTGTCCAGACCCATTCCGGTCTTGGCGGAGATGGGACAGATGATGGTATCGCCACCCCATTCCTCGGGCACCAAATCATACTTGGTCAACTGCTCCTTGATCTTATCGGGGTTGGCAGTGGGCTTATCCATCTTGTTGATAGCCACGATGATGGGCACATTTGCCGCCTTGGCGTGGTTGATAGACTCAATGGTCTGGGGCATAATGCCGTCGTCGGCAGCCACCACCAAAATGGCGATGTCGGTAGATTTGGCGCCACGGGCACGCATAGAAGTAAAGGCAGCGTGGCCGGGGGTATCCAAGAAGGTAATGGGCTGGCCGTTGCACTCTACAGTGTAAGCACCGATGTGCTGGGTGATGCCACCGGCCTCTCCGGAGGTAACGGAGGTGTTGCGGATGGCGTCCAGAGTGGAGGTCTTACCGTGGTCAACGTGACCCATTACCACCACAACGGGAGCGCGGTTTTCCAGCTCCTCTGCGGTATCCTCGTGGTCGTCGATGATCCGGTCCTCGATGGTAACGGTGATCTCCCGCTCCACCTTGCAGCCCAGCTCGGTAGCCACAAATTCTGCGGTATCGAAGTCAATGGTCTGGTTCATACCGGCCATCACGCCGTTTTTCATCAGCAGCTTAATGACCTCTGCGGCAGTCTTCTTCATCCGGGAAGCCAGCTCGCCCACAGTGATCTCGTCAGGAATCTTGACGGTAACAGGTGCCTTCCGGGCGATTTCCATCTGCAGCCGGCGCAGCTTCTCCTGCTCCTCGTTGCGGGCCTTGTTGCCCTTGAACTTGTTGTCCTTCTTGTTCTGCTGCTGACCCTTCTTGCCGATCTTCTGCTTGCCACCCTGATAATTCTGATCACGCTCAGAGATCAGGTTATCCACCCGGTCGTCAAAACGGGCAGCGTTGACCTGTACAGCGGAGGTATCCACCACCCGGCGCTCTCTCTTGCGCTCAGGCTCAGCAGGCTTCTGAGGCTTGGCTTCCGCCTTAGGCTGCTGAGCAGCGGCAGGTTTGGTTTCCGCCTTAGGCTGCTGGGCAGGCTTCTCCTGCTTGGATTCTGCAGGCGCTTCTGCCTTGGGGGCAGGCTGCACCGCAAAAACTTCCTCCAGAGAGCCGATCTGGTTCATCTGGGTGATATAGTCAAACACCACATTCAGTTCCTCTTCGGTAAGGACCTGTGTATTGGACTTGGGTTTTTCATAAAACTTGGAAATCACTTCCGCAATATCCTTGGCAGGCATACCAAAGTCCGCGGCCACTTCCTTCAAACGATACTTCACTAAACTCATATATAAAATGCACCTCCATCATCAATGTTCCTTCTTGGCCTTTTGTTTCACGCCCATCGCCTTATTCCGCTGATGCGCTCTGGCCTCCTGTTGGCGCTGCTGGATCCGCTTTGTGCGTCTGTCCAGGCTTTCCAACTCAGCCTTGTAGCGATCCGGCTGACCCAGTGCTTTTACAAACGCCAATGCCAATGCGGGATCTGTAAACGCGGCCAATGCCAGGCTGGTGCGGCCTACGGCCTGCCCCATCTGGTCTTTGGTAAAAGGAACGGTCAAAACGATCTGTTCCGTTCCCGCCGCGAAGCTTTTGGCTCTGCGGAGGGTATGGTCGGTGGCATCAAGTGCCACGATCAGCAGGCGGGCCTTCTGGGCTCTAGCCGCAGCGCCCACCGGTTCTTCACCCAGCTCGATGCGGCCGGCTTTCCGAGCCAACGCCAGGTAATTTAAGGCTTTATCCACGCAGACCGTCCTCCATTTCCTTTTCCAGCCGGTCGTAGACCTGCTCAGGAATGGGAACTTCCAAACTGCGTTCCAGAGATTTTGCCTTAATGGCCTTTTTCAGACAATCCGGGTTGGGGCAGAGATAGGCGCCCCGGCCGTTGAGCTTGCCTCCAAAATCCAGAGAAACCACACCGTCGGTGCCACGCACCACACGGATCATTTCCCGCTTGGCTTTCCGCTCCCGGCAGCCCATACATTGCCGCTGAGGGATCTTCTTTTGCATAGCTTTCCCTCCTGTATGTCCGGGTTATTCCGCCTCTGCAGCTGCGCTGGCAGACTTGATGTCGATCTTGATGCCGGTCAGGCGGGCTGCCAGACGGGCATTCTGACCTTCCTTACCGATAGCCAGACTTAGCTGATCGTCGGGTACTACCACCCGGCAGGCCTTGGGATTCATCGGATCCATTTCCACGCTGAGCACATCCGCGGGGCTGAGGGCAGCCTTGACATATTCGCAGGGATCCTCGCTCCAGACCACGATGTCGATCTTCTCGCCGTTCAGTTCCTCCACCACAGCGCCTACACGGCCGCCGCGAGGACCTACACAAGCGCCTACGGGATCCACATTTTCCATAGCGGCCCGAACGGCGATCTTGCTGCGGGAGCCGGCTTCCCGGGCGATGTTTCGGATCTCTACCTGGCCATCGGCGATCTCCGGAGTCTCCAGCTCAAACAGCCGGCGCACCACATTGGGGTGGGTACGGGAGACGTGAACCAGAGGACCGCGGGTAGCTCTGTGCACTTCCAGCACATAGACCCGGATCAGATCGCCAGGCTCGTACTCTTCGCCGGGGATCTGCTCGCTGGTGCGCAGCACGGCATCGTGCTGATCGCTACCCTGACCCAGACGGACGAAGATATCGCCGGTGGGATCCAGCCGCAACACCGTGCCGGTGAGCAGCTCCTGAGATTTTGAGGAATAGCTCTCGTAAATCGCACCACGCTCGGCTTCCCGAATGCCCTGGATCACCACCTGCTTAGCAGTCTGGGCAGCGATGCGGCCGAATTTCTGGATATCCACAGGGATGATCACGGTCTCACCGGGCTGTACATCGGGGTTGTAGTTGCGGGCAGCGTCGATGTGGATCTCCACAGCGGTGTCCTCCGGATCTTCCATAGCGGTCTTCACCAGATGCATAAAAAGGCCCTTCTCGCTGAGGTCCACCACCACGTTTTCGGCAGGGATGTCCCGGTGATCTTCCCGATCCTTCCGGTATGCGTTGGTCAGCGCCTGCTTCAGCCGCTCTACCATATACTCCACAGGGATGCCCTTGATCTTCTCCAGGTCCCGCAGGCTGGCAAAAATTTCTGCGCCGATATCTACCTGAGGTACTTCATTCTTCTTTGTTTTTCTCTGTGCCATTGTCTTTCCGTTTCCTCCCATCAAAATTCCACTCTCAGCCGCACCAGCGCGACCTGAGACTTTTCAAATGTAATGACTTCCTTGCCGGCTTCCACCGTTACCCGACCATCTTCATAGCCGCGGAGGATACCGGGAAATTCTTTCAGACCATTGTAGGGTCTGTAAAGTTTAACCAAAACAGGGCTGTCCATAAACCGGACAAAATCATCCGGACGCTTCAGTGCCCGCTCCAGGCCGGCAGAGCACACCTCAAAGTGATAGCTCTCGGCGATGGGATCCTGCTCGTCCAGCACCGGATCGAGGCGTCTGTGGATCTTCTCGCAGTCTTCGATGTCCACGCCGCCCTCCTTATCGATATAGATCCGCAGGAACCGCTCAGAGCCTTCCCGCACATATTCCACATCCCAAAGACTACAGCCGGCTTCTTCCACGATGGGCTTTGCAAACTGGGTAACTTGATCTGTTACTTTCAAATCGTGACCTTCTTTCCAAAAAGCATTCAAAAAAGAGAGGGGCGAACCCCTCTCTTTCCAATCGTCAAATCTTACCTTCGCAGATATTATATCACCAAAAATATGGTTTTGCAAGAGGGAATCCGGGAAAAAGTACAGGTTTTTCTGACAGTTTTCCGATTTTCTCGTCAAATAACCCCCTCGGGAGGCATTCCTTGCACATATTTATGATCCCACGCGTCATCAAACAGACCCAGCGTAGGGGTGGCACAGACCATATCCTCACCCAAGATCCGCAGCGCAGAAGCACATTCCAGCGACTCCAGATAAAACTCCGGCAGTGCCTCCTCTCCCAGACGGGCGCCCAGGATCGCGCCGGCCACCGCGCCCACCGCAGCACTCAAACCCGAATGATTGACAGCGGTGATCATCGCCCGGTCAAAATCATCGGGGCTGCGCAGGCAGGCAAATATCGCCCCCGCCAAAACGCCGGCAGCATCCATACAGCGTAGCTGCTCCATACCCTCTTCCGCGCTTGCTGTATCCGACTCTGCCAGCGCTATGGTGCCACGCAGCTGCCGGGCAAGCTCCTCTGCCACAGGAAACCGCGCCCGAAACTGCCCGTCCATTGCGGCGATGGCTTGCTCAAACTGCGCCCGGAGGGCATACTCCGGCTCTTGCACAATGCCGGCGATGGCATAGGCCAGAACAACTGCGCATAGAAATGCTTCGGGATTTCCGTGGGTCAGCGCCACGGTCTGGGCGGTGAGACTTCCCACCTGCTCCGGCGTCAGCCGCCGGGAATTGTAGAACAATCCTACCGCTATACCCGCGGTAAGGGCACCGGGAGCATTGTTGTCATTTCTGGGATTTTCCGGTGAGCCGTAAAATTCCAATCGTAGGATGTCCAGCATCCGGGCATCCCGGCAGTGACGGCGGCGAAACTGAGGGCATTTAGCCACCCAGCAGTAGCTGGCTTCCGGATCCCGGTAAAACTGTTGACTGCGGGTAAACTCCCGTAGCCCCAGCTTCACATACCGGGAATAATCGCCTTTTCCCCGAGAAACACTCAGCAGTAGTGCATTACTTAAATATGCTGCGATCTGGGTGTAGGACGTAATAGTGGCAAACTCCGTCTCCTGCAGATCATAACCTAGCAGACCGTCGGGGCCGTAGTTCTCCCGGATCTCCTCCAAAGTCTTGTTGTCAACGGTATATCCCATGGCATCTCCTGCCGCCAATCCCAGCAGACAACCGCGGTAAGCAGACATATTCCCATCCATAGGTGTACCTCCATTCTTCTTTCTATACCTTATATTATAGCAAATTGCGATATAAATGCAAGAAATTTGCAGCAATTGCCCCTAGAATGAAAAAAGAAAAAATTTTTATAAATAAGAATAATTCCTATTGACAAACAGAAATTCCTATGCTATACTTCAGACATAAATAAGAAATATTCTTATTCAGAAAGGAGAGCTGCCATGGATTCTTCCCAAAAACAGTTCAAAAAACGCAATGCGATTCTTTCGTACCTGCGCAACACCGACAGCCATCCTTCCGCAGAAATGGTATATAATTACCTGAAGCCGGAATATCCGGACCTATCACTGGGAACGGTGTACCGAAACCTGTCTATGTTCAAGGCCAAGGGCGACATCATCAGCCTGGGCGCCGTGAACGGAGTAGAGCGGTTTGATGGCAACACTTGCCCCCACGTTCATTTCGTGTGTACCACCTGCGATGCTGTGAATGATCTTCCTAAGATCCAAGTACCTGAGGCTCTGAACGAAGAAGTCAAGTCCCAGACCGGAGGAAGCATCGATGTCTGTCAGCTGACCTTTATGGGTCAATGCAAAAACTGCTTAACAACATCTTTGAAAGGAGAAGAAACAGCGTGAAAAAGTTTGTTTGCACCGTTTGTGACTATGTCTACGAAGGCGACGAGCTGCCCGAGGATTACGAGTGCCCCCTGTGCGGCGTCGGTCCTGATCAGTTTGAAGAAGTTCAAGAATAATTTGTAAATTAGGGCAAACGCCCATTATAAAAAACATTAAATTTTGGAGGATACTGATTATGAAAAAGTTTATTTGTTCCGTTTGTGGTTACGTCCACACTGCCGATGAGCTGGCCGCCGATTTCAGATGCCCCGTATGTCGGGTCCCCGCTACCAAGTTTGTGGAGCAGAAGGGTGAGCAGAAGCTGGCCGCCGTTCACGAGTACGGCGTTTACGCTCAGACCGTCAAGAATAACCCCGACATCTCCGAAGAAGATAAGAAGTACATCTTTGATCAGCTGATGGCCAACTTCAACGGCGAGTGCTCCGAAGTAGGTATGTATCTGTGTATGGCTCGCATCGCCCACCGGGAAGGCTACCCCGAAGTAGGTCTGTACTGGGAGAAGGCAGCTTGGGAAGAGGCTGAGCACGCAGCAAAGTTTGCTGAACTGCTGGGCGAGGATCTGGAGCCCAATATGAAGGCTACCACCAAGGATAACCTGGCTTGGCGTGTGGACTGCGAGTTCGGCGCAACCCAGGGCAAGTTTGACCTGGCTTCCTGCGCAAAGAAGAACGGCCTGGACGCTATCCACGATACCGTCCACGAGATGGCTCGCGACGAAGCCCGCCACGGTGTTGCTCTGAAGGGCCTGTTGGAAAGATATTTTAAGTAATTTTCATCGAAACCAAAAGGAGCGGCTCTGCCGCTCCTTTTATTATCATTCATCAGAGGCCTTCCTATGCTTACACACCGGATCTGTACCCCTGCAAAATGCCTGTCTTTTTTTACAAAAAGTTGACAGGCAATCGGACAGAAGTTATAATCATTTCAAAGAAACAGCCCCTGTAATTTTTCAGAAAGGTGGATTTTTATGGAAAACTATACCATTTGTAATTGCAAGCAGGTAACCTACTTTGATGTGGAGAACGCCCTCCACGACTGCGCCAAATTTGAAGATGTGGAGGCCACCTTTGCCCACGTGCAGCAGGTGACCCACTGCTCCACCGGCTGCGGCGGCTGTCACGACAAGATTCTGGTTGCCATCTCCCAGATTATGAACGGATAAGGAGTTTTTATGGAGAATTCTCTATTTTCTTCCCTTGTGGTCCGAGCTGAAGAAGACTGCAAAGTCTACTGCAGCATCTGCCACAAGATTTTGGAAGTCAAAAAAGGTGAAGTAATCCCCCGCTGCTGCGGCAAGGTTATGGAGAAAATGTAAAAAAAGCGGACTGCTTAACAGTCCGCTTTTTTTACATTACTTCAAAGGGTGTTTTCAATATATTCAAACACAAAGTCCGCTACCACCTGATATCCCTCGTCGTTGGGGTGCAGGTTGTCGACCTGCAGCTTTTTGAATGCTTCCACCTCAAAGATGGGGGATTCCGTAGGCACGATCACCTCCACACCCATCGCCAGGCAAAGGGCCTTCTCTGCCTCCACGATCTGTGCAGTGTAGCGCTCGTTGTTGTAGGGCAGCGGGGTGACTACAATGATCCGGGCATTGGGCGCTTTCCGCTGCAAAGCCTCCAGACACCAGCGGTATCTGCCAATAAGAGAATCGTTGAACAGCTGGCTGTTCTCATAATCCTCGGGGCTATCATTCTCCATCGCCAGCACAGCATCCACATCTCCCAAAGGGAACTTCTTTGCTGCCAGCAGGCCGCTGTCGTTGGTGCCCATAAGAACCGTCACAAGATCAGCGTCCTCCGGTACTTGTTCTACCTGTTGGCGCATATGTTCCCAGACGCTCTCGCCGCTTACCGCCAACTTATACAGCTGTGCGTCCATTCTTTCCGCGATCAAATTGCACCAGCTTCTGTTGCCAGCGGAAGAGCCATCTCCGTAAGAAAGGCTATCGCCGATGCAGACATATTTGTTATAAAGAATCGATGCCTTTTCCATTGTCTTCATTTTTACGCTCATAATTTCTCCCAGATCCTCCCAGGCGATTCCCTCGGGGAATACAATTGTGGGTGTTTTGACGTTTGTTTTATCCAGCAGCAAAAACTGTCGTGTGGAAGGATGATAAATAACCAGCTGGTTCTGATCTTCTGTTCTCAGATCCACGGGGGCATACCCCATCTGCTCCAGAACATCCAAGCCGGTTTTATCTTCCGGTGCTTCCGCCAGAGCAGTGTTCAGCGCCTCCAGCAGAGCTGTTCCGCTGAGGGACTCCGGCGCAGTGGTCTCGGTGGGATCTGTGGGTTTCGTTCCGCATCCGGCAAGGATCAACACAGCAAGGATCCCGCACGCCAACAGTTTTGCAAAGGACGCATACCGAATATGTAACATTATATCGTCTCCTCTTTCGTAAGTGTTGTTTCAGTAAGTTTTCGGATCTGCCGCCGTTTCTCCCAGCAGCTTTTTTTTAAAATACCATATTCCTTTCTCAATTGCAAATATTTTCCCGCTTTTTTATTTTCCCGGAATGTGTTACAATTACAAAAAAAGAAAAAGGATGTGCTGCTATGCCGTTTGATTTTACCACTGTAATGGATCGCCGTGGCAAGGATGCCATCGCCGTGGATTTGGTGGGCAAGCCCGGCGGCTTCGCCCCGGATGCCCCCAAGGAGGGCTTTGACTTCATCCCTATGTGGGTGGCAGATATGAATTTCCCTGTGCTGCCTACCATCACAGATGCCCTGCAAACCCGTATTTCCCATCCGGCTTTTGGATATTTTTCTCCCTCGGAAGAATACTATAACGCAATCATCCGCTGGCAGCAGACCCGTAACAGCGTCACCGACCTGCGCCCGGAGCACATCGGCTACGAAAATGGCGTTCTGGGGGGCGTGGTCAGCGCAATGAACATTTTCTGCTCCAGAGGTGATCGGGTGCTGGTGCACGCCCCCACCTACATCGGCTTCACCGGCAGCCTAGAGAACGCCGGCTACAAGCTGGTCCACTCCCCGCTGGTGCAGGATGATAACGGCATCTGGCGGATGAACTTTGCTGATATGGAAGAAAAACTGAAGAATCAGAACATTCACGCTGCAGTCTTCTGCTCTCCCCACAATCCCACCGGACGCGTCTGGGAGCGGTGGGAGGTGGAGCAGGTGATGGCGCTGTTCCAAAAATACGATGTGCAGGTCGTCTCCGACGAGATCTGGAGTGACATCATTCTCACCGGCCACCGGCATACTCCCACCCAAAGCGTCAGCAATGACGCCAGAAACCGGACGGTTGCCCTCTACGCCCCCTCCAAGACCTTTAATCTGGCGGGTCTTGTGGGCAGCTATCACATTATCTACAACGATGCCCTCCGCCACCGGCATCTGAAAGAATCCTCCTTAAGCCACTACAACTCTATGAATGTGCTGTCAATGCACGCCCTGCTGGGTGCATACCAGCCGGAAGGCTATGCCTGGGTGGATGCGCTATGCCAAGTGATCACAAAGAATGTGGATTACGCCTGCGACTTTATTGCACACAACTTTCCCGGCATCCGGGTCAGCCGTCCCCAGGGTACTTATATGCTGTTTTTGGACTGCGAAGATTGGTGCAAGACCCATAACACCCACGTAGGACAGCTGCTGAAAGCCGGCTGGGATGTGGGTGTAGGCTGGCAGGACGGCAGACCTTTCCACGGTCCTCACCATATCCGGATGAATCTGGCGCTGCCGCTGTCCCGGGTACAGGAGGCAATGGCCCGGCTTCAAAAGTACGTATTCTGCAAGTAAAGGAAGACCCTATGCATTTGGAACACTTCAAGCCCCATATCGGGCTGCGGACACTGAAAACCGCTCTGGCGGTGATGCTGGCCATCGCGGTAGCAGATGCCTACGGCGCCACCGACTCCCGCTTGGTATTTGCGATGTTAGGCGCGATGCTGACGATGGAGCCTACCTTCCGGGACGCCTTTCTGACCTTTATTTTCCGGACAGTGGGGGTGCTGCTGGGGGCAGTGATGGGTGTTTTGTTGCAAATGCTGCCTCTGCCGCAGCTGGTGTCCATCGGCATCGGAGTCGTGCTGCTGATCACCCTTTACAATGTGCTGCACGTCCACTACTCCCCCTTGATGCCCTGTCTGATCCTGGTGATGCTGTTTGTGGAATCCAACCTGCACCCTTGGGAATATGCCTTCGGGCGGGTGTGGGATACCGCCATCGGTATGGTCATTGGCCTTGCTATCAATATGCTGGTGCTTCCTTATGACAATTCCAAGATCATCTTTCGGCTCTTGCAGGAGCTGGAAGTGTCTTTGGACACTTATCTGCGCAAGGCGGAGGACAACGCCCTCACCCCGGAGGACGAGGCTGCCATCCGGCAGCAGGTGGCATCTGTCCAGCGGGGCATTGTCTTGTATGCTGACCAAAAGCTGTTTCTGCGCCTGCGCCGGCAAAGGCAGCTGCTGGCGCGCTTTCGGCAGGTAGAGATGATCTTGTCCAACAGCCTTGCCCACGTGCAGATCCTGTGGCAGCTGCCCCCGGAAGAAACCCAGATCTTCCAATACCACCGGCAGCAGCTACAACAGCAGCGGGAACTGCTGCAGCAGCTGTTAAATGAAACAAAAACAGCGTGATGAAGGTTCATCACGCTGTTTCTTTATACGGTTGCAGGTACTTTCTGCCACACCAATCCCTTGGGGTAGAAGAACCGCACCTTCTCCTCTGCCAGACGGATGTCCACCACCTGTGCCACCCGCAGTTCCCCGTCCAGATTGATGGGTGTGGGCTTGTCGCAGATGATCTTCACCCGATCGGTGGAGAAATGACGGATCAGCTCCGGATACCGGGCGTATTTTCCATCTTTGTATTTGCCCACGACCTCCGCCACCTTCAGCCGGGATACATCCCGCACCAACAGCACTTCCAGCTTTCCGTCTGCCGGGTCTGCCTCCGGCACGGGATTAAACCCACCGCCGTAGTATCTGCCGTTGCAGGCGCAGATCAGGGTTTGCTCTCCATCGATCTGCTGACCGTCGATCTCCACCACATAATGCTCGCTGACGCCCCGGATCACATTGATCACCGCAGACACCGCATAGGCCCGGAAGCCGCTAAGCAAGGGGAGGCGCTTATAATTTGCCACATCCGTGCCGATCCGGGCATCCAGACCCACGGAGCAGATATTGAGGCTATAGTCATCGTTGCAGCGGATCAGATCGAAGGCAGCCTCCTCTGCATCCAGCAGCCGTTCCAGATCCCGGAAGGCCTCCGGCTCTGAGAAAAGCCGGGCAAAGTCGTTGCCGCTGCCACAGGCAAACATCGTCACTGCCACATTGGGGTAGCCCGCCACACCGGAGACGATCTCATTGAGGGTGCCATCGCCGCCGCAGGAATAGATCCGGTACTCCTCCCCGGACTGGGCAGCCCGGTTGGCAATTTCCCGGCAGCAACCGGGGGCGGAGGAAACCTGGATGCTGTAATCCAAATCTCGCCCTTCACAAGCCTCCGCGATCTTCTTCCGGTAAAACTCCGTCCGGTCTCGACTGCCGGCAGCGGGGTTGATGATAAACAGATGCTTCATTGTATTACTTCTTTCTCCGGGAATTATCGGTAAACATATAGTAATCGCACTTGATCTTGCCGTTGTAGAACTTCCGCTTCTTGTCCGCCCGGCGGCCGAAGTAGTGTTCAAATTCCGGCTCACTGGTGATCACAAACTGTTTCCAGTCGTTGGCGTACTTGAAATGGCGACCCAGCGCGGCATACAGCCGCTGGGCATTGTGCTGATCCATCATCCGCTCGCCGTAGGGGGGATTGCACACCAGAATGCCGGAATCGGTGGGCAGGCTCATCTTGGTGGCATCTCCATCCTGGAAGGTGACGCAATCGGAGACACCCGCCTTTCTGGCATTGGCAAAGGACAGCGACACGCAGGCCGGGTCGTTATCCGAACCCATAATCCGGTACTTACCCCCAAATTCCTTGTCCCTTGCCTCGATCTTCACTTGCTCCCAAACCTCCTTGGGCATCCAAGGGAATTGCTCCGCCGCAAAGCTGCGGTTCAAGCCCGGGGCACGGTTTTTGGCGATCAGCGCCGCCTCGATGGGGATGGTGCCGGAGCCGCAGAAGGGATCCCAAAAGAATTCTCTGCCCCGGAATCGGGTCAGCTGGATCATACCTGCCGCCAGTGTTTCGTGCAAGGGGGCATCGTTGCCCACCGCCCGGTAGCCCCGCTTGTGCAGGCCTTGTCCGGAGGTGTCCAAAGACAGGGTGACCTGGTCGTTCAAAATGGTGAAATGCAGTTGGTACTTGACCCCAGTCTCCGGCAGCCAGCTTACCCCGTACTTCTCTCCCAGCCGGCGGGAGGCGGCCTTTTTGATAATGGCCTGGCAGTCAGAAATACTCATCAGCTGACTGTTGAGGCAGTGACCCTTCACCGGGAACTGGCCGTCTTTGGGAATGTAGTCCTCCAGATTGGCAGCCAGCACCCCCTGAAACAGCTCTTCAAAGCTCTTGGCCTGGAACTGTGCCAGCACGATCATCACCCGCTCTCCGGTCCGCAGGCACACATTGGCCCGGGCCAGAGCGGTCTCGTCACCGGCAAAAAGAACCCGCCGGTCCTCCACCCGGACATTTTCCATATTCAGCCGCCGCAGCTCGTCGCCGGCAATGCCCTCCAAGCCAAACAGGCAGGGGGCGATCAATTGCATCTTCGCCATACTCTCTCCTTATGGAATGATCTTGCTTTTCTTTAGATACCGTTCTTCCTCAGAAAACACGCAGCCGCAGTACTTCTGCATATAAAAATCGTGTTCCCTTGCAAAGTCCTGCCCGGCTTTGAACACCTGTCGGAAGTCCCGGTAGAGAAATTCCACGCAGTACTCTTCCGCCGCCCGCTGGGCAACCGCCTTCATCAGTTCGTGGTTCTGATAGGGGCTGATGAACAGGCTGGATGTAAAGCTGTCAAACCCCTGTTCTTTGGCGGTTTTTGCCGTCTCGTAAAGGCGCATTTCATAGCATTTGACGCAGCGGTTTTCGATATCTCCCGCCACTTCCCGCACAAAAGGCCGCAGTGCGTAATCGTTATTCTCGATCAGCGGCAGGCCGATCTCCTGGGCGTACTGCCGCAGACAGTTTCGTCTTGCCCGGTACTCAGTAAAGGGATGAATATTGGGATTGTACCAAAACCCCGTAACCGCCACGCCCTCCTCCTGCAAGGAGGCAATGCACCGATTGGCGCAGGGAGCGCAGCAAATGTGCAATAAAGTTTTCATAGGATTCTCCTGGAAAAAGGATTTCTTTTTATTATTTTAACACGGATCTGTGGGTTTCACAAGAGATTCCCCGCTCCTGTGGAAAATAATTCCTTGGTTTTTCCCTTTGTTTCGTCCCGCCGGTTATGGTACACTTGACTGGCACTCCACCATTTTGTATACTGTTTGCAAGGAGGGGTGCAAATGGAAGACATACAATATATGCAGGTGGCGCTGGAGCTGGCAAAGGAGGCCGCCGCAGAGGGAGAGGTGCCGGTTGGCTGTGTGATCGTCCGTGGTGACCGGATCGTAGGCCGAGGCAGGAACCGCCGGGAGGCCCAAAAGACCGCTCTGGGTCACGGCGAGATCGAAGCCATCGCCGATGCCTGTAAAAATCTGGGCGGCTGGCGGTTGTGGGACTGCACCCTGTATGTGACCTTAGAGCCTTGCCCTATGTGCGCCGGTGCCATCATCAATGCCCGGATCCCCAGAGTGGTGGTGGGGGCAAAGGATGAAAAAAGCGGCGCTTGCGGCTCAGTCTGCGACCTGTTTGCAATGGAGTTCAATCACCACCCGGAGGTAACCTGGGGGGTGCTGGAAACAGAATCCCAAGAACTTCTGACAGAATTTTTCAAAGACTTGCGGGTGCAGCTTCGTACCCGCCCCAAATGGAAGAAACCGGAAATATAAACGCAAAGAGCAGTGGGAGGAGAATCTCCCGCTGCTCTTTTTGGTAAAGGAGGTATTATGGAACAAAAGGTCCTGCGGCTCAGCGGCGGACTGGTGCTACTGGCGCTGCTGATACGTCTGCTCAGCTCCTCCCTGCCTGCCCGGGCAGCGGAATTTTTCATATCCCCAAGGGTCTCCTCCTTTTTGCTGTTTTTGGAGACAGGCTATACCCTGCGACCGGTGTGCGTGAGCTTTTCAGAACCATCGGAAGTCTCTACGGAAGCACCCACACAGACCACCTTACCAACTCTCCCTCAGCCTACCCAGCCGGAGCCGATGCGGCAGGTGTTTTCCCAGTCGGAGTGTGAGCTTCTGGAGCTGTCCGGCAGTCTTCCCGATGCTTTGGCTTTGGATTCGCTGGTGGAAGCGCCGCTGCAATGGGATTTGCAGGGGGATTCTCCCACGGTTCTCATTTTCCACTCCCACGGCACAGAAAGCTATAAAGATTCCGCCGGGGTGGCTTCCTCCGCCTACCACACCCTGAACCCCAATCACAATATGGTGTCGGTGGGAGAGCTTTTGGCTGCCCGGCTGGAAGCAGCGGGAATCGGAGTTATCCACGACCGTACCCTCCACGACCAGCCCTCCTACTCCGACGCCTATGTTTCCAGCCGTACCGCCGCGGAAAGCTATCTGGAGCAATACCCCTCTATTCAGTTGGTGCTGGATCTGCACCGGGATTCCTGCGTAGACAAAGACGGAAACCAGCTTCCCTTAACAGTAGACACCGACGACGATGTGGCTCAGCTGATGCTGGTGGTCGGTACGGACCAGGGTGGCTTTACCCATCCCCAATGGCAGAAAAATTTGTCCCTGGGGGTCAAGCTCCAGCTGCAGCTGGAGCGGCTGTGTCCCGGTATCTGCCGGCCTATCAATCTGCGGAATCAGCGATTCAATCAAGACCTGTCGGCAGGTGCGCTTTTGGTGGAGGTGGGCGCTGCCGGCAATACCAAAGAGCAGGCTCTGCAAGCAGCGCAGGTGCTGGCAGATGCCATCATCGCCCTTGCCCCCGGCGCTAACTATTAAATTACCCCCGGTGGAAAACCACCGGGGGTCGTATTATTCTTCCACAGGCAGGCTGGATACCACCGGCGTGCCGTCCCGGTTCAGCAGGACCGTCATACCGCCGCTGTAGCCGGCACTGGCATATACATAATTCACACCAGTCTTTCGGTCCACCAAAATCTCCAAACGCGGACCGGTAAAGCCGCCGCTCTGGGTATAGACCTTGACAAACCGCTTCTCATTCTTCTCAGCCATATCAGCTCTCCTTTGCGCTCTCCACCAGACCGCTTGCCAGACCTACCAGGCCCTGCATCTCGGAGGGTATGATGATCTTGGTAGCCTGACCGTCTGCCACCTTCTGCATTGCCTCGATGGCCTTGAGCTTGATGACCTGATCGTTGGGAGCGCTCTCGTTCAGCAGCGATACAGAATCTGCCAATGCCTTTTGCACGGCACGGATAGCCTCTGCCTCACCCTCTGCCCGGAGAATGGCTGCCTGGCGCTCTGCCTCTGCCCGCAAAATAGCGGATTCCTTCTCGGCAGATGCCCGCAGGATAGCAGATTCCTTCTCGCCCTGTGCCACCAAAATGGCGGACTCTCTCTGACCCTCAGCAACCAGAATAGCCTGCCGGCGGTCACGCTCAGCCTTCATCTGCTTTTCCATAGAGCTCTGGATATCCGCAGGAGGCAGAATGTTCTTCAGCTCCACCCGGTTGACCTTGATGCCCCAGGGGTCGGTGGCCTCGTCCAAAATGGCCCGCATCTTGGTATTGACCACATCACGGGAAGTCAGCGTCTGATCCAGCTCCAGATCGCCGATGATGTTCCGCAAGGTGGTTGCGGTCAGAGTCTCCATAGCGGTCATAGGCTGCTCCACGCCGTAGCAGTAGAGCTTTGGATCGGTGATCTGGAAGTACACCACCGTGTCGATCTGCATCGTGACATTGTCCTTGGTTATCACCGGCTGGGGCGGATAATCGTGGACCTGCTCCTTCAGATTCACCCGACGGACTACCCGATCGATAAAAGGAACCTTAAAATGCAGACCCACGCCCCAAACGGACTGGAACGCGCCCAGCCGCTCCACCACATAGGCTTTGGACTGCTGGACAACGATGATATTGGAGATCACAATAATAAATGCGATCACCGCCAACGCAATAATATAAAACAACGGATCCATAATTTTACCTCCTTATTTTACTGCCACCGCAAGGGGTGTCACATACACTTTTACGCCTTCCACCCGATCGATCTTTACTTCTGTTCCCACCGGGATAGCTGTTCCGTCGGAGCTCCGGGCGGACCATTCCACATCCCCCAGTTTTACCTGGCCGCAGGATTGAAGGTTATCGATCTGTGCCACCACCAGACAGGTCTTCCCCACCACGGAATCCACATTGGTGCGAGTCAGTCGGGAGTTGAAATGCTTTTTTGCCATAGGTCTGAGCATCGCCAGCGTCACCACGGAAACCACGCCGAACACCAGTGCCTGCAGCCACAGCTCTGCTCCCAGCAAGCCCACAAGCAGCGCACCCAGCGCGCCCAAAGCAAACCAAGTAGACACCATCGTCACTGTGAGGGCTTCCGCCGCGACGAAGATCACCAGCAGCACCAGCCAAAAAACCTTTTCCATAAGCAATCCCTCCTTTGGATTTGATCTCGGACAGCACTTCCTGTCCGGTCAATATTACAATATCAAAATCCTACGGAATTGTAAATCATTTTTCACAGGAAATTCTCAACAATATTTTCCAAAACGGTTGCCAACGGACAAGCATTGATGTATAATTAGCCTGTAAAAAATGGGCTTTGCCTATAAAATTGGAGGAATGTTATCGTGTTTAACGCAATGATTGAAGTATTGAAGGCCAATCCCCGTAAAATCGTCTTCACTGAGGGCCACGATGCCCGTATCCTGGAAGCCACCGCACGTCTGGTGGAGGGCGGTTTCCTGACCCCCATTCTGGTGGGTAATGTGGATGAAGTCAAGGCTAACGCCGCCAAGGGCGGCTTCAACATCGAGGGTGTTGAGATCCTGGATCCCGCTACCTACGCCGGTATGGACGCTATGGTAGAGAAGATGGTGGAGCTGCGCAAGGGCAAGATGAGCACAGAAGAGTGCCACGCAGCGCTGCTGAAGGGCAACTACTTCGGCACGATGCTGGTAAAGATGGGCTACGCAGATGCTCTGCTGGGCGGTGCTACTTACTCCACCGCTGACACCGTCCGTCCCGCTCTGCAGCTGGTGAAGACTAAGAAGGGTGCCAACCTGGTGTCCTCCTGCTTCATTATGGTTCGGGGCGAAGAAAAGCTGGCTATGGGCGACTGCGCCATCAACCTGAGCTACGAGGATTCCGTAGATAAGGAAGGCAATGTGACCGTATCCGCTGCCCGGAAGCTGGCTGAGGTAGCCATCGAGACCGCCAACACCGCCAAGGTCTTTGGCATCGAGCCCAAGGTGGCTATGCTGAGCTTCTCCACCAACGGCTCCGGCAAGGGCGGCACCGTAAAGCTGTCCAACGAAGCAACCAAGGTGGCTAAGGAACTGGCTCCCGATCTGATGATCGACGGCGAGATGCAGTTCGACGCAGCTGTGGCTCCCGAAGTGGGCCAGCTGAAGTTCCCCGGCTCTCCCGTGGCAGGTTATGCCAACACCTTTATCTTCCCCACCATCGAGGCTGGCAATATCGGCTACAAGATCGCACAGCGTCTGGGCGGCTTTGAGGCTTACGGCCCCATCCTGCAGGGTCTGGCCGCTCCCATCAACGACCTGTCCCGCGGCTGCAACGCCGACGAGGTCTACAAGATGGCCATCATTACCTGCGCAATGGTGTAAAAATCCACAAAACAGGGCAGCTTTTCAGCTGCCCTGTTTTTCTGTCCTGTTTCAATGATTATCCCCGGATCAGCTTAAATGCGCCGTAGACGCCGGCGTCGTTGCCAAGGGTCGCCAACGCGAACCGGGTATCCAAGTGAGCGTGATAGGCAACGCGGCCAAAGGCCTGCCGAACACCCTCCAGCAGGAACGCTCCCGCCTTGCTGACGCCGCCGCCCAGCAGGATCACTTCCGGCGCGGTCACGCAGCAAATATTGGACAAAAACTCGCCCATATAGGCAAAGAACTGCGCTGTCACCGCCATCGCCAAGGCGTCTCCTGCCTTGGCTCCGTCAAACACCGCCTTGGCGGTAAGCTGCTCCTGTTCCCGCAAGCAGGAGGGTTCTTCCCTTTTTTCCAACATCCGGCGGGCCATCCGGACGATACCTGTAGCGGAGCAATACTGCTCTACACAGCCCCGTTTGCCGCAGCCGCAGGATTCGGTCTCCTCCCGGTTCAAGGTCATATGACCGATCTCGCCGGCGCCGCCGCCGGCGCCCACCACCAGCTGTCCATCCACCACGATACCGCCGCCTACACCGGTACCCAAAGTGACCATCACCATATTCTGAAATTCCTTGGCGCCGCCCATCCAGCTTTCGCCCAGAGCCGCCACATTGGCATCGTTACCCACTGCCACCGGCAGACCGGTCAGCTCCGTCAGCACATCCTTTACGCTGAATGTTCCCCAGCCCAGATTGTCACCGCCGTAGATCACACCGGCTTTATCTACCGCCCCGGGAACGCCGATACCAACACCCAGGATCTCCTCCCGGGGAACGCCCTGACCGGCGATGAACGCCTCAATGGCCGCGGCAATATCCGGCAGAATATTTCTGCCGCCGCTGCTTGTATCGGTAGGGATCTCCCACTTGGTCAGCAGTGTTCCCTCCTTGTCAAAATAGGCGATCTTTACTGTGGTGCCGCCCAGATCCACGCCAAAACCATACTGCATACCATTACCTCCGAATACTTTTCAATAGTATACTATTTCCCCGGCAAAAAAGCCAGCCCTATATAAAACTTTTGTGAAAAAAACGGAAACCCGACCCATTTCCCTTGCGCTTCTTCTTTTTTTGTTGTAACATATAGGTATAACACCAAACCTTGAAAGGAAGGTATGCTCGTTATGATCAAAGTTGATATTTCCAATGTGTGGGGAGATCTCTCCCTGCCTGAACTTTTGGCTGCGGAAAAGGAAGTTTTTGACGCCCATATGACCCTGACCGAGGGCAGCGGAGACGGAAACGATTTCCTGGGTTGGCTGAATCTGCCGATAGCGGAGCAGACTGAGGAGATCCGCCGGATCAATGCCGCGGCAAAGCGTATCCGGGAAACCTCCGATGTGTTTGTGGTCATCGGCATCGGCGGTTCTTACTTAGGCCCCCGGGCTGCTATCGAACTGATGCAAGGCTGTAATCACAATATGGGCAAGGGCAAGGGCAACCCCCAAATCTACTACGCCGGCAACACCCTGTCCACCCGCGCCTGGAACGAGCTGACCCGTCTGCTGGAGGGCAAGGACTTCTCCATCGCCATCATCAGCAAATCCGGCACCACCACCGAGCCCGCCATTGCTACCCGCGCCCTGCGTTGGCTGCTGGAGCGCAAGTACGGCACAGAAGAAGCCAGAAAGCGTACATACGCCATCACCGACCCTGTCAAGGGCGCTCTGCGGCAGATGGCCGCCGAGGAAGGCTGGGAAACCTTTGTGATCCCCCCCGATGTGGGCGGCCGCTACAGCGTGCTGACCGCTGTGGGTCTGCTGCCTCTGGCAGTTGCCGGTATCGATCCTATGGAAGTGATGGCCGGCGCATATGAAGCCAAGCAGGCCTATGACATTCGATCCTTTGAAAACCCCGTGTGGCTGTACGCCGCCACCCGGAATCTGCTGTACCGGAAGGGCAAGTGCATCGAGATCCTGGAATCCTTCGAGCCGGGCTTCCGGATGATGGGCGGCTGGTGGCAGCAGCTCTACGGCGAATCCGAGGGCAAGGATGGGAAGGGCATTTTCCCCGTATCCGCGGAATTCACCCCCGATCTGCACTCTCTGGGTCAGATGATCCAGCAGGGTGAGCGGAACATTTTCGAGACGATGGTTCGCTTCGATGCCCCGGCAGCAAAACTGACCATCGGCGGCGACTACAAGAATCTGGACGGTCTGAACTATCTGGAAGGCAAAACCCTGGACTTTGTGGACGAGCAGGCTTACCTTGGCACTCTGGCAGCCCACGTAGATGGCGGCGTGCCGGTGATCACTATGGATATGGGCGAACTTGACAACCGGAAGCTGGGAGAGATGTTCTACTTCTTCGAGCTGGCCTGTGGCGTTTCCGCCTATATGCTGGGGGTCAATCCCTTCAATCAGCCCGGCGTGGAATTCTATAAGCGGAATATGTTCCAGCTGCTGGGCAAACCCGGCTACGAAGCCTAAAATATCCCCCAAAATTTCTTGGCAACTGCATAATTAGGGGTTGAAAAACGCCAAAGAAACTGGTAGAATTACCATACAGCAAGAAACTGCTGCAAGCAAAGGAGGAATTTCCGATGATTCAAGTAATTATGGGCCTGAAGGGCTCCGGCAAGACCAAGAAGCTGATCGCTTCCATCAACGACGCACTTGCCAGCGCAAGTGGCGATGTTGTTTGCATTGAGTATGGCAAGCAACTGACATATGATGTAAATTACCGTGTCCGCCTGGTCGACTCCAAAGAGTATGGCATTAACAATGTGGATATGCTGAAGGGTCTGCTCAGCGGCCTTCACGCCGGTAACTTTGATATTACCAACGTGTACATCGACAATCTGTATAAGACCATCGGCTCCGATCGCGCCGCCGGTGAGGCTTTCATCGCTTGGTGTGCTGAATTTGCACAGGCCAACAATATGAAGATCACCCTTACCATCTCCGACGATCCCGCTATGGCCTCTGACGCCATCAAAGCATACTTGGTCTAACCAAATCCATACACCGCTGTCGTTGCAGCGGTGTATTTTTTTTGTTTCCTTTTCTGCGTTCTTGTGATAAAATAAAGAAAAGAATTGATACAAAGGAGCGAGCCTTATGAAAAACACTGTATTCAAAGGTATGGCCACTGCTATGATCACCCCGATGACCCCCCACGGCGTGGACTATCCTACCCTGGCCCGGTTTATCGAATTCCAGCTGGAGAAGGGTATCAACGCTCTGGTTGCTGTGGGTACTACCGGTGAAAGCGCCACTCTGTCCGCCGAAGAACGAAAGGACGTGATCCGCTTCACAGTGAAGCAGGTAAACGGCCGTGTTCCCGTGATTGCAGGCTGCGGTACTAACAACACCGCCCACGTGCTGGACTTTACCAAGGCCGCCTGTGACGACGGCGCCGATGCCATTTTGTGTGTCACCCCCTACTACAACAAGGCCACCCAAAAGGGTCTGATCGCCCACTATACCGCCGTGGCGGACGCTTCCGAAAAGCCCGTGATCCTCTACTCCGTTCCCAGCCGCACCGGCTGCAATATCCTGCCGGACACCGTGGCTGCTCTGGCAGAGCATCCCAGAATCGTGGGTCTGAAGGATGCCACCGGCAATATGGATCAGCTGGTAGAGACCATCGCAAAATGCGGTGACAAGCTGGATATCTACTCCGGCGAGGACTCTCTGACCGTGCCGATGATGTCTATGGGTGCTGCCGGCTGCATCAGCGTACTGTCCAATGTGGTGCCGGATATGGCGGTTTCTATGTGCGATAAATTCTTCGCCGGGGATATTGCCGGCGCGGCTGCCCTGCAGTGTAAGATGCTGCCTTTGATCCGGGCGCTGTTTTGTGAAGTCAACCCCATCCCCGCCAAGGCGGCTGTGGCCGCTATGGGCTTTGGTGAGGAATACCTGCGGATGCCCTTAAGTTATCTGGAAGACGGCAACCGGGAGAATCTACTGAAGCAGATGCGGGCTTTGGGAGTGCAGGTATGAGAGCCATCGTTTGCGGCGCCAACGGCGCTATGGGCAAGCTGCTGCAAAAGGCATTAGGCAGCGAATGTGTGGGACTGGTGAGTCTGGATGGGGAGAACGGTGTCCCCAAGACTTTTTCTGAATTAGGCCCGGTGCAAGCAGATGTGGTGATCGATTTTTCCCACCACAGCGCGGTAGCATCCGTACTGGATTATGCAAAGCAAAGCGGCTGTGCTGCGGTGATCGGCACCACCGGCCACACAGAGGATGAAAAAGCCCTGATCCGGGAAGCGGCAGCGCAGATCCCGGTGTTTTGGGCAGGAAATATGAGTCTGGGCATTGCCGTACTGTGCCGGCTGGCAAAGCAGGCAGCGGCGGCATTCCCGGATGCGGATATTGAGATCGTGGAGATCCACCACAACCGGAAGGTAGACGCCCCCAGTGGCACCGCCCATATGCTCTTTGACGCGGTGAAAGAAGTCCGTCCGGAGGCAGAGGAAGTCTGCGGTCGCGCCGGTGAAGGCAAGCGGCAAAAGCAGGATGTGGGCATCAGCTCCTTGCGTATGGGAGGCGTGGTAGGTATCCACCAGGTGCATATCGCTACACAGTCCCAGCGGATGACCCTAAGCCACGAAGCCTGTGACCGGGCTATGTTTGCCGACGGCGCGATGGCTGCCGCCCGATTCCTTAGGGGCAAACCCTCCGGTCTTTACAATATGACGCACCTTTTGGAGGAAAATTGATGAAGTACTGGCATATGAGCGGCGCTGGCAACGACTTTATGGTGATGGATGCCCGGGATGGCGATTTTGATTTCCAAGCCCTGTCCAAATCCCTCTGCGCCGCCTACGGCACAGACGGCTTTATGGCGCTGGATCGGTCGGAAAAAGCGGATTTTCGTCTGCATTTTTACAATTCCGACGGCACCCGGGGTGAGATGTGTGGCAACGGCGCCCGGTGCATTTGTAAATTTGCCTATGACCACGGCATCGCCGGAGAGGAGATGTCTGTGGAAACCGATGCAGGTATCGTCTACGGCTGGCGTTTGGGTGCGGAGCACTACCGGGTGCAGCTGAACAATCCAGGCCTTGTGAATCTGACCTGCCGGGAAAACGGCGCGTATGTGGAGCTTGGCGATCCCGGCGTGCCCCACAGCGTCACCCATTGGCCGGGATTGCAGTGGGAGGATCGGCAGGCTTTGCTGCCGGAATTTCTGGTCTACCGCAATGCCCCGGAGTATCCCAAGGGTGTTAATGTGAATTTTTACACTTGGGTGGGTGAGACCACCATTCGGATTCTGACTTTCGAGCGGGGTGTAGAGGATTACACCCTGGCCTGCGGCACCGGCAGCGCCAGTACAGCGGTGGTGCTGTGGCTGACCGGGCACTTCCCCGGCGGCAAGCTGACCGTTCTGAATCCCGGCGGCAAGCTGGAAGTAACGGTCGAGGGAGCAAACGGCATTGTCCACCGGCTGTTTTTGGAAGGCCCTGCCACAGTGCTGAATGTTTTAGAACTGTAAAAAAACACGCAGCCAAAGGCTGCGTGTTTTTTTGTCCCTTTTGCTAATACTAAGGGTGGAGGGATGAAGATGAAAGAAAAAGACGATAAAAAATCCGTACCTTGGGAGCTGAAAGACCCCAAGCCGCCGGTGATCCAATCGGGGCATATGGAAAATCGCATACAAAACGGGCGGTGAATCCGCCCGTTTTTTTATTCGTAACTATCCAGCAAATAATGGACCTGGTGAACGATCTTGCCGTCCTTCCGGTAAAACCGGGGCACCCGGCGGCTAATTCCGCAGACAAACTCATAGTTAAAGGAGTCTGCTGCCTCCGCGATATCCTCCATCGTGATGGTCTTTTCTCCGTCCGGTCCGATCAGCACCACCCGGTCGCCCACCTGCACCTGGGGGATATCCGTCACGTCCACCATCATCTGGTCCATACAGATCCTGCCCAGAATGGGGGCGAGTCGCCCGTGGATCAAAACGCCGAATTTTCCGCTGAGGGCTCTTCGGTAGCCGTCAGCATAGCCCACCGGAACGGTGGCTACCACAGTGGGGGCGGTGGTCACATAGGCACCGCCGTAACCGATCTGGCGACCAGCCTCCAGGGTCTTTACGTGGGTGACCCGGCTGCTCCAGTTCAGCACCGGTGTCAGCGGCAGCATACCGGGGTCTACTTCCCGGCTGGGATACAGACCGTAAATCACGATGCCGGCCCGCACCATTTGATAATGGCCGTCAAAATTCATAATGCCGGCGGAGTTGTCCATATGGCGGATTGGGATCTCCACCCCCTGCTCCCGGAGCATCCTGTCAAATTCATCAAACCGGGCAGCCTGCTCTCTGGCTCGGCTGAGATCTGCGCTGTCAGCGGTAGCAAAATGACTGAATAAGCCCTCAGCCACAATTCCGGGCAGCTTGCAAAGTTCTGCGCACAGCTGCGCCTGCTCTCGGGTGGCCTGGAAACCGATCCGGCTCATACCCGTATCCACCGCCAGGTGGAAGGGCGCAGCCTTTCCCAGAGCCAGGGCGGTCTCTGACAGAGCCTTGGCATCCTCATAGCGGAAAATAGTAGGACGGATGTCCTCCTCAATGGCCGCCCCGAAGGCTGTGGTGGGAATCTGCCCCAAAATGAGAATGGGGGTTCGGATACCGGCCCGCCGCAATTCCAGGGCCTCCAACATAGAGGAGACACCGAAAAAGGCGCACTGATCCTGCAGCTGTCTTGCTACTTGGATTGCACCGTGTCCGTAGGCATCAGCCTTGACCACGGCCATCACCGGAACTCCCGCCTTTTCCTCAATAGCCCGGAAATTAGCGGAGATCATATCCAGATCAATGGTTACGTGGGTGTTGTCAAATTCCAATGTTTCTCACTCCGATAAACAGATTTCTTCTAGTATAGCACAGCCTTTTCCAAAAGTAAACTCTTCACCAGACCTACCGCATAGTACATAGTCTCATACCGCAGGTACTGCAAGGCATTTTCGTCTAAAAACCAGCGGATCTGGGCAGGAAACTCCTCGTCGCTGTGCCAAAATTTCACGCCGATGGGAAGGCCTTCAAACAGTTCTATAGCATATCCCATATCGCAGCCGGACAGGGGCGCGCCACCCAGCGCTTTGCAGGCTCGGTGGAATGCGGCAGGATCCCGGTCGAACTTCGCAGCCGTTGGGTCTTCGCCATCCTCAACCAGACTCTGGTGGAACTGGTGTCCGAAATTTTGGATGCCGGTAAACCGCCCCGCAAGACACCGATCCGGTTTGCAGTCGCAGAGCCAGTCAAGAATCGTCATCACTTCACTGAAACGGTTGGCGTCCTGCCAAGAGTCCCCTTGCTGCACCTCCAAAGAACCGGTGCGGCAGCACAGCCGATAGGTTCTTCCCAGCATCACCGGGTAAAGATACTCCCCGTCCCCGGCAACCTGGCATTTGGCCATAATGGCCTCCCGGTCGTAGGTTAGAAACCGCCGCTGAGCCTGTCGCATTTGAATCTCGTAGTTGTCTGCCTTTTTCATTCTCATCCTCCAAAAAAGACACCGCAGCGCGGTGTCTTTTGGGTTCGTTCATTCCATTACCGTTCCGTCGGGGTGGAATAGGGGCAGCTTTTCCAGATAAATAAGATCCGGGCGTTCCTGGGCATCCCCCTCCGCCAGCACAGCCATCCGGCCCGCAATGATTCCACCGGCCTTTTCCACCAGTTTTTCCAACGCCAGCAGGCTCTCACCGGTGGAGATCACATCGTCCACGATCAAAATTCTCTTGCCCTTCATCAGTTCCGCGTCCGCGGTGTCCAGATACAGCTTCTGTTCCTTGGCAGTGGTGATAGACTTGACAGAGGACTCAAACACGCCGCTCATATACAGCTTCGGGCCTTTCCGGGCAAGAAAATACTTCTTTGCGCCGGTCTGGCGGGCCATTTCGTGGGCCAGAGGAATGCCCTTTGCCTCGGCGGTGATCAGATAATCATACTCTGGGGCTTTCGCCAGCAATTCCCGGGCGCAGGCCACGGTCAGCTCCTGGTCACCAAAGATCACAAAACCGGCAATGTACAGAGAGTCGGTCACCTTGCAAATAGGCAGATCCCGCTCCAGGCCTGCAACCTTCATACGATAATACATAGGGCATACGCTCCTTTTCTAAGCATTCTACTTCTATTATATTCCCCCGGTAAAAAATGTCAAGCGCAGGCAGTGCCCGCGGACAATACGTGCACAGCGCGGCAAAATGTACGCAAAAAAGCGCTACGGCAAAGCCATAGCGCTTTTTGTTCTTATCGCAGCCAGATAAACAGGCAAAACAGGATAAACAGCAGATACGCTCCCACAATCACACCCACCACCAGAAACGCCGCTTTCAACGCACCGCCGGTGATGGCCCGCTTTTCCTCCCGGGTCAGATCCAGCTCTTGCGCAGCCTTGCGCTCCTTCCGGTCGGGGTTGTAACCAGGCATACCTTCCAGATTCATATTCGCTATGACGCGACCGTCATCGTCATCATACACTTTCGGGGATCGTCTCTTAAACACAGGTTTCTCCTATTATTTCTTGGCTTTTGCCAGTACCTTCTTTGCTTCTTCCATCATCTGCTCCATCTCAGCATTGCGCTCGGGGGAGTTATACAGATGGCAGGCGCAGAAGTGATCGGGCTTCACCTCGGCAAAGTCCGGGGCTACATACTTACACATTTCCATACAATGCTCGCACCGGGTGTGGAATTTACAGCCGGCAGGAGGATTGGCAGGAGAGGGAATGCTGCCTTCCAGGATCACACGGTTCATCTTGTAGTCGGGATCGGGCACGGGGATCGCAGAGAACAGTGCCTTGGTGTAGGGATGCAGGGGTTCTGCAAACACATCCTCGGTGTTGGCGTATTCCACCATATTGCCCAGGTACATAACGCCCACAGTGTCGGAGATATGCTCCACCACAGACAGGTCGTGGGAGATGAACAGGTAAGTCAGCTTATATTCCTTCTGCAGATCTCGCAGCAGGTTAATGATCTGTGCCTGAATGGACACATCCAGCGCGGAGACAGGCTCGTCGCAGAGGATGAAGTCGGGATTCAGAGCCAGCGCCCGGGCAATGCAGATTCTCTGGCGCTGACCGCCGGAGAATTCGTGAGGATAACGGTCTTTGTGGTATTCCTGCAGACCGCAGTCCTTCATAATCTTGGTGACGTAATCATCCACCTGGTCTGCCGGCACGATATTGTGTTCCCGGACAGCCTCACCGATGATCTCACCGATGGGAAGTCTGGGGGAAAGGCTGGCGTAAGGGTCCTGGAAGATGATCTGGATGTTGGGGCGCTCTTTCCGCAGCTGCTTCTTGGTCAGGGAGAAGATCTCCTTGCCGTTGAAGTAAACTTCACCGTCGGTCTTCTCCTGCAGACGCAGGATGGTTCTGCCGGCGGTGGACTTACCACAGCCGGACTCGCCCACCAGACCCATCGTGGTGCCCCGCTTGATCTTGAAGGAAATACCGTCAACAGCCTTCACGTTGCCGATGGTCAGCCGCAGGAAGCTGGACTTAATGGGAAAGTATTTCTTCAGATTTTTCACTACCAGCAGGTAGTCCTTATCGTTTTCTGCTCCCTCAAACAACTTTGCAGAGGCATCTATAACCAAATTCTTATCTTTAGCCATATCACAGTTCCTCCACATTCACAGATTTGGGGTAGTTCAGCACCTCACCGGTGTCAAAGAACCGATAGCAAGATACCACGTGGGTATCGCTGATCTTGATTTCGGGAGGATACTTGCCGTCACAGTGTTCGCAGCGCATCTCGCAGCGGTCACGGAAATAGCAGTAGTTGGGCATATTGACCGGGTTGGGTACGGAGCCGGGGATGTTGTACAGAGCATCCACCTTCTTGCCAACCACAGGCTTGGACTTCATCAGACCGATGGTGTAGGGGTGGCAGGGGTTGTGGAAAATATCCGATGCAGTACCCTTTTCCACCACGCGGCCTGCGTACATAACCACCACGTAGTCCGCCATACCGGCCACCACGCCCAGGTCGTGGGTGATCAGCATAATGGAGGAGTTGATCTTGTCCTTCAGAGACTGCAGCAGATCCAGGATCTGCGCCTGAATGGTCACATCCAGAGCGGTGGTAGGCTCGTCAGCGATGATCAGGCTGGGATTACAGGCCAGCGCGATAGCGATCATCACTCTCTGGCGCATACCGCCGGACAGCTCGTGAGGATACATATTGTAAACGCCTTCCTTGTTGGCAATGCCAACCAGATCCAGCATTTCCAGCGTACGGGCCTTGACGGCCTCCTTGGTCATATCAGGGTTGTGGAGGGTGATGACCTCATCCACCTGATCACCAATCCGGAACACAGGGTTCAGACTGGTCATAGGCTCCTGGAAGATCATACTCATCCGGTTGCCCCGGATCTCCTGCATCTTGGCAGTGGGGGTATTGACGATATTCAGCGCAGTGCCGTCACCCATATTCAGACGGATCTCGCCGCCCACGGTCTGACCAGTGGGCCGCTGCAGCAGCTGCATCAGAGACAGGCTGGTAACGGACTTGCCGCAGCCGGACTCGCCCACGATACCCACAGTGGAGCACTTGGGCACATCAAAACTGATGCCGTCCACAGCGCGGACAGTACCGATGTCGGTAAAGAAGAAGCTACAGACGTTATCGAACTCCACAACGTTGTTCTCATCCCGCATCTTGGTGGTGTAGAGGTTGGGATCTTTGTTAGCGTCTGCACGGGCCTTTTCCAATTTCTTGGTCAGCTTCCGGTTAAAGCGGGTAATTTTACGAGAGTCCTTTGCAGAAATATAGGAGGTCTCTTTGGTATCTTTTTTCTTAAACAGCATCGTAAAAACCTCCTTATCTCTTCATCTTGGGGTCGAAAGCATCACGCAGGCCGTCGCCAACGAAGTTGAAGGCGATAACGGTCAGACAGATCAGCAGACCTACGGGGATCCAGATATAAGTGTAGCGGATCAGGTTCTCGTTGGTCTTAGTAACCGTGTTGATGATGTTGCCCCAGGTAGCCAGAGGGAACTTAACACCCAGACCCAGATAGGACAGGGTGGACTCGGTCAGAATGACGCCGCCAAGACCGGAGGTTGCGGTAACGATCAGCTGAGGCATCACGTTGGGAACCAGGTGCCGGAAAATGCGGTGACGGACTCTGACGCCGGTGGCCTCTGCGGCGGTCATAAACTCCTGCTCACGCAAAGACAGGATCTGGCCGCGGACCAGACGGGCAATACCTGCCCAACCAAGGAAGCCCAGGATGGCCATCATATACATCAGACGGACATAGGTGTCCACCTTCTGTGCTTCCATAAAGGAAGCCATAATGATCAAAATGGGCATAGAGGGGATACAACGGAAAATATCCACCAGACGCATAATCAAGGTGTCCACCCAGCCACCAAAGTAGCCGGCGATACCGCCCATAATCACGCCCAGGATGATCTCCAACAGCACCACGATGAAGCCCACGATCAGAGAGATCCGGCCGCCGTACATCATACGGGACAGGTTGTCCATACCGTTGGCGTCGGTGCCCAGCCAGTGATCCTTAGAGGGAGCGCCGCTGATGTCGATCAGGTAGCGCAACTGGGGACAGGAGATCTCATACATACCGGTCTTGCGGGTGATCAGCAGGGTGGTGTCCTCCATAATGGGGTTGCCGTTCTCGTCCACCGCCTTGATGGTGACCATCTGGCCGGCCTCATTGGTGGAAACTTCCATCCGCTGCATCATAAAGTTGAAAGTGGTCTGGTCGATCTTCTTCTCACCGTTCATAGAAACAACTGCAGCTTCGGCAGCCTTCTTGAACTCCAGAGACAGAGTATCGTGACCCTGAGAGTCACGGACAGCCACATTGGTCATACGGGCAATCATCTGACCGTCCTGTTCCAGAATCATTTCACCTTCGGCGTTTTCAGACACCTTGTAAGACGCACCTTCTACCTGGAAAGCCTTCCCATTGTAGGCATTGAGCATAGCCTGTGCCTTCACGGCGTCGCTGATAGTCACACCCTCCAGGGCATCAAACACCAGCACGGAGCTGACCAGAGCCAGCTGCTCACCGGAAACCTGGCTTGCATCCACGCCGCCCTTGTCATTAGGCACCAGTACATACTCTTGCTCGTTAAAGATAACGGTGTCCTCGCCGTTTTCCATAGCGGCGCCCAGCAGAGCCTCAAACTCTTCACCCAGGTTCTCGTCAGTATAGACGATTCTGCTGGTGGTGGAGGCAACACTGTAGGTGAACTTCTTGGCCAAAGAAACAGAGTACTCTTCCCCTTGGAAGGTAAAGCTGCTTGCCTTGCCGTCCACAGCAGCCTCTACTGCTGCCCGGAACTCCTCACCCAGATCATCGGCATTGAACACAACATTCTTGCTGATAGTATCATAGGTACCCACCACGCCTGCAGGCACAAAGCTTGCGGCGGCTTCATAAGCCATCTTGCTGAGGGTATAGGCATACTTGCCCAGCTCCTCCAGCACATACAGGCCGTCATAGTCGATGGTGGCGCTGGTCTCACCGGCAGATTGCATCTTCTTGATCTCTGCGTTCAACATCAGCTTTGCCTGATCGGAAACTACCACAGACTCATCCAGCGTGTAGTTGACAAAATCCTGGCGGACGGTCACGCCGCCGTAGTTGGCGTTGACGCTGTCGTACTTATAGAACACCCGTGTCTGCTCATAAGGATAGAATACAGGGCACAGGAAAGAGAACAGGAACATAGACACCAGGATGCAAACACCCAGAATAGCCAGCTTGTTCCGGACAAAGCGCTTGAAAACCAGAGCGCCGGGGGACAGAACCTTCACGCGCTGGCTGTCATCCAGACGCATCGTGCCGTCGTCAGCAGCCCGATGCTCGGAGCGCTGGATATTATCCTTGGCGTGCTCCACAACTTCCTGGGAGTTTCTCTTATTTGTATGCAATTCTTTCATAAAGATACCTCCCTTTCCTAGTTGATACGCACTCTGGGGTCGACCACTGCGTAGAGAATGTCAGACAGCAATGTGCCGATCATCGTCAGCAGGGCAGAAAATGCCAGATAGAACATAGTAAACGGAATATCACCGTTGACCATAGAGTTGTAGGAAACATAGCCGATACCGCGGATGCCGAACAGAGTCTCCGTGATCAGAGAACCGCCAAACAGACCTGCCAGCCAGCCGCCCATCATCGTGACGATGGGAATCAGGGTATTGCGGAATGCGTGGTAATTGATGACCCGGCTCTCTGCCAGACCCTTAGCCCGGGCAGTACGGATATAGTCAGCGTTCAGCACTTCCAGCATATTGGTACGGGTATACCGCATCAGATCACCGATGGACAAAATGCACAGGTTCACAGCAGGCAGCACAAAGTGCCAGGCCACATCCAGGAACTTGCCAAAGGCGTCCAGCGTCACATAATCGCGGCTTTGCATACCGCTGGTCTCAAACCAGCCCAGCTTGATACCGAAGACCATCTTCAAAATGGTGGCCAGGAAGAAGGAGGGCAGGGAAATACCGATCAGCGCAAAGACGGTGACGGAATAGTCGGTGAGACTGTACTGCTTTCTAGCAGCCAGCACGCCCAAAGGAATGGCGACGCTCACAGGAATCACCAGCGCGATCACATTTAGGGCAAAGGAGTACCAGATGGACTCAGAGAACACGGTGGTGACAGGCTTAGTCCAGAACCAGCTGTCGCCGAAGTTTCCGGTAACGGCAGAGCCCAGCCAGGTAAAGAAGCCGGGAATCAGACCCTTGTCCATACCGTATTGGGCATTGAGTTCATTGAGCCATTCCTGATAGCTCTTCAGGTTACCGGGGCGGCTGGCCATTTCGCGGGCTGTTTTTTCCATGTAACTGGTGGGCAGGCTGTACATCAGCGTGTACACGATAAACATAACAAAAAACAGGATCAAAAGGCTCAGCAGCACGCGTTTTACAATAAATTTGAACATAAGCTTTCTCTCCAAACCTACTAGGATAAAATTGCAGAGCGGTTTTTCTTCTCTGCGGCACATACTATTATCTGACTAAAACTTTGAACATAAACCGAGAAAGCGGAAATTTCCCGCTTTTTCGACTTTCCTTCCTACGAAGTCAACTTGCCTGCCGCGGCAGTTCAAGGTCTTAATCAGATAATCGTATGGAAGGGAAACCTCATATACCTGCAAGCCCACTGAGAGCTTGCAGGTATAAAAAGCAGCGATATGCCGTCTCTTTTGGTCTATTATGGGTGGGGTTGCCCCCACCCATAACAGCAAATTTAGTAAGAAACGGTTTTAGATCTTGAGAAGGAGATTAGTTCATCTCGATCTTGTCGATCTCAGCCATCCAGGTCCAGTAAGGAGTCATATCGGGAGTGATAGAATCCAGATTGACGCGCTCGCTGGAGAAGATGAAGCCGTTGCATCTCTGATAGGTGGGCAGCTCAACGCCCCAGTCCATCAGGATCTCCAGAGCCTGCTTGTACATAACCTTACGAGCAGCCTGATCGGTGGTTGCGCGAGCGTCCATAATCAGCTTATCCAGCTCCTCGGAAGCAATGTGGTAGTGGTTGGAGTCAGTACCGCCCAGACCAACGATGTTGGTGGAGTGGTAAACCTGATACATATCGGGGTCGGGAGTGGAGCCCCAAGCTGCGGTCCAGGCATTCTGAGAACCGGCATCCAGTGCATCCCACAGGATGTTGGAGTCAGCGGGGTCATTGATGATCAGTTCCATACCGATGCTCTTCAGAGCGTTGGCAGCGTTGGTCACGATCGCGAATGCGGGGTGATCGCCCTTGCCGTCAGCGGGGATGATCAGCTCGTAGGACAGGGAAGCGCCCTCGGGAGCAGCAGTGACCTTGCCGTCAGCGACGGTGTAGCCAGCAGCCTCGAAGAAGCCCAGAGCAGCGGTGATAGCAGCAGCTTCCTTATCAGCAGCGGACATATCAGCGGTGTAGATGGAGTTGCCCTCTACATCGGTGGAGTAAGCTACCTGGTAGCCTTCGTCAGCGGGACGAGGAGCAGCCCAGGAAGTGTTGGAGATGGGGTAGTTGATGACGGTAGCCAGCTCGCCGTAGTAGGACTCGATGGCGGTGTCACGGTAAACTGCGAAGATGGTCATCAGACCCTTACGCAGGTTCTTGGAAGCCTCGGAGCCGGACTCGCCGCCAACACGGACGGTGTCAGCATTCAGGCCCAGATAGCCGTAGCCCAGGTTGTCGACCAGACGGGTAGCGATCACGTTGCCGTCCAGAGCGCCGGTGTCGGTGTTGTAGCCATTGATAGCTGCAACGGTGTCGCCGGACATGGAGGGATCAGCGATATCGGCGGAGCCGGAAGCCACAGAGGTGATCTTCTCGGAGTCAGCGCCTTCCTTGAACATAACGTACTTGGTGACGGGCTTGCCCTGGTAGTAGTTCTCGTTAGCCTCGAAGGTGACAACACCGTTCTCATAGCTGACGAACTTGTAGGGACCAGCGCCCATAGGAGTAGTGGTCTTTGCACGGACAGTGCTCAGATCGCCCTTGGTGAAACCGAAGGAGTTGTTCTCGTAGTCATACAGTTCGGGGTTGCCGTACCAAGCCATAGGAGCAACGACCTGGCCAACCTGGTAGATAGCGGTTGCGTCCAGCTTGGTCATATGGATACGCAGGGAGTTGTCGCCGGTCTTGATGATACCGGTGATGTTGGCAGCGGACTCGCCGGTAGCAACACCAGCCTGCAGCTCAGCAGCCATCACAGCGTCCACAACAGTGGGGATGAGGGATTCCAGGGTGATTCCGCCGGCAGCCTCGTAGTTGATGCCGTCGGTAGCAGACAGGTTGTAGCCGTAGACATCAAAGATAGCCTGGAAGAAGTCAGCAGCGGTAGCGTCAGCTGCCAGCTCGTAGCCCCACAGAGCAGCGGAAGTAGCAACGTCAACTGCGCCGTAGCTTGCATAGTTGGTCAGGCAGTAATCAACAATGTTCTGAGCGAACTTTTCGCCAGCCTTGGTGAAAGCTTCCCAGTAAGCGTTGTACTGCTGCTCGGTGAACTTGTCGTTCTCTACGTAGCCTTCAGCGCCGGCAGCGTAGATCAGGTTCATACGGGAGTCCATACCTGCGCGGTACTCAGCCATACCTTCGATGGGCTGTGCATAGAAGGTGGAGGAGCCGTCGTAAGTGGGATCGGACAGAACGTACAGGGAGAAGATAACGTCATCGATGGTCAGAGCGGAGCCGTCAGAGAACTTCACATCATCCTTCAAGACGAAGTCATAGTCGACAGTGC
Source organism: Oscillospiraceae bacterium (assembly GCA_017415425.1). Classification (GTDB taxonomy): domain Bacteria; phylum Bacillota; class Clostridia; order Oscillospirales; family Oscillospiraceae; genus Faecousia. The sequence goes on along the minus strand of JAFQGT010000017.1, from coordinate 20,546 downwards.
CGTCTTCATTCTCGGTGATGGTCAGGTCAGCGATACCGTAGTAGGTGTAGTCAGTGCCGTTGTATGCACGAACTTCGCCGTCGATACCCTTCTGAACCACGTTACCCTCACGGTCAGTGCCCAGCAGGCTCACAGAGACCATACTAGCGACGTCCTGGTCGTAAGCGGTAGTTGCGAAGAAGGGAGAGAACTTGTTGGAGAAGTAGCTGTATGCTACCACCAGAGTCTTGTCTTCTTCAGCGTCGGTGGGATCGGTGGCATCAGTTGCATCGGTGCCACTGGTTGCTTCGTTGCCCTTGGTGGGATCGGTGGGGTCGGGAGTCTTGTTGCCGCAAGCTGCGAAAACAGACAGAACCATAACCAGAGCCAGAACAAGAGCCAGAATCTTGGTAATTTGCTTCATTTCTTTACCTCCTAAAATTGTTATATTTCATCGAATTTATCAATTCGAAAAAATATCATAGATTTTCGTCTATGGGGTCGCAATCGCCCTTCTTCCGCAGGGGGAACAGGGAAATCGCCGCCATCAGCGCCGCCACCAGACAGATCATATAGGGAATCTCCCCGGAGGGGAAGTTGCCCCGGATGCACTCTGCGGCGCAGCCCACACAGGCCACCGCCAGAAATGCCACCAGAACGGGAATGCTGCCCCGAATCCGGTTTTCGGTTTTATCCCGGTGCTCCCGGGTGAACCGCTCCAGCTTGGGATCCAGCCGGACAGCTGCCGCCACCAGCAGATACACAGGAGCAAAACTCAAAACAGAAGGAAGTACGATGTACACCGTGCGGCTGAGAGAAGAATCCGCCAACAGCACCGGTAACAATAGCGCTGTGATCAGCCCGCATACTACTATAATAGTATACCGTAATTTTTTGACTTCCTCCGGTGTGTTGCGGAATCGGTAATACTTACCTTGATAGATCCGTCTGCTGCGAAGTTTACCTTTTTCGTTCTGGTAATCCTCGATGGCATAATCGGATACATATTTCCTTTTACCCATAGTCGCCTCCAAACTTTTCCAAACCTGGAGCATTCCGCCGGGCAGGAACAAATGATTCACACAGAAAGACACCAAAATGTTTTGGACATTATAGCACATCTGGGATAAATAATCAACAAAAATATGAAAAATCTTCGCATTTCTTTTGAAAATTGTTTTTGCGCCTGTTGCATCCACACATTTTTCCCAAACTTTCCCCGGTGTTTATGCAAAATACACAACCAAAATCGTCCGCAGCTGGAACACAACACCGGGTTTTCTATCAAAGACAGCTAAAACGGACGCGCGGTTGCACGTCCGTTTTTCATAGTGGAGATTGTTTGATCTTGGCATATCGCCGGGGGTACTGCTTGGGGGTGGAACTTATCTTCTTCAACACGATCACCGTGTGGGCCGTGCCGTCTATAGGGAACTGCTCCACCTTTTCCAGCTGCAGGCCCAGCTTTTGGATGGCCGGCTTGGCCTCTTCCAGTTCTTCCATAGCCGCCGTGCCCTTCATTGCCAGCACCTTGCCCCCTACCTTGACATAAGGAGCGGTCAGCTCCAGCAGAATGTTCAGTCGGGCCACTGCCCGGCTGGTGGCGTAATCGTACTGCTCCCGGCGGTCGGCAACCGCTTCCTCTGCCCGGGCGGTGACGCACTCCGCTTCCACGCCCAGCGTGGGCAGTACAGATTCCAGCCATTTCATCCGTTTTCCCAGAGAGTCCAGCAGAGTCAGACGAACCTCCGGGCAGGCGATCTTCACCGGCACGCCGGGAAATCCCGCTCCGCAGCCCACATCAATGATCCGCTTGCCTCTTAAATCCTCCAGCGTCAGCAGGCTGATGCTGTCCAGCAGGTGGAGCTTGGCTACCTGCTCCGGCTGCGTAATGGCGGTAAGGTTCATCACCTTGTTCTGCTCAATCACCGCCCCACCGAAGGCGCACAGGGCATCGATTTTCTGATCATCCAGGGTTAGCCCCAGCAGAGGCAGCCCCTCAGTCAGCGTTTTCTTCATTGGTCTCCTCTTCTTTCACCGGCGCGTGAGGCAGACCGCTGATGTCCACCTGGTTGGGATCCAGTGGGTTAAAAAGTACTTCCTCCTCACGCAGGGTAGGCATAACCACTTCCTGAATGTGCCAGTTGACCAGCAGGTCACACAGGCTGGAAGCATCCGTATTATCGGGTCTCAGGAAGATTTCACACTGCTGCATATCCCAGTCCAGCAGATCGGAGTTTTGGCTGCGGATCTGCTCAGCGGCGTCGCCTCCGGTGGCCTCATCAATGGCTTTCAGCGAATCCAGGCAGTAGTAATAGGCCATTAGGGCACCGGAATACCGGAACTGGATATCCGCATTCTGCATACAGGCCAAATACGCCGCAAAGATGGCATCCCGATCGATAGCGATGCTCATCCGGTGTGCCATTTCCCGGCACATAGCAAAGGGCAACATCACGGCGGGAGTCTGGGGGTTCACTGCGGCTTCACCGGTGATGCCCACCATCGTACCGGTGATCCCCTTGCTGGTGAAGTAATCCGCCCAACCCAGCTCTTTCACAGGAGCGGTAGAGCCGGCAAACACCGACAGGGATTCTTCGTAAGTCAGCCGATAAAAACCGTCTCCTGCCTGCTGGGCCAAAGATTTGAAGTCATCAAATTCTACCGTATCATCTTCGGGATTGCGCCGGACTTGGGTAGATAGGGTCTCTGCCTGCCGCCGGTAGAAATCCGTGGCGCTCTCCAGTTCAGAAACCACATAATCGGTCTCTTCCAGCTGAATATCCTCAGACAAGGGACCGGCATATTCATTCAGACCGTAAACGCCGGTGTTCAAAAATACCAGCACAGAAGCCACCGCGCAGATCCAGCCGAACCACTGAATGGGATTCCACTTCAGAATCACCATCAGCACCAGGCTGGCCAGCACCAGTACACCCAATACCAGCAGCAGAGTCTGCCACATACAGTACTCCACGCCGCTGCTCCATTCCACCAGAAAGCTCTGTGCCATCCGGGTCACATAGGGATAGATCATATCCACAAGCACGGAATGGGACGCAGCAAATTGCTTTAAGGCCCAGGTAACGGCAGCAAAGATGGCTGCTACCAAATAACCACGCCAATATTTCAAAGGACAACGCCTCCTTACTTACAGTATGCGCTATTTATAATAGTATAGCATTTTACAGTATAACACACTTTTTTCCAGTTGTCCAGCCGACTTTCAAAGAAGCTCCCCCAGCACCCCATCCCGGAAGATCTCCGTGACCCGGACCTGCCGGATCTGATTGTGCAGTTCTTCCGCCGGTACATATACCTTTATATAATTGGGTGTGTGTCCGTAGTAGTATGCCCCGTCTGCCTCTTCAAACAGCACCGTTACCGTGTTCTCCAGCATTTTTTCCCGATAGCTCCGGGACATTTCCTCTCCCACGGCAATGGCAGTCTTGCTGCGGGCCTCCTTGACGCTGTTTGGATGCTGGCCGGGCATTTTATCCGCGGGGGTTCCCGGACGGCGGGAGTAGGGGAATATGTGCATATCCGCAAAACCGCACTTGCGGATAAATGCCAAAGACGCGGCAAATTCCTCCTCTGTCTCTCCGGGGAAGGCCACGATCATATCGGTAGTGACGGCGCATCCGGGGAAATGCTTATTCAGCAGCTCCACACTTTCGTAGTAGCGGTCGGTATCGTACTTGCGTTTCATCCGGGCAAGAACGGTGTCGCAGCCGGACTGCATCGACAGATGAAACTGGGGACACAGATTGGGCAATTTTTTCAGTATTCGGCAAAATTCCTCTGTGACGATCCGGGGCTCCAGAGAGCCAAGGCGCACCCGTAGATCGGGCACCGCTCCGCAAACAGCTTCCAGCAAGGCGGTAAGGGAGGGTTTCCCCGGCAGATCTGCGCCCCAGCTGGCGATCTCGATGCCGGTGATGACGATCTCCTTGTAGCCCTGCGCTGCCAGATCCTTTGCCTGCTCCACCGCCAGCTCCACGGTTGCAGAGCGCACTGGCCCCCGGGTGTAGGGAATAATGCAGTAGGTACAGAAATTCACACATCCGTCCTGTACCTTCAGCATCGCCCGGGTTCGACCCTCCAGACCGCCTGCAGGCAGCACCTCAAATTCCCTCCGGCGCAGCGCTTCATCCAGCAGCTTACTTTTGCTGCGGGTATGTACCGCAGCCATCACCTGACGTAGAAATTCCTCCCGCCCGGCACTGCCGCCGATGATATCCACACCCAGCGGCTCCAGATCCTTCGCGGCGTGCTGGGGATAGCAGCCGCAGACCGCCACAATGGCCTGCGGGTTCTCCCGACGGCACCGACGGATCACCGCCCGGTTCTTTTTGTCTGCCACCGCAGTGACAGAACAGGTATTAATAATGTAGGCATCGCACCGGCTATGAAAATCGCAGACCGCATCTCCACCGGCGGTCACCAGCTGTTCCATTGCCTGTGTTTCGTATTGATTTACCTTGCAACCAAGGGTATAAAAACCAATTTTCATCGTTATTTCCACCAATATTCGCTTTCTTTGGTATAATTTTTCTAAATATTCGGTCAATTGATATTCTGAAAAATTTTAATATAATAAGGAATAGCGTTTTTATTATACTCCAAAAGCGTCTATTTGTACAGTACAGGAGGATTTTATGCGGGAATTTCCTATTTTCATAACCACCGCCGCCCAGATCCGGCGTTTTGTTGCCCTTGCCACCAAGCAGCCTTTCGAGATTCTGGTGGGTAATGACCGGCAGAATATCAACGGCAAAGATTTTATGGGTATGGCAAGCCTGGACTACACCCGCCCGCTGCAGGTAAGAGTCCGCTGCTCCGAGGAGGAGTTCCACTGTTTCCGACAGGCAGCCCAGGCAGATTCTGAATAAGTTGCGTTTTATCCGTCCCGGGAAGACCCGGGGCGGTTTTTTTCGCAAAAAACAGTAGGCAAAACAAAACAAATGTGCTATCATAAAAAGAAAAGGGAGGTGGTATCGTGCGGATCCTGGGTATCGACCCCGGCTATGGGATCACCGGCTTCGGTCTGATCGAAGCGGAGAAAAATCAATTCCGGCTTCTGCGTTGCGGTGCCATCACCACTCCCGCGGGTATGGACTTTTCCGGACGGCTGGAGATCATTTACGAGGATATGCGGCAGCTGCTGGAGGTGTCAAAACCCGACGCGGTAGCCATTGAGGAACTGTTTTTCGGCCAGAATGTGACCACCGGCATCGGAGTTGCTCAGAGCCGGGGAGTGATCTTGCTGGCTATCCGGCAGGCAGGGCTGGAAGTGACTTCCTACAAGCCGATGCAGGTCAAGCTGGGTGTGGTGGGCTACGGCAACGCCACCAAGCACCAGGTGATGGATATGACCCGCCGGATTCTGAATCTACCTCAAATGCCCAAGCCCGACGACGCAGCGGATGCCATCGCCATTGCCCTGTGCCACGCCCGCAGTAGCACCAGCCTGCTGTCAAAAATACACCAAATCAATTGAAAATTGAGAATGGAAAATTAAAAATGATCACTCTATTGTGAGGTATTGCTATGTTATATTATGTTTCCGGAACACTGGCAATTTTGGAGCCGGGTTTGGCAGTGATCGACTGCAGCGGCGTCGGCTACGGCTGCCGGGTCACCGCTTACACCGCCGCTCAGCTGAAGCTGGGAAAAGAGGCCAAGCTGCTGATTACCGAATCCATCCGGGAGGATGCTTACGATCTATACGGCTTTATCAGCAGGGAGGAGCAACGCTGCTATGAGCTGCTGACCTCCGTTAACGGTGTGGGTCCAAAGGCCGCTATGGCCATTCTGGCAGCCGGCCCGCAGAATTTCACTCTGGCAGTGATGACCGGGGACGAAAAGCTGCTGACCGCCGCCCAGGGCGTTGGCAAAAAAATCGCCCAGCGGATCATTTTGGAGCTGAAAGATAAGATCGGCGGTAGCGCAGTTGAATTGGACTTCTCCAGTCCGTCTGTTTCCGCCGCCCCGGCGGCAGGTAACCATACCGCTCTGGCCACCGCTGCTCTGCAGGAGCTGGGCTACTCTCCCTCGGAAATCGCCACCGCCTTGAAAGGCGCAGATCCCAACGCCACCACAGAAGAACAGATCCGCCACGCCCTGCGGGCTATGGTTATGAAGGGATAAGGAGACGAATATGAGTTTAGAATTTTCTGAAGGATTGGATACGCCCATCATTTCCCCCACCTTTGTTCCACAGGATGCAGGAGAGATCGGCCTGCGGCCGCGGCTTTTGTCTGACTACACAGGACAGGAGAAGGCCAAGGGGAATCTGTCTGTGTATATCGAAGCCGCCCGCCAGCGGAACGAGCCGCTGGATCACACCCTGCTTTATGGCCCTCCCGGCCTGGGCAAGACCACCCTGGCCGGTGTCATCGCCAACGAGATGGGCGTGAATATCCGTATTACCTCCGGCCCAGCCATCGAAAAACCCGGTGATCTGGCAGCACTGCTGACCAACCTGAACCCCGGTGATATCCTGTTTATCGACGAGATCCACCGGCTGAACCGGGTGGTGGAGGAGATCCTCTACCCGGCTATGGAGGATTTTGCCATCGATATTATTGTAGGTAAAGGCCCCTCCGCCAACTCCATCCGTCTGGATCTGCCTAAGTTTACGCTGGTAGGCGCTACCACCCGGGCAGGCCAGCTGTCTGCGCCCCTGCGGGATCGGTTCGGCGTGAATCTGCGTCTGGAACTGTACACCCCGGAGGAGCTGGCACGGATCGTCACCCGCTCGGCCACCATTTTGGGTATGGACATCGACCCCAAGGGCGCAATGGAGATCGCCTCCCGCAGCCGGGGTACACCCCGAATCGCCAACCGCTTTCTGCGCCGTGTCCGGGATTTTGCCCAGATTATGTGCGACGGTGTGATCACTAAGGAGGCTGCCGACCTGGCGTTAAGCCGTCTGGAGGTGGACCAGTTGGGTCTGGACACTATCGACCGGAGAATGCTCACTGCCATCATCCGCAATTACGGCGGCGGCCCGGTGGGTCTGGAAACACTGGCTGCCACCATCGGAGAAGAGGCGGTGACGCTGGAAGATGTGTACGAGCCTTATCTGATGCAGCTGGGCTTCCTGACCCGCACCCCCAGAGGCCGCTGTGTCACCCCGCTGGCCTATCAACATCTGCACATTCCCTTTGACGGACAAGTGCAGTTTGAACTTTAACCCTCACAATTTTGTAATAGTTTCTTCATACTAATCGGAATGTTGCATAAAATGAAAATTTTTGAAGGAAATATTTTCATAAAGGATTGACAAAACTTGGGGGGTTGTGTATAATCCGATTTGTGGCGGTCTATCGTCACTACTATCAGACCCTGCGTTATACCAGCTAGTAATTGGGCAGGCTTTCACGGGGCATTAACAAACCGAAGAGAGGTAAAATCAATGTACGAAGACAAGACTTTAGTTTGCAAAGAGTGCGGCAACGAATTCGTTTTCACCGCTGGTGAGCAGGAATTCTACGCAGAGCGCGGCTTCCAGAATGAGCCCCAGCGCTGCAAGAGCTGCCGTGACGCTCGTAAGAACAGCGCCCGTGGCCCCCGTGAGTTCTTCACTGCTACTTGCGCCCGCTGCGGCGGCGAGGCAAAGGTTCCCTTCGAGCCCAAGTCCGATCGTCCCGTTTTCTGCAGCGAGTGCTTCGCTCAGATGCGCAGCGAAGGTTAATCACCAAACAAAAGACAGCGCCGGTTTTTACCGGCGCTGTTTTTTTGCGGCCAGTCGCCGCTGACAATTCGTGCACAGTACGGCAGTTATCGTAACAGCCCTGCGCCGCTCGGTTCGTGACCGTTTAGTCATCGCATCTTTTCGAGCGATTGGTGAATCGCCCCTACAAAGCTTCCAGAGGGGAATCCAAAGGGGAAAGCACAGAACTGCCAATTCTTTCTCCTTGTATGTGTGCTTTCCTCTTTGGTCGTCGGAGGAGTCCGGGGAACATACGAAACGTTCCCCGGCGGCTCTTTGCATACTTTCTCGCCGGAGAGAAAGTATGGGCGGACAATGTCCGCTGATAATTCGTGCACGGCTTTTTGTTATCGTGATTGCCCTGCGCCGCTCGGTTCGTGACCTATTCATTGTCGTAACCCCCCGATTTCCGCTATTTGCAGGCAATTTTGGTGCCTCTGATTTGCTTTCGTCGTAACACTTTACCAAGATAAAGTGTTAAACTCTCCCTTTCTTTTGTGTATTGTGCCAAAGTTGCTACAAAATGCAAAAAAGTACTTTACAACTTTAATTCGATGAAGTATAATGCAGCTATCAACAAAACACGGGGCACAGCCCCCACGAAAAGAAAGGAAAAATGATTATGAAAAAGTACATCGCTCTGTTCCTGGCCGTTCTGATGCTGGCCACCTGCTTTATCGGCTGCGGCAACTCCGCTGCAAAGACTGACTCCGAGGCCATCAAGAAGGCCGGCAAAATCGTCGTCGGCATTACCGACTATGCTCCAATGGACTACAAGGATGAGAACGGCAACTGGACCGGCTTCGACGCTGAGTTCGCTACCCTGTTTGCCAAAGAGCTGGGCGTGGAAGTTGAGTTCTTCGTCATCGCCGACTGGGGCAAGAAGTTCGTGGAGCTGGAAACCAAGCAGATCGACGCCGTCTGGAACGGTATGACCATCACCGACGAAGCCAAGCTGAACGCATCTGTCTCCGACCCCTATGTTCTGAACGCACAGGTCGTGGTTGCCAAGGCTGACAAGATCGCCTCCATCGCCACCGCTGCCGATCTGAAGGACCTGAAGGTAGCTGTTGAGAACGGCTCTGCCGGTCAGGATGCGGCTGAGGCTGCTGAGATCACCACCATTATCAAGGTTCAGGATCAGGCCGCTGCCCTGCTGGAAGTCAAGTCCGGCACCTCTGACGCTTGCGTCATCGACATCACTATGGCAAGAGCTATGACCGGTGAAGGCACTGACTACGCCGATCTGGCCGCCGGCATCAGCCTGACCGAAGAGGAGTACGGTGTTGCTTTCCGCAAGGATTCCGATCTGACTGCTCAGTTCAACACCTTTATGGATACTCTGATCGCCAACGGCACTCTGCAGGCTCTGGCTGAGAAGTACAGCCTGACCTTGGCCGACTGATCCCCCAAAAACCAATTCTGTACGGGCGGTGCATAACCGCCCGTACATACCCGTTTATTTAGAAAAACTACAAGGATGTGCGCTATGTTCCTACCGGTAACTTTGGAGCTGCTGGGTGGCTTCTGGGAATCATTAAAAGTGTTTTTACTGACCCTGGCATTCTCTTTGCCATTGGGTCTATTGGTCTGTTTTGGCTCAATGAGTAAGTTCGCCCCGCTGAAGGCACTGATGCGGTGCTTTGTGTGGGTGATTCGGGGAACGCCCCTGATGCTGCAGCTGATCATTATTTTTTACGGACCGGGCCTGCTGTTCGATCTGCCGGCTATGCCCCGATTTACCGCCACTATCGTGGCCTTTGCCATTAACTATGCCTGCTATTTCTCCGAGATCTACCGGGGCGGCATCGAAAGCATTGCCAGAGGGCAATATGAAGCCGGTCAGGTACTGGGTCTGACCAAGGGACAGATCTTCTTCAAGATCGTCCTGCCCCAGGTGATCAAGCGGATTATGGCCCCTATGAGCAACGAGATCATCACCCTGGTGAAGGACACCTCCCTTGCCCGGATCATCAGCGTATACGAGATCATTTGGGCAGGCGAATCCTTCATTAAAAAGGGGCTTTTGTGGCCGCTGTTCTACACCGGCGCTTTCTATCTGATCTTCAACGGTCTGCTTACGGTTCTGTTTGCCAAGATCGAAAAGAAATTAAACTACTATCGAGGTTAAGCTATGGCATTACTGCAGGTTGAAAATATCAAAAAGCGCTTCGGCAACAATCAAGTCCTCAAGGGCATCAGCTTTACCCTGGAGCGGGGACAGGTGCTGGCCATCATCGGCTCTTCCGGCAGCGGCAAGACCACATTGCTTCGGTGTCTGAACTTTCTGGAGACTCCCGACGAGGGCGAGATCTCCGTGGGCGGCAAACCTCTACTGAATCTGGGGCAGACCCTGACAGAGGAACAGGTGCGGGAAAACCGGCTGCATTTCGGTCTGGTGTTCCAGAACTTTAACCTGTTCCCCCACTACAATGTTCTGGAAAATGTGACCCTGGCGCCAACCTTGCTGAATACCGACACTCCGGAGCGAATCAAAGCCCACGCAATGGAGCTTCTGGAGCAGGTGGGACTTGCCAACAAGGCGGACGCCTATCCCTATCAGCTCTCCGGCGGTCAACAGCAGCGGGTGGCCATCGCCCGGGCGTGGGCAATGCATCCGGAGGTGCTGTGCTTTGACGAGCCTACTTCCGCTTTGGATCCGGAGCTGACCGGCGAGGTGCTTCGGGTCATCAAGGGTCTGAAGGGCGAGGACAGAACGATGATCGTGGTCACCCACGAAATGGAGTTTGCAAAAAGTGTAGCAGATGTGGTAATATATATGGCAGATGGAGTCATTGTGGAAGTCGGCACGCCGGAAGAGGTCTTTGACCATCCGAAAAACGAAAAGACCCGGGCATTTCTACAGGGATTCCAGGAAAGTTTTTAACAGGAGGCATCGCCAGTGGAAAAATCCGATAAAATTACAGAGCTTTACCGGATCATTACAGAAGTTACCACAATCGAAGAGTGCGAAAACCTCTTCAATGATCTGTGTACCAAAAAAGAAATCATCAAAATGGCCGAGCGGATCTACGCCGCCAAGCTGCTGCTGGAGGGCAAGACCTACAACCAGGTGATCGCCGAGACGGACATTTCCTCAGCCACTCTGAGCCGGGTCTCCCAGTGTGTCCAGTATGGAAATGGTTATTCTAAATTACTCAAATAAAAAACAGGAGTGTGCTGACGCACACTCCTGTTTTTTTATTGATTCTGTTCCAGCCAGATCAGCAGCACCGCAATGTCCGCGGGGCTGACACCGGAAATTCTTCCGGCCTGTCCGATGGACACCGGGCGGATCTGCGCCAGCTTGTCCCTTGCCTCCAGCCGCAGACCGGCAATAGCGCTGTAGTCCAGATCCTGGGGCAGCAGGCGAGACTCCTCTTTCTTAAATTCCGCCACCTGCTTTTCCTGTCGGGCAAGGTAGCCGGCATACTTTACCTGGATCTCCACCTCTTGCTTAACCCCATCCGGCAGTGCCGGACGGTCCGGGTCAAAGGGGGCGATGTCCGCATAGGTCACTTGGGGACGGCGGAGCAGATCTGCAAGCCTTGCGGAGTTTTCCACCGGAGCGGACTCCCGTTTGGCAAGCATAGCGTTTAGTTCCACACTTCCCGGCACGCCGCTGCTTTCCAGCCGGCGAATCTCCCGGGCCACGGCTTCGTATTTTTCTTCCACCTGCCGCAGCCGCTCCGGAGGCACAAGGCCAACCTTTGCTCCCAAATGGGTCAGCCGCTGATCGGCGTTGTCCTGCCGATGGAGCAGCCGGTATTCCGAGCGGCTGGTCATAATTCGGTAGGGCTCTTCCGTGCCCTTGGTCACCAGATCATCGATCAGCGTACCGATGTAACTGGTATCCCGGGTAAGGATCAACGGCTCTTTTCCCTGAATTTTCAGCGCTGCGTTGATGCCGGCAACCAGACCCTGCACCGCCGCTTCCTCATATCCGGAAGATCCGTTGAACTGTCCCGCGCCGTACAGGCCGGAGATGTTCTTATACTCCAAGGTAGGCAGCAGGCTGGTAGGGTCAATGCACTCATACTCAATGGCGTAGCCGGGGCGCATCATCTGGGCGTTCTCCAAACCCGGCACAGAGTGAAGCATCTGAATCTGCACATCCTCCGGCAGGGACGAGGAGAAGCCTTGAATATACATCTCCTCCGTATCCAGCCCACAGGGCTCGATAAACAGCTGATGCCGCTCCTTGTCGGCAAACCGGACGATCTTGGTCTCGATGCTGGGACAGTACCGGGGGCCAACGCCGGAAATCGTGCCATCGTACATAGGGGAGCGGTGGAGATTCTCCCGGATGATCCGGTGGGTCTGCTCATTGGTGTAGGTCAGATAACAAACCGCCTGATTGTTCAGCTTGTGGGCAGTACGGAAGGAGAAGGGCTCTGGGTCTTCGTCCCCCGGCTGTAGCTCCATCTGGGAAAAGTCGATGCTCCGGCGGTTGACTCTGGGGGGTGTGCCGGTCTTAAACCGCCGCAGGGGCAGACCCAGCTGCCGCAGATTATCCGCCAAACCGATGGAGGCGTGCATCCCGTCGGGTCCTGCCGATTGCACCGATTCACCGGTGATCACCGTGCTGTCCAAGTATGTGCCGCTGGCGATGATCACCGCCTTGGCATCATAGACCGCCCCCAGCAGGGTATGCACACCGGTGACCGCGCCGTTTTCCGTGAAAATTTCCACGATCTGGGCCTGCTTCAGCTGCAGATTCACCTGCTTTTCCAGGGTATGCTTCATATACTCCTGATACCGCCGCCGATCGCCTTGCGCCCGCAGGGAGTGAACTGCCGGGCCTTTGCCCTTGTTCAGCATCCGGTACTGGATACAAGCCGCATCCGCAGCAAGACCCATCTCGCCTCCCAACGCATCCAGCTCCCGGACCAGATGTCCCTTGCCGGTGCCGCCGATGGCGGGATTGCAGGGCATATTGCCCACCGCGTCCAGATTGATGGTAAACAGGATGGTCTGCAGACCCATCCGGGCAGAGGCCAACGCCGCTTCTATACCGGCGTGACCCGCTCCGATGACGATCACATCTGCGTTTCCTGCGTGGTACATTCCGTGTTCTCCTTCTTTTCTTCCTTGGGCAGCACAAAGGGCTTGCACACCACCTCACACCGATTGATGGGAGTACCCAAGGCGTGGAACTTCTCTTCATACCCGGTCATAATGCCCACGATGCCGTTTTCGTGAAGATTCCGGGTCAGGTTATTCACCTGCAGGCCGCAGGCGGCAAATTCCTCCACAGAAAATTCAAACAGAGGGGCATTGTCGGTCTTAAAGTGAATCTCGCCGCCCTCCCGGACAGTACGGCAGTACTTATCCAGAAAGCCTCTGTGGGTCAGACGGCGCTTGGCGTTCTTCTTTCTGGGCCAGGGGTCGGGGAAATTGATGAACAGCCGGTCCATCTCCCCGGCGGCAAAGATATCCTCGATGTTCGCCACATCCATATCAATAAAAAACACGTTGGTAAGACCCATTGCCCTAGCCTTTTCCATCGCCACCACCATCGCCTCCCGGCAGCGCTCCACCGCGATCAGCAGTACATCGGGATTGGCAGCGGCGGTCTGAGCGGTGAACTTGCCCTTGCCGCAGCCAACCTCCACCCAAAGGGCAGTGCAATCCGGCTTCAAGCTCCGCCACTGACCCTTCTTATCCCCGGGCTTGGCGATCCGATAAGCAGCACAAGCCTCCATTCTGGGCTCTAAATTCTTCATTTTTCGCATTCTCATAGGAATTATCCTCATATGTGTAATATTTTCTTATACCAAGCAGGTCTTGATCACAAAGTAACCCAGCACCAACACGCCCAGCACGATCCGGTATACGCCGAAGGCGGAGAAACTGTGCTTGCGAACATACTCCATCAGTCCCCGGATCACCAGCAGGCTCACCAAGAAGCTGACCACACAACCCACACCCAGCACGGCAAGTTCCGTTCCGCTGGGAGCGGCGGCCGCGCCCTCGATAATCTCCATCACGTATTTCAGCAGCTTCAAAGCGCTGGCGCCCAGCATCGTGGGGATTGCCAGGAAGAAAGAGAACTCCGCGCCGGCAAACCGTCCCACGCCCAAAATGATGGCGCCCAGAATGGTAGAGCCAGACCGGGAAGTGCCGGGGATCAGCGCCAGACACTGGAACGCACCGATCAGCAGCGCGGTACGGTTGTCAATGGCATACACATCCACCACTGTGGCGGCTTTTGGGTGGTTTCTTTTCTCCACAAACAGGAATGCTACGCCGTAAACCACCAGCGCCAGCGCCACCACCACATAGTTATACAGATGTTCGTCCATCCAATCGTCCAGCAGAAGACCGATCACCGCCGATGGCAGCACCGCCACGATCACCTTCAGCCACAGCTGCCAGGTATCCTTCTTCTGCCGGGGCGTTTTGGTGGCAGCAAAGGGATTGAGCTTGTGGAAGAACAGCAGCACCACCGCCAAAATCGCACCCAGCTGGATCACCACCTGAAACATCTCATAGAATGCATCGGATACTTTTAATTTAACAAACTCATCCAGCAGGATCATATGTCCCGTAGAGGAAATAGGCAGCCACTCGGTGATGCCCTCCACGATGCCAAACAGCACCGCCTTCAATAATTCAATGATCGTATCCATAAAACCTCCTGTGTCCGTACCAAGTGATACTTCTTTTCATTGGTAACGCCGATACCTCAATTTTCAATTGTCCATTCATTATACCACCAACCCTATCTACTGACAAGGAAATTTTCCCTGTTCACATTTTGGGGTGAAACTATTCACAAATTGTTCACCGCAAATCGGTTTTTTGCGCTATAATAGAGAAAAAAGAAACAATGGGAGGTATCGCCTATGGCAATCTCTGTGTTAATTGTGGAAGATGATCCCAACATCCGGGAGCTTCTGCAGCTGTATCTGGAAAAGGACGGCTACGCCGTCACCCTGGCTTCCGACGGCGGTCAGGGTCTGGCAAAGTTCCACGCCATCAAGCCGGATTTGGTGCTGCTGGATGTGATGATGCCTGTTATGGACGGCTGGGCAGTTTGCCGGGCCATCCGTGCCGAGGGCAGAACCCCTGTGATTATGCTCACCGCCAAGGGCGAGACCGACGACAAAGTCACAGGTCTCAAAGCCGGTGCTGACGACTATGTCACCAAGCCCTTTGAGATGAAGGAGCTGCTGGCCCGGATTGAGGCGGTCCTCCGCCGCGCCATTCCCGACAGTGCCGAGCACACCGCAAGACGACTGTCCTTCGACAAGCTCACCATCGATATGGATGCATTTGAGCTGACGGTGGACGGCAAGAAAGTGGATACACCCCCGAAGGAAATGGAGCTTTTGTACTACCTGGCCTCCTCTCCCAACCGGGTCTACACCCGCAACCAGCTGCTGGATGAGGTGTGGGGCTTTGACTACTTCGGCGACTCCCGGACGGTGGACGTCCACGTGAAGCGTCTGCGGGAAAAGCTGGAAGGCGTCTCGGAAAAGTGGAGCGTAAAAACCGTGTGGGGCGTGGGTTATAAGTTCGAGGTACTGTAAATATGAAAACGACCTTCAGCCGGATCTTTTTTCCCGCCGCTATGATCCTTCTGGCGGCGCTGCTGGTGGTAGGCACTTCCTTTCAGCTGCTGGTGAAAAATTATCTGATCCGGGAGAGTCTTTCTGACCTGCAAACCGACGGGCAGACCATCTCCCGGCTGTCTTCCGCCTACTTTGCCGACAAAGCCATCTCTGCGCAGGATTTCTATATCAATCTCACCGTAGCCACTCAGGTCAGCGGTGCTGACGCCGTGATCTGCGACGCCACCGGTAAGCTGGTTCTGTGCGCCAAGCAGCCTATGGGCTGTGAGCATCAGGGGCTGATGATCGACGAAGCATACCTGCAGGAAGTCTTTGAGACCGGCTCGGTCTCGGATGTGGGTGTGATCCAAGGTCTGTACGAAGAATCCCGGTATGTGGTGGGCGTTCCCATTTCCGATACCCAGACCAACCAGCCGGTAGGTCTTGTGATCGTATCCACCCCGCTGACTCAGGTGCACACCATTTTGGAAAAGCTCTCCGACTTTTATCTGATGATCTCTGTTATAGTGGTGCTGGCTGCAGTACTGGTGATGACCTTTATGTTCCGCCGGCAAAGTAACCCACTGCGGGATATGGCCAAGGTGGCCTGTGACTTCGGTCACGGCAACCTGGACGCCCGGGTGTCCGTAGATGAGCGCAGCCCTCTGGAAGTGCAGGAGCTGGCGCTGGCCTTCAACAATATGGCCTCCTCCCTGCAGCAAAGTGAATATCAGCGGCAGGAATTTGTGGCCAATGTTTCCCACGAGCTGAAGACGCCGATGACCACCATCTCCGGCTATGTGGACGGTATGCTGGACGGCACCATCCCGGCGGAGCGTCAGAACCATTATATGCGCCTGGTCTCCCAGGAGACCAAGCGGCTGAGCCGCCTGGTGCGGAGTATGCTGGACATCTCCCGGATGCAGGATACCCAGCGCTTCTCCGAAGCACAGCTGACCCAGTTCGACCTGTGCGAATGCGCCGGCCAGGTGCTGATTACCTTTGAACAGAAAATCGTGGAAAAATCCCTCGCCGTAGAGGTGGATTTCCCGGAACACAACGTAGACACCCTTGCCAACCAGGATGCCATCACCCAGGTGTTCTACAACTTGGTGGATAACGCCGTAAAATTCTGCCCGGTGGGCGGCACCCTTTCCGTATCCATCCGGGAAGACGGCAACAAGATCTATGCCGGCATTGCCAACACCGGCAACACCATTCCCCCGGAGGAGCTGCCGCTGGTCTTTGACCGGTTCCACAAGCTGGATAAGAGCCGGGCAGAAAACCGGGAAGGCTGGGGTCTGGGTCTGTACATCGTCAAGACCCTCATCGGCCGCCACGGAGAGGACATTTCCGTCACCAGCCAAAACGACCGGACAGAATTTACATTCACCCTGCCACTGGTCAATTGACAATTGACATTGCAAAATTGAAAATTTGATTTTTAATTTTTAGCTTTCAATTATCAACTGCGCCGCCCCCTATATTTATATCCTATTATTTTCCCGAGGTTCTCTATGAGCGAAACAAACTGGACAAACGAATACCGCACAGGACAGATGCGCCCCCGGAAAAACTGCAGCACCCTGCTGTCGCTGCTGCTGATGGCAGTCATTTTTCTGGGTGGCATCGTCTCCGCCTTCGGTCTGCTGAATATCCGGCCGTTCCGACAGGCGCAGGATACGCCCAAGGAAGATGCATCTTTGTCCTTCTATCAAAACAACGATCAAAAAGCATCCGACAGTGTCGAACCTTCTCTGGCACAGGAATCCCCGGATGTGACCCTGCCCATCACCCCATCCCCCTCCTCTGTGGAAAACACTCCACAGGAAGGCGGCTTATCCCTGCAGCAGATCTATGCAAGCACCATTGATTCCGTGGTTTCCATCAGCTGTACCCTTCCCGGCGGCAACACCTCCGGCACCGGCGTGATCATCGCCAAGGAAGGGTATCTGGTCACCAACGCCCATGTGGTTGCCGACGCAACCAGGATCCGTGTCCAGCTGTCCGACGGACGGACCTTTGACGCCACGTGCATCGGCAGCGATACGGTCTCCGACCTGGCGGTGCTGTATGTCCCGGCTGCGAATCTGACCGCAGCGGTCTTTGGAGATTCCGATGCCCTCCGGGTTGGGGATCTGGCAGTGGCCATCGGCGACCCTCTGGGCGCGGACCTGCGGGGCACCATGACCGACGGCATCATCTCCGCCATCAACCGAAATATTCAGACCGATGGCCGCACTATGACTCTGATCCAGACCAATGCTGCCTTAAACTCCGGCAACTCCGGCGGCCCGCTGCTGAACTGCTACGGTCAGGTCATCGGCATCAATACCATGAAGATCGGCGACTATGTCAGTGATGCCGGCGTAGAGGGTCTTGGCTTTGCCATTCCCAGTACCACGGTCAAAACCGTGGTAGACGATCTGCTCCAGTACGGCTATGTGAAAGGCCGCCCCACCCTGGGTCTGACTTTCCAGGAGCTGTCAGCGCTGTATCAGCGGATGTATAACCTGCCCAGCGGCCTGTATATCACCCAGGTCAACGAATCTTCCGACGCCGCCCAGAAGGGCATCTCCCCGGGAGATGTGCTCACCAGCTTTGACGGAACGGAGGTCTCCACCCTGGAGGCTCTGAACAGTCTGCTTTACAACCACCAGGCCGGTGACACCGTGGAGGTGGTCATCTACCGGGGCGGCAAGCTGTACCGGCTGGAGCTGACCATTGACCAGGCTGGGAAAAAGTAATCTTGACAAACAGAAAGGGTGCTGTATATGGAACCCATTTACCGTGAGCAATTTACCGTCACCGAGCCCCAGTCCGACCGGTTTGGCCGGGCAAAGCCCTCGGCGCTGCTGTACTTTATTCAGCAGGCCGCCGGCAATCACTCCAGTCTGATGTCTGTGGACTGGGAGAACCTTGCCAAGCGCAATCTGTTCTGGGCGGTTTCCCGGAATCGGGTGCAGGTGACCCGTCTTCCCCGGTTGGGAGAGAACATCACCGTGGAGACCTGGCCTATGCCCACCACCAAGGTGGCATATCCCCGCTCCGTGGTGGCCTATGACGAAACCGGACGGGAGCTGTTCCGCTCCATCAGCCTTTGGGTACTGATGGATACACGCACCCGGGCGATGATCCTGCCGGGAAAGAGCGGCGTGGTGGTGGACGGCACCCTCACCGGAAACGAACTGACCGTGCCCCGCTCTCTGATGCCCCATCCTATGGAGCAGGTAAGCCACCGCACCGTCGGTTACACCCTGCTGGACCGAAACGGACATATGAACAACACCTGTTATCTGGATTGGGTGCTGGATCTGCTGCCCAGCCACTTCCACCGGGAGCATCCTCTGCAGGAATTTACCCTTTGCTACCTGTCGGAGGCGCTGGAGGGAGACCAGATAGACCTGCACTGGGAGCTGTCCGGCGGCCCGAATTTGACGGTAGATGCCCTCCGGGCAGAGACCTCCTTTCCCGAGGGAAAGGGTCGCGTCTTCTCCGCCCAGCTGTTGTTTGAATAGTTGTTCTGTTAACCAAAACAGATTTCCACACATTCGTCAAAAAAACGAGTCTTTTCCGCCCAACCCTCTGCAAATCCCGGATTTGCAGAGGGTTTTCTATCCTTACCTGTGGATAACTCTGTGGAGAGTGTGGAAAACTCCTGTTTTTCTTTCGGCAGATTTTTCCATAATTTTTAGTTTATGTCAACCGATTTTCCGTTGCCGTCACGTTTCTTTTTGTCACCGTTCTTTTGTTGGATTGTTAATTTTTTCTCCTGATGAGGCTGCCGAAAAAACACTGCTAAAAAACGCTTTTTCTGCAAAATAAAGATAGACATTTTATTTCGTATATGTTAAAATGTATTTGGTGGAAGTTGGATTTTATCAAGACTTTCCCGGAAACTATAAATTCGCGGCAACCGCCGCATATCAATTTAGGAGGAAACATATATGCAGATCAACCTTGAAAAGTACGGCATTACCGGCACTACCGAAATTGTTTACAATCCTACTTACGAGCAGCTGTTCGAGGCCGAAATGGATCCCACTCTGGAAGGCTTTGACAAAGGTCAGCTGACCGAGCTGGGCGCCGTGAACGTGATGACCGGCATCTACACCGGCCGTTCCCCCAAAGACAAGTTCATCGTAATGGACGACACCTCCAAGGACACCGTGTGGTGGACCTCCAAGGAATTCGCCAACGACAACAAGCCCGCATCCGTAGAAGCCTGGAACGCCTGCAAGGAGCTGGCTCTGAAGCAGCTGTCCGGCCCCAAGAAGCTGTACGTGATGGACCTGTTCTGCGGTACCAACCCCGACTCCCGTATGGCGATCCGCTTCATCGTGGAAGTGGCTTGGCAGGCTCACTTTGTTAAGAATATGTTCATCGCTCCCACCGAGGAAGAGCTGAAGAACTTCGAGCCCAACTTCGTCATTTACAATGCCTCCAAGGCCAAGGTAGAGAACTACAAGGAGCTGGGTCTGAACTCCGAGACTGCTGTTCTGTTCAACCTGACTTCCCGGGAGCAGGTCATTCTGAACACTTGGTACGGCGGCGAAATGAAGAAGGGTATGTTCTCTATGATGAACTACTACCTGCCCCTGAACGGTATGGCTTCTATGCACTGCTCCGCCAACACCGATATGAACGGCCAGAACACTGCTCTGTTCTTCGGCCTGTCCGGCACCGGCAAGACCACCCTGTCCACCGACCCCAAGCGTCTGCTGATCGGTGACGACGAGCACGGCTGGGACGACAACGGCGTGTTCAACTTTGAGGGCGGCTGCTATGCCAAGGTCATCAACCTGGATCCCGAGTCCGAGCCCGACATCTACAAGGCCATCAAGCGCAACGCTCTGCTGGAGAACGTCACCGTGGCAGCAGACGGCAAGTGCGACTTCGCCGACGGCTCCGTCACCGAGAACACCCGTGTTTCCTACCCCATCGACCACATCGAGAAGATCGTTCGTCCTGTGTCCGCAGGTCCCGATGCCAAGAATGTCATCTTCCTGTCCGCTGACGCATTCGGCGTTCTGCCTCCCGTTTCCATCCTGACTCCCGAGCAGACTCAGTACTATTTCCTGTCCGGCTTCACTTCCAAGCTGGCCGGCACCGAGCGTGGCATTACCGAGCCCACTCCCACCTTCTCCGCCTGCTTCGGCGCTGCCTTCCTTGAGCTGCATCCCACCAAGTACGGTGAGGAGCTCGTCAAGAAGATGGAGAAGTCCGGCGCCAAGGCATACCTTGTCAACACCGGCTGGAACGGCACCGGCAAGCGTATCTCCATCAAGGATACC
>JAFQGT010000016.1 GCA_017415425.1 Oscillospiraceae bacterium | reverse complement strand
GCGCAGGTGCAACTTGCTCTCGAAAAGTAAATCATATACTCTCGAAGAGACAGTCATAAATCATATCGAAAAGAAAATTCTGTTCTGGTATTCTGCTGTAAAATAAGGTTAGTACTTGGCTTAATCTATTCTCACTTCAACGCAAGATTAATAGATTTTCCGTGCGTGTTCTCTTGTAGTTCAAGAGTGCAAACAACCTTGTATTGCTTGCTGACGCTACGCCGAGTGCAAGGCATTTCAGCCTGCCGAGACTAAACAACTCGTTCGGCGGGAATTTTCATTCTGTTTTTAACAACGATTAAATCCCGGAAACTTCGTATGCAATTCCAATAAGGAACCGTCAATTCCCTTAAAGGACGGTAGCACAACCGCTTGAGCAGTTTTATTTACCGACGGAACTCCCAAACGTCGTGGATTCCATAAATTTTCGTCAATAACTTAGGTTGAATCCGAACCGTTGTTATGCACTTATTTTCGTTCACAGAACACTGTTATAAGTGAAAACAGGTTCGCAGTCGAACAATCCTCGTTTCGTAACGGCTCTGCTGTCCGCACGTTTTAATTCACATCGCCTTCGTGAAGGGCTTTGTATATCACGGCTTTTCCTACTATCCTGTTTTGGACCACTGCGTGAAAGTGGGATCTGATTAATTACGGGTAATCATAAACCTGAGCAACGTAATAGGTCACTTGTATTGCGTGATGCCCATTTAATATATCATCCTGTCCGTTGCCAAAACGGTGATAGCTCTTTAATTCTGTATTTCCTGTTATGACGGTTATACAGATAATCAGCCTTAGAGCATCGACTGATGAAGCCTAACCCGACCTCAAGGGTTTTCTGCTAGTGATTCTCAGTCCGTCGCAGAACTCAGACTGTAGCACTCGGCACCAATCCTTTGGTGCAACTAACTTCCCGTGTTGTTAAATACAATCATTTTGAATACTCCTTCTTTTATGTGTTTATTTTGGCTCCGTCACTTACCGGAGAACAAAACATAAAAAGAAGGCAAAAAGATAACAAAAAGCACCCACCCCGAAAGGTAAGTGCTCACTTGCTGTCATTTTGCCTTGTCCTATACACAGGAGTATAGTTTAGCATAACAAACAAGCGCAATTAACCCTCTCGGAACATTGCAATTTTCGTTATCTTTTAAAAACACTCCTGCTTATGGCAGATTTTCGCACAGAAAATCCGTTGTCAGTTACTAGCTGACAAAGAAACGAATATCCTTTTCGTTTCACCCTATTTAATAAAACCATTGTTATTTTAGCATATGTTTATTCAATTGTCAAATCGCGAAAAACGCGATTATTTGCGTTTATTAAACGTTATAGGTTGTTATAGGACGAAAAAGGACCGTTTTTGCAGTTTGTAAACATTTTGTGAACGTTACAATAAAAACATATCTTCGATTATCAGAGCTGGGAATAGCTGCCGTGAGTTTGCCGTCTTTTTATATCACAACACTTTCCACAAGTCCAGAGAAATATTAAAGACGGCGAAATAAATCCGCCGTCTTTCAACTTAATTACTATGGATTTTATTGTATTCCCGTTTTACTATCGTTCCCATTTGTTCAGAGGACTCAACACATCCTTCCTCAAACCACATTTTCGCAACGGAATAAGCGCCGTTTCTGAAAAAGATAGTCTTATAGTCTGTAGACACTTGACTGACACCGAGTTTGAAATAAATCCTGAAAAGGTCGGGATGTTCTTTTATGTAGTCAAATATCCAAGAAAAATCATTTTCAGTATGCGGTTGCTCGGACACCTGCTTTTCAACTTGGGCCGCATAAGCATTTGCCAATGCCGCCACATCTTCATAGTGAGCATAGAAGGTACTGCGCTCTATACCGGCGAGCTCACATATATCTGTAACGGTAATTTTACGCAGTTCCTTATCCTGAAGCAAGGAAATAAAAGCTGCATTTATGCTTTCCTCTATATCCCGGTATCGCTTATTGTTAGGGGTATTCATACAGCCATCCTCATTTCATCAGTTCGTCTGTCAGACGAAGAATTTCAGGAGCAATCTTCTCACGCTCTTTCTTAACAATGCGGTTGTAAAGAGGATAAGCGAGGCTCACGAGAATGATACCGACAACACCGATTATAATTCCAAACAGCATAGACATTCCTCTGTATGAACCAAGGATTTCGCCCAAATCGGTCATTGCAAGACTCATTCCAAACCCTAAAATCAAAGCACCAATTACACCGAACACAAGAGAAACTGCCTGAGCTTTTTGCGTCACACCGTGGTCAAGACGGCGAAGTTGTGCCATTTTGTCCTCTTTTTCTTCGGGTGCGGAATATTTCTTTCGGATTGCTTTGATTTCTTCCTGCTGTTTTGCAGAATAGGTATAGTTAAAGGTTTCTTTCTCTTTATTCTCCATCTTTTTCATCCTCCGCTGTTCTTAACAGCTTTAATTTTTTATTACTCTGCACAATCATATAAATTGCCATTCCAATGATAAATACCGAAATCACACCGCCCGTAGCTCCAAGCATAATGCGTCTGGTTGTCAGATCCATCGTACCGTCACCGAAGGTTGTCAGCATTGTAGACTCCAAGGTGAGCATTGATACCAAGGCTGCCGTAAGGCTAATAGCCTTGGAAGCAGAATATACGGGGCTGTTATATTTACGGTATTTCACCACGTTCATAATCGCCATTGTCAGTGAGGCAAAGGTGTATGCAGCTATCGTAATCGTAGTAATTTCGTGATGATTGAAAGTCCTGTTCCAATACACCATAAAGAAAATAATGAGCGCAAGAGCCAAGTTCATTAAAAGGAACACAATCCCGCAGGCACGATACTTAATAAGTTCTTCTTTCATAAGCTCGCCGGGTTTATGACGGCTTGTATGCCGCACTAAGAAAAAGCGCATAACCGCTAAGGCGATATAATACCCCGCAAGGGAATAAAACCAAAATGTGTGATGCCAAAATCCCATACCGAGCTGCAAGAGTGCGTAAGCCGTGTTCCAAATCAGCGTACCGTAAAGCGATACGTTTACTCGCAGTCTTTCATCGTCCTGCCACCGTCTTGCGTATTTGTTTTCATCTTTGAAAGTCTTAAAAAACTGAATTAAATACGGCACTTTCAGAGTCCAGACCACAAGCGTGTAAAACGCAAGTACATAGGACACAATGGCAATAATGGAATCCGTCCCCATAAACACTAAGGAATATACCAAAAACACCGTGGCGATAGGAAGCAGAATTATCATTATAGCAATGTGAGGAAACAACAAGGCTTTCCCGATTTTCTTCCAGTCCATATCAAACCCTCCGGATTTTTACGGTGAAGGTAGAGCCCTTGCCGACTACGCTCTCAACGCCGATTTCACCCTGCATAATATCTATCACACGCTTCACAAGAGCAAGGCCAAGACCGTTACCCTGTGCAGAATGGGAAGTATCGCCCTGATAGAACTTCTCGAAGATATGTGCGCCTATCTCGGCAGTCATTCCACAACCGGTGTCCCTCACTCTGATAATGGCGTGATGCTCAGTAGCAGTTAAAGATAATGATACCGTGCCGCCTTCCTCGGTGAATTTAAAGGCATTGGAAAACAAATTATTCCACACGAGTGATAGAAGCTCTGCATCTGCAGCCACCTTGATATCTTCGGCAATATCAGTATCAATTTCGATATTTTTCTTTTCCCACACGTTCTCAAATTGCAACAAACATTCGCAAAGTTGTTCGCCTAAATCAAACTCGGTGATTTCGGGAAAAATCTGCTGATTTTCAAGGCGGTTAAGCTTCAGAATATTTGTCATCATTTCAGCCAGACGGCGGGAAGCATCGGTTACGCCTTTTGCATACTCTACACGTTTTTCATCGGGCAAATCGGTAACTTGTAAAAGTGTGCCGTAATTCTGCATCACGGCAAGGGGCGTTTTCATTTCGTGGGAAACGTTGGCAATAAAGTCGGTGCGGAGTGTTTCAACGCTCCCAAGTTCTTCGGCCATTTGGTTGATCGCTTCAGCAATCTGATTGAATCCTTCCATACCGGAGCTTTGCATTGGCTTGATACATACAGAAAAATCACCGGACATAATCTTTTCGGTGGCTTCGGTAATAATTTTCGTTGGCCGTTCCACCATTATTTTACGGCGAATGTAATCCGCTAACTTGAAAAGGAGTGTAATTAATATCACATTCCAAAAAGTAACCTTTGCCGCAGTAGCAATATTTTCTTGAGTAAGCGTGAGCTCCATTGTGTCTGCCAATATATTGACAAACAGCATCATACTGCAGGACACTATAAACCCTACCGTCAGAAAGAACAGCAGGAAGCTACTGATCGACCCCAATATACTTTTCAGTGTCGGCTTTTTCATTTGATCACCGCCTTGTAGCCAAGCCCGTGAACGGTCTTTATCTCAAAATCTTCACAATCGCTGAGTTTAGTGCGGAGCTTTGTCATATACACGTCTACAGCTCTCGGTGCGGTTTCGGTATCCGCATCCCAAAATTCATCCATAAGCTGCTGGCGTGTAAAGGTCTTTTTCGGATAACTGAGCAGTTTATAAAGGATGCTGAACTCACGGTTGGTGAGAGATATTTCTTCATCCCCCAAATAAGCGGTGTGCTCATCGGCATCCATTACAAAACTTCCGACTTCAAGTTTACGGCTTGATGCAATCTTGGCACGGCGAAGCAGAGCACCGATGCGTAAAAATAGTTCGTCAAGGTCAATCGGCTTTACCATATAATCATCGACGCCAATACGAAAACCTCTTTGCTTGGAGGCAATATCATCACGGGCGGTCATAAAGAGGATCGGAATGTCCTCGTTCAGCTCCCGCACATTTCGGGCAAACTCAAAACCGTCAATGCCGGGCATCATAATGTCGGATACGATAAGGTCGAACATATTCTCATACATAGCGTCATAGGCATCATTCGCATTCAGACATCCTACTGCCTCATAGCCACTGTTGTTCAAAAAAGAGCAAACAGTCTTATTCAGCTCCTTGTCATCCTCTACAACTAATATCTTAAACATCGTGTTACCTCCGCTATTTACTATAATTCATTATACAGTATAACACCCAAATGTTAAAGTTTTGTTTGCGTTTCGAGGTTTTTTGAAAAAATCGCACTTTTATTTTATCGTTTTTATATTCACAACTGAACAACACAATCCTTAAAAAGTGTTGATTTCAAAAAATAAGGCAACGCCGATATGACGTTGCCTTAAATCGTTATACCAAACTTGTTTTATTTAACACCTGCTTGCTACAAGCGCCGAGACCAATGCTGAACATTGCACCGCCGGCAAGACACATTACAATGTGCATAATGGTAGAATTAAGAGGAGTAATCATTCCAACCATCATAAAGAGAAGCATTCCTGCACCGAGAGAACCGCAAATAGCAAGCCACGCCTTTTGCTTTGCTCCAACACTTACAAGTACAAAGATTGGAACGAATACGAGCATCAGAAGAACCTTTGCTATCATACACATCACAATATTTACGATACTCAGAGTTCCAAGGTCAAAGGACAGACCGGAAATTGCACCGCCGAGCATAGCACCGACAAAGTAAAGAATGAGCATCAGTGCACCGCAGACAAAGCCTGCGATTGTTTTTGAAACAACATAGCTGCCTTTTTTAGCTCGCACGGTGAATAGGTTTTTGGCATATCCGCTTCTGAAATCATCCGAGATAAACAGACAGATAAACACCGCTACAAGCATAAACATCATATTGATGTTACACATACTCATAATATCCATACCGCCCATCATTGCTGCGGCATCACCTTCGGTGTTTTCACCGTGTACTGCGTCATCGGTGGGCAATGTACCGATAGACTGCCACGCATTTTCGGGGCCGTGTATAACGGTTTCTACACCTGTTTGAGGATCGACAGAAACCGATCCGTCCATCATCGTCATCATAACGGTCATAAGAACCGGTATAACAAGGGCGCAGAGAAGCAAAATGTAAAAGAGCTTTGATTTGAACATTCTTCTGAAATCAACCTTCAGCATACTCTTTATTTCTTTCGACGAACTAACTCGCTTAAATTTTATCGTATTTTCCATTCTCATTTGCCTCCCTTCATAAGGTCGATATAGTATTCTTCGAGACCGATTTTGTCGGTTTTAATTTCCGTAACCGTGACACCATTCTGATACAGATAGGTTACGATTTCTTCGGGTGTGGTCATATCGTAAACACGAAGATAATCTGCTTCGTCCAGCTCTACACGGGAACATTTATGTCCGAGCAGCATTTTGGCTTTGTTCATATCTTCTGCCTGCAAAGCAACGTAAGTACGGCAGCTTGCATCAAGCTCAGCGGCAGTCATCTCGCAGATCATTTTACCGTGACGGATGATACCGTAATGTGTTGCGACCTTTTGCAGTTCTCCAAGCAGATGGGAAGAAACTAAAATACTGCGTTTACCGTCTTTTATGATATCACAAAGCACTTCTCGCATAATGCGCATGCCGTCAGCATCCAGACCATTCAAAGGCTCGTCAAGAACAAGCAAGGCAGGATTGCCGAGCAGAGCCATTGCGATACCGATTCGCTGCTTCATACCGAGAGAACAGTTTTTGTATTTGTTGCCTGCGGCACCTTCCATTCTCACCAACTTCAGAATCTTTACGACCTCTTTTTCGGCATTAGGAATATCAAGGTTAGCCGCCTGAAGCATCATATTGTCCCAAACGGTAAGACCGGGGAAACAGCCGGGAGACTCAATCAGTACGCCTATGTTTGCACGGACTGCCGCATCTGTATGGTCTTTTCCGTAGAGCTTAATGGAGCCACCGGATTTCGGAATCAAACCGCAGATCATTTTCTCAGTGGTGGATTTGCCTGAACCGTTTTCACCGATGAAGCCGTAGATTGCACCCATCGGTACAGTCATGTTCAGTCCATTAACAGCCTGTTTATTACCAAAGTTTTTAGAAAGATTTGTAATTTCAACTGCGTGCATTTATGCCACCTCCTTAATATACATCGCTCTTGTAAAGAATCCACGTGCCGAGCAGATTATAAATAACAGCCCACACTACCGACACGACAATACAGGTAAGCAGTGCTCCGATGCCCGATACAAGGCAAGCATTCACCGACGAACCATAGAGGAAAAGATTCAAAAAGGCAGTCGGGAGAGACAAATTTTCCACAATAGCGGCTACACCGATAATCAAAATACCTGTTCCGAAGAAGAAAGAGGAAGCAATGGAAATACCGAAATATCTTCTGAAAATGATGTTGAGGAAGGTGTAAAGGCTTGCCCAGCCGATACTCATAATCATCTTACCGAGAATGGCGATGAATAGTGAGCCCACATTGACCTCCATAGAATATCCGGCGAATATTCCGCCGAGTGTACCACCAATAAGATAAGTAACACACATACACGCCATAGCAAAAGCGCAGGTAATCGTTTTGGAGATCATATAGTCCTGCTTCTTTGCGTGGGTGGTAAAGAGCTGTTTTACATATCCACTCTTATAATCGTGTCCGATAAAAATGGAAACCATAATACCGCCGAAAATAAAGACCATATTCATATTGGCATAATCGGCGATGCCTTTAATTACATAAAGCGGTTCGGAAGCGGCAATGATCTGCCATACGTTTGAGTACAGGGGTTCCATCGTGTTGCCGTTTTGGTCGGGCATCATCGTCATAGCCGAAACCATTGCAGGGATAATGGCGGCAATGGCGAGGAAAATATAAAACATAGGGGTATGGAACAGACGGTAAAAATCCACGCCGAGCATACCCTTGATTCTTTCCGTAAAGCTCGGATTTCTGAATTTCAGTTCTCTTGTCATTTTATTTTACCTCCTTTGCCGACATCAGTTCGATGTAGTATTCTTCAAGACCGATTTTGTTCTTTTTGATTTCGCTGACAACGTGACCGTTTTTCATTAAAGTATCAACAATGCGTGCGGTATCATCCACATCATATACACGAATCATACCATTCTCATATCGTACATCGGCAAACTTTGCCCGAAGCGCCTCCATAGCGCCCCTCATATCCTTGGTTTTAAGTGTTGTAAACACCTGCGCTCTTGAGTCCATTTCTTTGGCAGACAGCTCCATAATCATCTTGCCCTGACGAATAATGCCGTAGTGCGTAGCAATCTTCTCAAGCTCACCGAGAATGTGTGAGGAAATGAGAACGGTGCAACCGTAATTTTTTGTAATATCCACGAGGATTTCACGCATAATTCGCATACCGTCGGTATCAAGTCCGTTGATAGGTTCGTCCAGGATAAGCAGAGCCGGATCGCCAAGTAGAGCCATAGCAATACCGATTCTTTGTTTCATACCAAGAGAACATTTTTTGAATTTAAGCTGTGCGTGTTCCTCCATACGAACAATGCGAAGCACACGGCTGATTTCGTCGTCAGCATTTTGGATACCGAGATTGATGCACTGCATCATAAGATTCTGATATACGCTGGAGCCGGGGAAACAGCCTGCGTTCTCGATCAGTGCGCCGACACGAACTCTCACACCGGGATCGGTGTATTTTTTACCGAACAACTTGATCTGACCACTGTCGGGAACAAGGTGTCCGCAGATAAGCTTCATAGTGGTGGATTTACCCGAACCGTTTTCACCGATAAAGCCGTAGATGCTACCTGCCGGCACGGTCATATTCAGATGATCTACCGCATACATACCACGAAAGCTTTTGGATAGATTTTTGATTTCAATAGCGTTCATTTTTATCCTCTCTTTCCGCCTTACATCATCGGCGCAAATATTCTTACTACTGCACGGATAAACCGCTGCAGCAGATTTGTTTTCAGCATTTGGGGTGTTACCTCTATGCTTTTGCTCAAGGTATCTTCCATATCTGTCTTTAGGTCTTTGATCGACTCACACCCATACATCCATACCCCGTTTTCAAAGTGGTGAACAAGACTTCGGTAATCAAGATTTATCGTGCCGATCATAGCGTACTCGTCATCAACGAGATAACTTTTAGCGTGAATGAAACCGGGTTCGTATTCGTATATCTTCACGCCTGCCGCCATCAGTCTGTGGTAGAAGCTTTGTGTCATACCAAATACGAGCTTTTTATCGGGAATGTGCGGAACAATAATGCGAACATCCACACCACGCAAAGCCGCATTTTCAAGATCGGTGCACAGATCGTTGTCGATAATAAGGTAAGGTGAGGTCATCCAGGCATAGCGTGTGGCGGCAGACAGCATATTTTGAATCACACTTTTGCCGACTCTGCGTTCATAAATAGGATGCGGGCCATCGCCAAACGGAATGATGTAGCCATCTTCATCGATCTGGAATGTTGGATACAGATCTTCTCTGACAACGGGCAGTTTCTTTACATTAATACCGAAGTCCACAAGGAACAGCTTTGTCAGTTCCCATACAGCTTCACCCTCAAGGCAAATGGCGGTATCCTTCCAATGACCATATTTTACGATCTCGTTGATATATTCATCAGCGATGTTCACGCCGCCGGTATAACCGATTTTTCCGTCAATAACCGTGATTTTGCGGTGACTGCGATTGTTAAATTCACTATCCGCATTACCTTTAAGCCTTGAAAAAGGCGTTGCTTCAATACCATAAGTTTTCAATGTCTTGTGGTAATCGCCGGGGAGGGTTGCCATACAACCGATGTCGTCGTATAAAACCTTGACTTCGACGCCTACGGCAGCTTTTGCTTTTAGAATATCCAATACCGAATTCCAGAACTTACCTTCCTCAATGATGAAATATTCCATATAAATAAACTTCTCGGCGCTTTCAAGATCCTGAAGCAACCGTCTGTGCATATCCTCACCAAGCGGGAAATACTCCTGCTTTGTGTTTGTGAATAGGTGTGTATCCGCAATGCCCATCAGCATTTTTGCCTGTGCAGCGGCTGTGGGATTTTCTTCCCGAAGAGTATGTAACAAATCACTATCGTCTTGCTTATAGGTATGGCTTTTCAGCTCATTCATTCTCTTGATAAATTTCTTTTGCAACGTTCTGGAATAGAACATAAAATACAGCATAAAGCCGGCGATCGGAATGATCAGCACAAACAGAAGCCACGGCACTTTATAATCGGGGTTGTCATCAGAGGCAATAATGCGAATAACACAGACAATCTCCGTTGCCCAAGCCGCTAAGTAAAAATACGGTACATAATAGCAGAGAGCAGCCACAATCGCAATAACGCAAAGAACTTCAAAAAGCGTAATAAGCACAGCAAGAATATAGCGGAAAGGGATATAGTTTACCTCCCGTTCCACCGTTTTGTTATTCACATCATAGCTTATTGTCTTTTTCATACTGCACCTCCACAATAGACCGATAGCGAGGTGCAAAGCACACCTCGCTTATTGGCAGTCTAATTATTTCTTTTTCGCTGCATCGTAACGTTCATTCGCAGCAGCTGTTCTTGCTTTTGCCGCAGCTATCTGTGCGTCACGTTCTTCCTGCATCTTGGCAGCTCTCTCGGCGGGAGTCATATGAGCATCATCCCAGCTCTTCTTTGCCTGCGCCTTCGCTCTGGCCATAGAGTTATGTCCTTTGTTTTCCTCAAAATTAGCTCTGCTCTCAGCTTTTGCAGCCTCAAACTCTGCCTTGCTAACTTCGTGCTGAGCCTGAGCGCTCTCCTTCATGTCCTGAAATGCTTTCTTCAAAAAATTTGCCATTGTTGTTCACCTATAACCTTTCATAATTTTTTATTTTCACGGCATAAGCCATAGATACCATATCTTACAGGCACATTATATCGTGCCGATGTTTTTAAAAGTTTTGAGAAATGTTTGAGTTTTATTAAAATCACTCTGTTTTTTCGCCGGTAAGTTCTGCCGTGAGTTCAAGGATTCTCGGCGCATATTTTTCTTTGGTTGCGCTGAACACCTTGCGATATACGGGGTATGCCACGAGCATTCCTGCCATACCTACGATGCCGACCAGAACTCCAATGATCATCATCACCAGTCCACTTCCGATTACCTGCATTGCAAGGCAAAGTCCCAACCCGAAGATTAACGCACCACCAATACCGGCGCATAAGGATTCAACCATTCCCGAAGCCTGAACTGTTTCATCAAGACGCTTTAGCTCTTCCAATTTGCTTTCGCTTTTGGGAAGGTATTTTTTTCTGATTGCCTGTACCTCTGCATTTTCTTTAGCAGAGTATTTATAGCTGAAAGTATTTTCCATCATTTTGATTTCCTCCGAAAGAACAACGATTATTTTTCGCCGTTCAGTCTTTTCTTTGCATCCTCTACAGTTTCGCCGTCTTTGGCAAAGAGTGTTTCAACACACTTGTCAGTCACTTTCCCGAAGCCTTCAACCACACCAGTTTCAATCTTCTTGTAGCCGCCAACTACAGCATCTTCAATTTTCTGATAGGTACTTTTGGCACCGTTAGCTGCAACCTGCACGACTTCCTCTGCAAATTCTGCATCAATACCGGACATATCGTGTTCTCTTGCCATCATTTCCATCTGCTTATTATTCATTGTAATAATCTCCTTTTCTTGATTTTGTGAGTTCATTATACCTTTCGGTTGTTTGAGAGATTTTTAAGAAATGTTTGAGTTTTGTTAATTTCAAAATTTCTTTCGCAATGCTTATTGCGCTTCCCTCACCGTACAAGAGAATTATATACTGTCAATGTTTTTGACTTGTTTTTAAAATGTTTAAGTTTTATTAAAATAAAAAAATCCCGCCGATTCTTTATCGGTGGGATAGTGTGAATAGTGTTATTAGCAGTTAAAGTATTAAAAATTGGAAAGATTGATTATCGTTTTTCCTTGTTCAATTGCATATTTAACGGTCTGCCAGGCACCGCCTTTTTCGTGCTCAATATAACAAATAACCAAGTCAGCCCTATCAACCATTTCACGGTTACGAATTTGGATTGCAGATTTTGGGTGTGCCACAGACGCAGCGTGAGATATCTCTATGTCCGTGTAATAGTCATGAAAATAATTTTCGTTATTAAGATACTCTGCCGTGGGATAAGGCAGCACCAACACCAGGGCACTGTTATCATCTCTCACATTTTTTCGTACACGAAGCACTGTTGATGAAACGCATTGGTCAAATTCTCCGTTACGTCCCACCAGAAAATCCACATATTCTTTTTCGTTAATAAGTTTTCTTATTTGTTCTTCTAGTAGTTCTTCGACCTTAAACATATTATCTATATACCTATGTCCGAAGAATGCAACGGTGAAAATTTCTAACATTACACTTAATACCTTTCAACTTAAATATATTATACAGTTTAACATAACGGTAACGACATTACAAGTATTGGGTATAAAGCCGTTTAGTTTAGCGGTAAAATATAATTATGAAAGGGGTGAGGCTATGGATACACATAAGAGACTTCGTCAGCTATTAAATGAGCGTGGATGGACCGAATATAGATTATCTAAAGAATGTGGTTTGTCCGAATCAACTCTTGCTAATATTTTTAGACGAAATACATTGCCTTCAATAAGCACATTAGAGGCTATTTGTGCCGGATTTGGCATTACAATATCCCAGTTCTTTGCAGATGGTGATATGGTTGAGATGACTCCTGAAATTAAAGAACTCTTTGACTCTTGGGTTAGCCTCACAGCCGAACAGAAAAAAGCGGTTATGCAGATGATCCGCACATTAAATTCCAATAAGTAAATCAAAAGCCGCCCAATCGGGCGGCTTTAATGTTTGTTAGTTATTCGTTTACTCTAACCGTAAAATATAAAGTTTGGTCAAATCTACGCTCAGGTCTAAGTCTTTCAATATATCCAGGCTCAATAATTTCGTCAATAACACATTTATTCAATGCAAGATTGGTTATTCGATCAGATGTAACATATTTGCGCCAGAGGGAACCGCCTATAGCGAATTCCTTATCAGTCTGGTTTCCAAATGCCATCTGTTTATAAATATCAGTTACTCGAATCTTACCCGATTTACTCAATTCCCATAAGCATCTTGCAAGTCGAGCAGTTGCTCTCATACCACGTTTCATAGTATCGGAGGGTTGCTCTGAACCATCAATGAACAATCTCGAAAACGCATAATCACTCCAAATAACGATATCAAATGCTTGATCAGCCAACACGGGAGATTGACCCTGAGTTTTCCAAAGCGTTTGCATTAATAAGGGCTTTTGATATGTATAATATCTCTTTTCAAAGGTATTTATAGCGTTGATTAAGTTGGGCAATTTGTGAGTCATCTCATAGTTGTTATCCCACATCTGTATTGAGGCGCACGCTTCTTCGAAAATTTCCCTAATAGCACGGTCATCGTGTTTAACAGAATCAAACATTCCCAAAGCACAATAGGAGGTTGTTGCCGATCTTACAACAATTTCGGAACCCCATTTATCTTCTGATTGTGTGCTTGTTTGTGATGTTGGCAAAACGGTTAGCTTTACTTCAAGCGGAGCGAGGTAATTTCCATCTGTATCTTTCATTACCAAATCAATACCGTCGATGGTATCAAACGAATATTGTTGATAAGGTTCAAATACTGACTCGAAACTAAAATACAAGTCATCTAAGCCGCGAGTTCCAGCATTGAAGACTTCTCTAATAGGTATTTCTGTAGGAACGATTTTTAATTCACCGTCCACTACATCCACTTTAATGTAAATGGCGGACATATTTCTATCAAACATATAGCTTGCCATCGCAGCAGGGAAGCTGGAATTAAAACAGTTCTTGCCCCAATGGTCATCAACTGTTCTATTTGAGTGATGGATACCAAATAATCCGTTAGGCATATTGATATCTCCTTTCTTGAATTTAATAATATTTTTGACGTCAATATGTTGACGTCAACGAAAAAATGAGTTATAATCTTTTACATATTATAACACATTCTTCGGTTTTTGTATAGAGGTGATCGAAAAATGAATAAAATTGTAGATTTATTTTGTGGCTGTGGCGGAATGTCTCTAGGATTTCAAAACGCTGACTTTAATATTGTTGGTGCATATGAGTTGTGGGAGTCTGCCGCTAAATGTTATGAAGGAAACTTTAATCACCCGTTATTTAGGGAGGACCTTTCAAAAGTCAGTAATGCTGTAAACTCTATTCGAAAACTTTCACCTGACATCATTATCGGTGGACCGCCATGCCAAGACTTTTCACACGCAGGAAAAAGAATTGAAGGCGGCAGAGCAAGTCTTACTGAAAATTTTGCTGAGATTGTCAAGGAAATATCTCCTACTTATTTTGTAATGGAGAATGTTGATAGAGCACAGAAAAGTAACGCATATGCAAAGGCAAGAGATATTTTCAAATCTGCTGGATATGGTCTTACTGAAATTGTGTTAGATGCTTCTCGTTGTGGAATACCCCAAAAAAGAAAGCGTTTTTTCTGCATAGGTGCTATAAATCAGCCTGATGGTTTTCTATTAAGTAGATTAAATGATAAGATTTCCGAACACGAGACCACTTTGCGTGACTATTTTGGTGACGGACTAGATTTTGAATATTATTATCGTCATCCTCGTAATTATAGTAGGCGAGCCATTTTTTCAATAGATGAACCTGCTCCTACTATGAGAGGTGTAAATAGACCTGTTCCAAAAGGATATCCTGGTAATCCTAACGATGCTTGTCCATTGAACGACTCTATTCGTGCACTTACTACAATTGAGCGTTCTTTAATTCAAACATTTCCACCACAATATAAATGGATAGGTAATAAAACCGATATGGAACAGATGATCGGAAATGCCGTTCCTGTAAAACTTGCAGAGTTCGTGGCTTCCACATTAAAAGAGTTTATTGATGGTTGCGAAATGCCTGTTTGTGTTGATTATGGCAAACTCATTGCTTGGCTCATTGACACGCAACAATACACAGAACGCTCAGCTAAGGATGTTGTGTCTAGAATTCGCAGAGCAAATTCAATTCTTCGTATAAACGATACTCCCGACTCATTTTACCTGTATCAACTAGAAAACTCGCCTCAATTCAAGGCAATCTCTACATCAGTACGATCTCAAGTTAAAAAGGCAGTATCTCTTTTTATCAACTACCAAACTGCAGTTCAATAAGAACATTTAAAGGGTGGTGACCATTCAAATGTCATCACCCTTTTGATATTTTCGTTAATATACCTTTGTTATGAAAAAGCCTTCATTGTCAACGAATGCACCATCAATTGTACGGAAACCGTAAAGTTCTCCTTTTGTTTTAGTTTGAACAATATCAAAGGTAACATCGATATTCCACCAAGAGCCATTAAAGTAAACTCTGTTCCAAGTGTGATGATAATTTGCAACGTCAATTTTTGTTCCGTCAATCACAAAGCAAGGGATGCTTTGGCTGCGACAGAGTGCTGCAAATAAATGAGCAAAGTCATAGCAAATTCCTTTTTTAGTTTTAATTGTCTTTCTTATGTTAAAATATTGGATAAAAGGTTCGCTATCATTGTCATACTCAAAATTATATATCATCCATTCATATATTGATTTTACCTTTTCTTCATCAGTATCACAGTCGGTACAAATCTCGTCAGCAAGTTCTACCGTCTTTGTATGCCACAGCGTTGCCTGACCATTGGCAAGAGAAACATTCTCTTGTTTGTAGACGATAACATATGCGTTGAAAATCAGTGCCACAATAATGGCCGATACCACCAATGTATAAATTTTCGTCAGCAGATTATCTTTACCGATTTTGTTAGCAAAGGCAATAAGGTACAGGAAAACAATGGCTAGTGACAGAAGTGCTAAAAAAGGAAATACTCTGCGACAATAAATCGCATAAACAATATTCATACAAGCAATGAGCATCAGCGAAATATAAACCGCTATTATCATTGCTTTTGTTTTTATCTCAACTATTAAAAACAAGCACGCTAAGATCGACAATAAATAGAACACCGTAAGTGTTTGAGATAAAACAAGAAAATCCTTCAAATAAAATCCTAAAACAAAATTATATAAAAGTGCGACTATCAAGAAAGCAATTCTTATTTTTGACTGCAATGTGATTGCAAACAATTTGGTTATCTTCACGATAATTCCTCAATTCATTTGTAAATTCACATTGCAACAGTTCGTTTTCCTAATTTTAAACTGAAATTCTAATGATTTTTGCCCTTAATTTTGCCCTTATAATACTTTCGGGCAAGGTTAAAATGAAATAATAAGTCATAACAAGTTGAAACGAGTTGTTTGCGAAAACCCCTTTATTTATAAGACTTTTAGAGAATTTTATTAACACCTAACAATAAGCGATAATAATTCACGAAATATTAGTTGTCAAATTTCGGTTTACTGACGGAATTCTTCTGTGTGCGCTGACTTTTGTAGGCGGATTTTATGAGTATATTTCCTGCATCCTTTCGGCTGCGATGGTGTTTTGGCTGCTGCTTCGGCTGGCGGACGGAAAAACAATTCAGATCGAAAAGGGTCTGTATCTGTGGACCGTTGCCGCCTTGTGTCTGGGTTATGGGATCACCTGCCTGTGGGCGGTGGATCGGGGTATGGCATTTGTGGGATTTTTGAAATACCTCCCTCTTGGACTTTACGGGATCTGCTTGTGGCAGAATGGGGAAGATGGAAAAATTCTGCAGGTATTGCCTTACTTTGGTCTTGTCTGCATAGGAGTTTCTGCTTTGGGTATGCAGTTTCCCCGGCTTACCGGTTTCTTTTCTGTAGATGGCCGTATTGCAGGCTTTTTTCAATACCCGAACACCTTTGCCATATTCCTTCTTGTTTGCCAGCTCCTTGTGATGAAAAAAGAGGAGAAAACGGTCTGGGATTATTTGATCGTGCTGGCGCTGACAGGAGGAATCCTGTACAGTGGCAGTCGCGTGGTATTTGTAGTATTCCTGCTTTCCAACGCGGCGATGCTTTTTGTTTGCCTGCCGAAAAAAAGCAGGATCCCCTTGGCGCTTTCCATCTTGGGACTTCTGCTGGCTGGCTTTTTACTGGCATTGGACGAACATTCTGTTCTGCATCGGTATCAGATTGCCTCTTTACTGAAAACCTCCCTGGTGGACAGACTGCTCTATATGCTGGACAGTCTGCCCCTGCTTTTGAAATATCCCTTCGGTATGGGCTATATGGGCTACTACTATGTGCAGCACAGTGTGCAGACGGGTATGTATGCCACCACCTATGTACATAACGATTTTCTTCAGGTCTTTTTGGACATTGGCTGGATTCCCGGGATCCTGCTGATCGCGGCATTGATCCGCTGGTTCCTGAAGAAAAGCATTCCCGCAGGGGACAAGGTAGTGGCAGGAGCGCTGTGTTTTCACGCCCTGCTGGACTTTGACCTTCAATTTATGGCGATGGGTATGCTGCTGCTGCTTTTGACCCACAGAACAAGCGGAGAAAAGCAGATTGTGATAAAGAATACGTTTTCCGTCAAGGCGATTTTGACGGTTGTGCTGGCTCTCAGCTTATATATGGCTACGGCACTGGGGCTGGCGCATATTGGGCAGCGCACCCTGGCAGATACCTTGTATCCCTACAATACTGCCAATATGCTGGTGATGCTGGAAGATGCGGAGGATATGAAGCAGGCCAATGAACTGGCAGAACGGATCCTCCGTCAGAACCAAAAGTACTATCCCCCTTACGGTGTGAAGGCGAAATACTGCTACTCCAGAGGTGATTTTGCCGGACTGATTGAAAACAGAAACAAAGGCTTCCAGGCAAATCCTTTTGGCTACGGACAGTATCAGGAATATTGTGAAATGCTGATCAGCGGCATTGAGGCTTATGCCCAAGCCGGGGATTGGGAGAGCGTGAAGATCTGTCAGCAGGAGCTGCTGGCTGCCCAGGCAAAGCTGGCAGCTAACGCCCATCGGCTGAGTCATTTGGGAAAAAGGCTCAGCGTCCAGCCGATCACGGAGCTGTCTGATTCGGTGCAGGCTTATATTGCCGGATTAGGAGGCGACGGTCAGTGAAAAAATTAAGATACGTGATACCGGGCCTTTTATTGGCGGTGATACCGATTACAGTGATGCTGATCCTCGGCATCAACAAAATGCAAACACAGCAGCAGGCATCTCTGACGGTGCTGGACAGTAAGGGTCAGGTGATGGCCGAGCTGTCCTCACCACAGGCGCTGCAGGAAGATGACCGGTGGGCCTATTTGGAATATGCCATAGATGAAGCGGCCTGGGTCTATGCCAAGCAAAATGCTGTTACCCAGGAAGAAGCAGTTAAGTTGCTTTTCAATGGCAACTATGTGTTAAAAACCGCCTTCGACCCGGCAGTGTTTGCCGCTGTGGAAAAGGCGGGAGAAAAGTGGGGAGAGGATTTTCCCATAGGCTGCGCCATAATAGACCTGGAAGGTAACCTGGTAGCGATTTACAGCACCCCCGGCCAGGAAAACCAGGCAAGACTTCAAACCTCGCCCTATTCCACATTAAAACCCCTCAGTGTCTATGCCCCGGCTGTTGAGGCAGGCATCTCCCGCTGGTCGGTGCGCTATGAGGATTCTCCTTACAAGCAGCTGCCGGCGGAAAGCGGCGGTTTCGATTGGCCGTCCAATGCTTCGGGCACCTATAGCAGAGAAAAGGTGTTTATGTACCAGGCGGTGAAAAACTCCCTGAATACCATTGCCGTAAAAAGTCTTGCGGATCTGGGCGTGGCTCCTGCTATCGCGTTTTTGCAGGGAAATTTTCCCTTAAACCTGGACACCGAGGCGATGCGCCTGGAGCAGGAGGGGGAAGAGGAGATCATTGGTAACATTGCCTTGGGTCACTTGCAGACCGGCGTGTCTGCAGTGGATATGGCAGGCTGCTACCAGATTTTTGCCACCGGCGGCAAGTATACCCAGTTTTCCGCGCTGACACAGATCCTTGACAGCGAAGGAAACCGCATCTATGCCGGTCAGCCCGGAAGTTATCAGACAGTCAGTCCGGAAACTGCGGATATCGTCCGGAAGATGCTCCAGGGAGTGGTATCCCAGGGCGGTGTGGGCGAAAAAGCCGCCTGCCAATCGGTAGAGGTTGCCGGACAGACCGGTATCCGGGACGACCGGAGCATCAACTGGTTTGTAGGCGTTACCCCCGGCTACAGCTGTGCTGTCCGTCACGGGCAGAACAGTGAGAATTTGGCTCCGGAGATCTTTGCCGCGATTATGGACGAGATCTATGCGGGCAGCGAAAAGCCCGCCGCCTTTGAAAATTACGGCGAAATCGTAGAGATCCAATACTGTACACAAAGCGCAATGGCTGCTACCGATGCCTGCCCGGCAACGGAAACCGGCTATTACGCAGCAAATACCCAATTAGGCAAATGCACACACCACGCAACATCATAGGTAGAAAAGGAGAACTGACATTATGAAACGTTTTGTACGGATGCTTGGCATATTCCTGTTGCTGACACTGCTTGTGGCGGCAATGGGCATTGTGGCCAATGCTGAATCTTTTCCGGAAGCCGCGGGGGCGACTCCGCTGCAGCTGGATACGCCGCAGTATGTAACCATTTCCGGTGGGAAAAATGTATACCTTTCCTTCACCCCGGCGGAATCCGGCGCGTATATCCTGAAAAGCCAGGCAGAAGAAGGCGACCCTTATGGGTATGTATACGATGCTGCAGGCAACCAACTGGCCTATAATGATGATAGTGATGGTCTGAATTTCCAGCTGGAATGCCAGATGGAAGCCGGTAAGACCTATTTCTATGGGGTTAGTGCTTACGGTGAAGCGTGTACATATTCCGTTGTTCTGCGGGGAAGCGCCATCGCCAGCATTGACATCAATCCTATTTATGTCATTGAGGGACAAGACGGCTATGAGTCCGACAGCTGGGATGAGGAAACCGGCGAATATCTTCCTTATTTCTACTATCAGTGGTACAACTATGTCAACGGCACAGTGACCTTCAAAGACGGTACCACTGCGCCCATTACCAACAGATATTTTACCTACCAGGGAGAGGATTACTATCTGGGTTATTGGGATGAACAGTTCCCCCAGGATCCCTGGACGGTGGGTAACACCTATACCGCAACGGTGTCTGCTATGGGCTATTCCGCGCCGGTCAGCATCACCGTTGTGACCACCCCCATCGCGGATATTCAGTTCGATCCCATCGTGCTGTTCAAAGAGCAAAGCGGCTGGAATTACAGCGATTATGATGAGGAGACCGGCGAATGGAATCGCTACTTTTTCTACGATTGGGATAATTATATCAACGGCACGGTGACCTTTGTGGACGGCTCCACTGCCACCATTGAAGACGGACATTTTACCTACCAGGGCACCACACAGTGGGTGAGCTATGAGGAAAAGCAGTCCTATGAGAATCAGTGGACGATCGGCACCTACACGCAGGAGCTTAACACGCTGAATTACACCGCAGAAGTAGAAGTGACCATCGAATATTCTCTGGTCACAAATGTCCAGCTGGATCCCATTACCGTGATCGAGGAATATGACGGCTGTTGGCAGGATCGCTGGGATGAAGAGGCCGGCGAATGGGTAAGAACCTACTTCTATTACGAGTGGTATAATTATGTCACAGGCACAGTGACCTTCAAGGACGGCACCACCGCCCCCATTGTGGACAGACACTTTACCTACCAGGACGAGACTTACGGTCTGACTTTTCACTATGACCAGTCCGAAGAAAATCCCTGGACGGTGGGTAACACCTATGCGGTAGAGGTATCTGCCGAGGGCTGCTATGGGCAGACAAGCGTATCCGTGATCACCACCCCCATCGAAGAGATTCAGATCGATCCCATCGTGATGTATCAGGGCGTGGATGATGGTTGGAGCAGTAGCTGGAATGAGGAAACCAGCCAGTGGGAGGAATTCAACCATTACTACTGGGAGGATCGTGTTACCGGTAAGGTGATCTTTAAGGACGGCTCTTCCACTCCCATTGCCCACGGCGGCTTTACCTACCGGGGACAGGAATACTGGCTGGAGTATCAGGACGACCAGACCTATGACAATCAGTGGACGGTGGGTACCTATACGGTGGAAGCCACTGCACTGAACTATACCGAACAAATAAGCGTAACTGTTGAAGCTACACCCATTGCGGATATTCAGCTGGAGCCTGTGGTTATGTACCAGGAGCTGGACAACGAATGGCGCAGCGCTGATGATGAAAACGGCGAATGGCTGGGTAGCTACAACTATTATAATTGGCGCGATAGAATCAATGGCACAGTGACCTTCAAGGATGGCTCTACCACCTCCATCAATAACGGATGGTTTACCTATCGTAACAATGAGTACCTGTTGGAAGCGCAAGACGATCAGTACCTGGATAACGAGTGGACAGCAGGCGCTTACACACCGGAATTTACTGCGCTGAATTATACAGGTTATGCAAGCGTGATCATTGAAGCCACACCCGTCGCCAGCATTCAGCTTGATCCCATTACCCTGATCAAAGAGGAAAACGGCTGGTGGCAGAGCGAGTATGATGAAGACGACAACTGGCTGGGTAACTGGTTCCATTACGATTGGTATTACAATGAAAAGATCAACGGCACGGTGACCTTCAAGGACGGCACCACCGCCCCCATCGTAAACGCAGAGTTTTACTACCGTGACTGCAACTATTATGTGGAGCGGCCCGACCAACAGTCCTTTGAGAATCAGTGGGATGTAGGCACCAACACGGCAGAAGTTGTTGTGCTGAATTATACCGGAACGGTAGATGTGATCCTGGAATATTCTCTGGTTGTGGATATCCAGATCGATCCCATTGTTGTGATCGAGGAATATGACGGCGGGTGGCAGGATCACTGGGATGAAGAAACCGGCGAGTGGACAGATCTCTACTTCCGTTACGATTGGTGGAATTATGTTAATGGCACAGTGACCTTCAAGGACGGCACCACCGCCCCTGTTGTAGACAGACACTTTACCTACCAGGGTGAGGAATACTGGCTGGATTATCCGGATGATCAGTCCTATGACAATCGGTGGACGGCAGGCAATACCTATATCCAGCAGGTTTCTGTTAGGGGCTGTTATAAGCCGGTAAGCATAACCATTATCACTACGCCCATCGCAGATATTCAGCTCGACCCCATTGTGATGAACAAAGAGGAGAACGGCTGGTGGACCGGCGACTGGAATGAAGAAACCGGCGAATCTACACCCGCTTACTTCCATTACGAGTGGTATGCCAGTGAGAAGATCACCGGCACGGTGACCTTTGTGGACGGCTCCACCGCTCCCATTGTAGACAGACGCTTTACCTACAGGGATCGGGATATCTGGCTGGAGCCTCAAGACGAGCAGTCCTATGACAATCAGTGGGATGTAGGCACCTACACACCGGAATTGAGCGCGCTCAATTATACCGCAAATGCCAATATCACCATTGAATACGCTCTGGTTGTAGATCTTCAGATCGATCCCATTACCGTTGTCAATAGACAGGACGGTGGCTGGGACAGCAGCTGGAACGAGGAAACCGGCGAAACTTACAACGAATACTACCGTTACTACTGGTGGAATCATATCACCGGCACAGTGACCTTCAAGGATGGCACCACCGCTCCCATTGAAGACAGACAATTTATCTACCAGGGTGAGGTATACTGGCTGGGCTGGAATGATGACCAGTCCTATGAGAATCCTTGGACAGTGGGCAACACCTATACCCCGGAGCTGGTTGTTGTAGGCTATCACGAACAGATAAGCGTAACGGTTGAGAATCCCCAGGCAGAGCAGATCGTCCCGGATACGAATTACCCGGTGCAGCTTCCTGAAGGCGATTCCAGCATCTTCTTTGCCTTCACACCGGAAGAAGACGGCACCTATATATTCTTCTCCCTCAATAAGGGATATGGCGACCCCAAGGGTTATCTGTATGATGAAGATATGCTGGAGTTGGCTTATTCCGATGACGAGGCCGGAAATGGCAACTTTATGTTTTCCGGAAAGCTTTCTGCTGGAAAGACCTATTATCTGAAGGCTACTAAGTTTTATAGCGCAGCAAGCTACAGCATCAAAGTAATCAGCGTGGATATCCAGGCAGTCGACATTGCCCCCATCGTTATGAAAGAGGACGTGGATAACCAGCATATGATGGTGGGTGGCATCCCGATCTATACCTGGTGGAATCGTCTCTCCGGCTCTGTCACCTTTGCAGACGGAACAGTCGTCCCCGTCGATGGAGCATCCATTTCCTATAAGGGAATGAGATTCCCGATCAGTTACTCTTACCAGGATCAGGAAAATGATCCCTGGATCGCCGAAGAAACCTATGAGGTGGAAGTAGAGATCCTGGGCAACACCTATCCCGTTTCCGTCACCGTTGAGCCGTGTCCCATCGTAAGCATTACCCCCAACCCCGTGGTTATGAAAACCGAAAACAATGGCTGGTGGAATGAAGACTGGATCGAGGGCGTCGGTTATGTAGAGTGGTTCGAGTATGACTGGCAAAGCGAAATGTCCTACACTGTTCAACTGAGAGATGGCACCGAGATTTACGGCACCGGCACGCATTTCAGTTATGACGGCACGGATTACTACATTGCCTCCGAATACTACGGCGGTTACGACAACCGGATGGAAGTGGGCAACACCTACACCCTGAAGATCTCTGTGATCGGTAAAGAGGCCGATGTTTCCATCACCATCGCCAACGGTATCTGGGAGGGTGGATTCGAATATCTGGTCAACGACGGCAAGGCAATCATCTACGACAGCGTCTGCACCGACGAAGTACTGGTGATCCCCCAGACTCTGAACGGCTATCCTGTTGTCGCAGTGGAACACCTGGGCAGCGCGATGCTTTACGCAAAGGAAATCGTGGTTGGCGATTCCGTGACAAAGTTGGGCAACTATATCTTCGGCGGTTCTGTTGCCCGGAAGATCACCCTGGGCAAGGGCATCACCGGCTGCAACTGGGAGAATATGATCTGGGCAAAGAACCTGGAGGAAGTTGTGATCAGCAGCCAGAATCCCGACCTTAAGAGCGTGGACGGCGTTGTTTACAATAAGGCCGTCACCAAGCTGCTCTTCGTCCCCGCAGGCAAGACAGGTCAGCATACAGTGCCCAACACGGTTACCGATGTGACCAACCTGGTTGACTATATCCAGCGGTACGAGAGCCTGGACATCGTATTCGGCACCGGCGTCACCGACTATGTGGTCATTGACGGCGCGGTATACAACAAGGATGTTTCCAAGCTGTACTATGTAAACAAAAATACCGAAGGCAGCTTCATTATGCCTGCGACCGTGACCACTCTGAATGAGATGGTTTTCGAAGGCGCTGATTATTCCAAAGTGACTGTTTCTCCCAGAGTTACAGATCTGGTCTACG
Organism: Oscillospiraceae bacterium; assembly: GCA_017415425.1. Lineage (GTDB taxonomy): Bacteria > Bacillota > Clostridia > Oscillospirales > Oscillospiraceae > Faecousia. The sequence goes on along the minus strand of JAFQGT010000016.1, from coordinate 135,640 downwards.
GCACATTTAAGGGCTGCCGGAACCTGCGTAGTGTTACCTTGCCGGAGAATCTGATAGGCATTGGCGGCAGCGCCTTTGCGGAATGTACCAACCTCCAGGCAGTTGTGATCCCTGCAGGCGTGGAATACATCTATAATGCCTTTATTGATTCTTCTGTCACCCACATTTTCTACAAGGGCACTGAGGAACAGTGGAACAATGTGGAAAAGTGGTTCTATGAAGGCGACTACACCGTCCACTGCAACGCCACCGGTAACGAAATGCATCTGGAAGCTGAGGGTAATCAGCTGAAGATGTACTGCTCCATCTGCGATGAGTGGACAGTGATCAACAAATCCGGCACACCTTTGGAACTGGTCAGACAACCGATGGATAATTCTGCATATCTTGGCGAGACGGTATCTGTCAGCGTGGAAGCAGAGGGCGATGGTCTGACCTACCAGTGGTACTACAAGCCTTCAAATGGAGAAGAATTCCTGAAGTCCTCTCAGACAACGGATACTTATACCACCACAATGACCGAGGCAAGAAATGGATACGAGGTTTATTGCCAGGTCATGGACCAGTATGGTAATGATATTTTAACAAATGTTGTTACCTTGTGGATGCGGACTCCGTTGGAGCTCCTGGCGCAGCCTGAATCTGTTAGCGTAGAAAACGGCGGCGCTGTGGAGATCGGCGTGGATGTTTCCGGCGACGGCCTGACCTTCCAGTGGTACTACAAGTCTGCCACGGCAAGCAGCTACAGCAAGTCCTCCAATACCACACCTGTTTATACTACGGTTATGACCGACGCAAGAGATGGCTATAAGGTCTACTGTGTGATTACCGACCAGTACGGCAGCTCCGTCACAACTCAGGTCGCTACTCTCACCAAGCAGACACCGTTGACCATCACCAAGCAGCCTGTTGGCACTACCGTTGCTAACGGTGCAACTGCTAAGGTTTCCGTAACCGCAACCGGCGACGGTCTGAAGTATCAGTGGTACTACAGACCCGCAACCGGAGGCGCGTTCCTGAAGTCTTCCAATACCACGGCAACCTATTCCACCACGATGAACGCGTCCAGAAACGGCTACCAGGTCTACTGCGTCATCACCGATCAGTACGGCAAGACCGTCACAACCAATACGGTTACCATCAAGATGCAGGCTCAGCAGACCCCGTTGACCATCACCAAGCAGCCTGTTGGCACTACCGTTGCTAACGGCGCAACTGCTAAGGTTTCCGTAACCGCAACCGGCAGTGGCCTGAAGTATCAGTGGTACTATAAGCCTGTTGGCGGCAGCTTCATGAAGTCTTCCAATACCACCGCCACTTATACTACCACGATGAACGCGTCCAGAAACGGCTACCAGCTCTATTGTGTTATTACCGATCAGTACGGCAAGACCGTCACAACCAATACGGTTACCATCAAGATGCAGGCTCAGCAGACACAGTTGACCATCACCAATCAGCCTGTTGGCGCAACCGTTGCTAACGGCGCAACTGCCACGGTCTCCGTATCTGCAACCGGCAGTGGCCTGAAGTATCAGTGGTACTATAGACCCGCATCTGGAGGCGCTTTCCTGAAGTCCTCTCAGACAACTGCTACCTATTCTACCACGATGACCGCAGCCAGAAATGGTTATCAGCTCTACTGCGTCATTACCGATCAGTACGGCAAGACCGTCACAACCAATACGGTCACCATCAAGATGCAGGCATCTCTGACCATCACCAATCAGCCTGTTGGCGTCACCGTTGCTAACGGCGCAACTGCCACGGTCTCCGTATCTGCTACCGGCAGTGGCCTGAAGTATCAGTGGTACTATAGACCCGCATCTGGAGGCGCTTTCCTGAAGTCCTCTCAGACAACAGCTACCTATTCTACCACGATGACCGCAGCCAGAAACGGCTACCAGCTCTACTGCGTCATCACCGATCAGAATGGCAATACGGTCACAACCAATACAGTTACCATCAAGATGCAGACCGCTGTGAAGATCACCAAGCAGCCCACATCTGTGTCCGTTTCCAACGGCGCAACTGCCAAGGTTTCCGTGTCTGCCACCGGCGATGGTCTGAAGTATCAGTGGTACTATAAGCCTGTTGGCGGCAGCTTCGTAAAGTCTTCTCAGACTACTGCTGTTTACTCTACCACAATGACCGCAGCCAGAAACGGCTACCAGCTCTACTGCGTCATCACCGATCAGTATGGTAACACCGTCACAACCAATACCGTTACCATCAGCAAGAAATAAACCCCAAAACGCATCCCGTTAAAAAGCCCCCCCGGTTTTACCGGGGGGTTCCTTTTGTTGTTTCTTTTAGAAAAAGGGATAATGATCGTAAAAAATGAGAGGAAAGAACAGCTTCCTTGTTCGATTGTTGGAATCACACGCAACAACAGGAATTTTGGTGCAGATTTGCCGCGCCCTTGACTTCATATGCAGCCCCCGTTATACTATGACCATAACGATAAAGCAAATATCGAGTTGCAGAGGAAAATCAGAAGGAGATAACCTATATGACCAAAACCTACAAAATCGAAGTAGATTGCGCAAACTGCGCCAATCTGATGGAAAATGCCACCCGCAAAACTGCGGGCGTGGCTTCCGCAACTGTGAATTATATGACCCAGAAGATGACAGTGGAATTTTCCGAGGGTGCGGATGTGCAGACGGTGATGCAGGCGGTGCTGAAGGTCTGCAAAAAAATAGAACCGGACTGCCAGATCGCATTCTAAGGGCGTTGGACCGGACAGAAACAGGGGAGGAAGTAGCTTGAATAAAAAGCAAAAACGGATGCTGACCCGAATCGTGATCACCGCCATTATGGCGGTGCTTCTGAATGTGATCTGTTGGCATCCGGTTCTGAATGCGGTGCTGTCCTTGCTGACCTATCTGCTGATCGGATATGACATTTTAAGAAAAGCCGGACGGGGCATCCTGGCAGGACGGATCTTCAGTGAAAGTTTCCTGATGGCGGCAGCAACCCTTGGCACTGTTGCTCTGGCGGTATACAGCCGCAGCGGAGAGTATCTGGAAGCCATCGCGGTAATGCTGTTTTTCCAGATCGGAGAGCTGTTCGAGAGCTATGCCGTGGGGAAAAGCCGACGCAGCATCAGCCAGCTGATGGACATTCGCCCGGATTATGCCCGGATCGAAACCGACGGCGTTTTGACCCAGGTGGATCCGGAAGAGGTTGCGGTGGGCAGCATCTTGGTGGTGCAACCGGGAGAGCGGATTCCTATTGACGGCGTGGTCATAGAGGGAAGCGCCTCCTTAAACACCGGTGCCCTTACCGGTGAGAGCCTGCCCCGGGATGTGGCGGTGGGAGACGATGTGATCAGCGGCTGCATCAACCTAACCGGTGTTCTGAAGCTGCGCACCACCAAATCTTTTGGGGAATCCACGGTGTCCAAGATTTTGGATCTGGTGGAAAATGCCAGCTCCAGAAAATCCAAATCTGAAAACTTTATCGCAAAGTTTGCCCGGGTCTATACCCCGGCAGTGTGCTGCAGTGCCTTGGTGCTGGCACTGCTGCCTCCTGTGGTACGGTGGCTGTTTCTGGAGCTGCCGCCGGATTTTGCAACCTGGGTGTACCGGGCGCTGACCTTTCTCGTAATCAGCTGTCCCTGTGCGCTGGTGATCAGCATTCCGCTGAGCTTTTTTGCCGGTATTGGTGGTGCCAGCCGGGCAGGTGTGTTGATCAAGGGTTCCAACTATTTGGAGACCCTGGCTAAGGTAAAAACGGTGGTTTTCGATAAGACCGGCACCCTTACCAAAGGCGTGTTTGAAGTGATCGGCATCTATCCGGAACAAATGCAGCCGCAGCAACTGTTGGAACTTGCTGCCTGCGTGGAAGCGGTTTCTTCCCATCCCATCGCCAAGAGCATTCTTTCTGCATACGGGCAGGAAGTTGACCGCAGCCGGGTGGCGGAACTGCAAGAAATCAGCGGTTATGGTATGGTGGCAAAGGTAGACGGAAAAGCGGTGGCTGTTGGCAGTAGCAAACTGATGGAGAAAATCGGCGTTGACCGGAAAGTGTGCGCTGATATGGCAGCAGCGGTCCATATTGCGGTGGATGGGACATACGCCGGGTACATCCGCATTTCCGACAGTCTGAAGCCCACTGCCCACGAGACGATCGAGGGACTAAAGAAAGCCGGCATTCGGAAAACTGTGATGCTCACCGGAGATGCTGACGGCGCTGCACAGACTGTAGGCGCGGCGTTGGGGCTGGATGAAGTCCACAGCCAGCTGCTGCCGGCAGATAAGGTTGCTGCAGTGGAGCGACTGCTGGAGGGCAGGGGGAACAATGACCGTCTGGCCTTTGTGGGAGACGGCATCAACGATGCTCCCGTGCTGGCCCGGGCGGACATCGGCATCGCAATGGGTGCGATGGGTTCGGATGCTGCCATCGAGGCAGCGGATGTGGTGCTGATGGATGATGACCCGGTAAAGCTGCTGCAGGGTATCCGTATTTCCCGCAAGTGCATTTCCATCGTCTATCAAAATATTATTTTTGCGCTGGCAGTCAAGTTTGCCTGCCTGGCGCTGGGCGCGGCAGGCATCGCCAATATGTGGCTTGCTATTTTTGCCGATGTGGGCGTGATGGTGCTGGCGGTACTCAATGCCATTCGTGCATTAAAATAAAAAAACACCCCCGGTCTTGCAGGACCGGGGGTTTGCTGTTTAATAGCGCGGGGGACGGATGTACAGCTCCTGGGAAGTGGCGGCAGGTCGGGCATACACACCGGATACCAGTCCCAGCATAGCGTACAGCGACGCAATGGAGCTGGCACCGTAGCTGATAAAGGGCAGGGTCAGACCGATGACCGGCATCACGCCGATGCACATACCCACATTGATGATGATCTGGAAGATCAGCGCGGCGGCCGCGCCAAAGCAGATCAGCCGGCGGTTGTAGTCCTGGCTGTGATTGCCCACCCAGATACACCGGGCAACGATCAGACCCAGCAGCACCAGCACGAAAGCGCAGCCCACAAAGCCCAGCTCTTCGCCCAGGGCGGAGAAAATAAAGTCGGTGTGTTGCGCCCACAGAGCGCCGTTTTGGGTGCGGTGACCGTTGAACAGGCCCTGTCCGGTCATACCGCCGCCGGTGAGGGAGCTCAGGCTCAGATTGTACTGATAACGCACGCCCAGTCCCGAGGCGTCCAGATCCGGATTGAACAGGACACCGATCCGCAGCTGCTGGTATTCATCCAGGTGTGGCCAAATGAAAGGTGCCAGGATGGCGATTGCGCCTACGCCAGCAATAAACCACATCACATTCACGCCGCCGGAGAAGGCCATCGCCGCGAAGATAAACACGAAGATCAGCGTCACGCCCAAGTCATGGGAAAGGCCGTAGCTCAGAACAAACATAATTATCAGATGGGCGGCCATATGTAAGACAGATTTGTAGGAGGAGATACGCTCCTTGTGGGCGTTCATCACCGATGCCATTATCAGGATATAGGTGATCTTACAGATCTCCGCCACCTGAATATTAAAGGGCAGGAAGGGCAGCTTGACCCAGCTTTTGTTGCCGTTAATATCCACGCCGAAGGGGATCAGCAGGGAGAGAATGGCGATGTTGATGATTACAAGGACGATGCGGTGTTCTGAAAAGACCTCCGCGTCGATGGAGGAGATCACCGCATACAGAAGAATACCGATGACCGCGCCCACGATCTGCATAATCACATATCGCATAGAGTCTAAGTAGTTGGTGGCGCTGGCAATGATCAAAACGCCGAATGCGGTAGCCACCACACACAAAAGCAACAGCATCCAGTCACCCTTACGGATGGCAGTTTTCAGCTGCTGAATATACCGTCTCATTGCCCCACCTCCTTTGATAGACTTACTATAGCATTTTCTGTGGAAAAAGTAAACACTTACAGGATACCAAATACCGCCAACAGGGTCATAATGCAGGGAATGCAAATGATGATGGAGAAGGAGTTGACACAGGCGGCCACAGCGGGATCACCGCCGGCGCTGGGGGTAAAAGCGGTGGATACCATACTGACAGGGGCAAAGACTGTAACAGCCAGTGCCTGCCGGATAGGCAGCGACAGGGGCAGCAGGAAGAAGAACGCCGCAGATGCCAGTGCTGCGCCGATAAAACGGGTAGCCAGCATACCGATTACTTCCTTGAAAATGGCCTTTTCGATCCGCAGATCCAGCATCATACCCACCATCATCATCGCCAGAAAAGCGTTGGCATTGGCCATCGGGGTCACAAAAGTGATTACCTGCTCTGGGATCTTGATCTGCAAAAGAGTCAGCAGCAGAAAAATAACATAAGCCAAAAAAGGCACAGAATGCAGCAGTGTCTGTCCGATGCGCTTAAAATTCACGCCCTTGGTGCCGTCGAGAATGTTTTTGGACAGGGCAAAGGTGGTGCCGTTGCACATCAGCGCATTGCCCAGATCAAACAGGCAGGTACCCACCAGACTGGCAGGGCTCAGAAAACTTTGAACGAAAGGCATAGCGAACGCGCCAATGTTGTAGCCGGGCACACAGTTAAGCCAGACAGCCCGGGTGCGACGGGGGTATTTCTTGCTGAGCAGGAAACCGGAAAGAAGCATCAGACAGTTCATACCAAGACCCAGACCCACGATCATCAGTAGAGAAAAATCTGCCGGGTAGGAGGCAAAGCTGATCAGTACCGCGCAGGGCATAGTGATACAGGTGACGATACGTACAAGAATCTTATAATCCTGCTTGCCGAAAACGCCTTTGCATTTCAGAAAGTACCCCAATGCGATCAAAAAAATAAAAGCTGCTGATTTTAATAATACATTGTCCATAAGAAACGCCTCGGTTCTTAAATGAAGTGAAAAGAAGAGGAGGCGCAACAGAGCGCCTCCTCTGTAAGTTTTGTAAAATTATGCCAGATAGATGGCCTTGCAGGCCAGCATTGTCATATAGCAGTCCAGTTTGCTGACCAGCTCCATAGGGGCGTGCATACTTAGTACAGGTACACCTGCGTCTACGGTAACGATGTTCCGGTTAGCCATATAAGCAGCCACAGTACCGCCGCCGCCCTGGTCTACCTTGCCCAAGGTTGCGATTTGCCACAGAACACCTGCATTGTCCAGTGTGGTACGTACGTGACCCATTGCCTCGGCAGAGGCATCAGATGCGCCGCCTTTACCCCGGGAACCGGTGTACTTGCAGATGGCGATGCCATAGTTAAGCTTGCTGTTATTGCGACGGTCGGAGACTTCGGGGAAGTTGGGGTCAAAAGCGTTGGAAACGTCTGCGGACAGGCAGAAGGAGTTGGCGAAACAGTGACTCAGCTTTACGCCTTGAGCGTCGCACAGGATATCCATAAAGTACTCAAAGGCCTGACTCTGCATACCGGAGATGCCCACAGAGCCGATCTCTTCCTTGTCGGCCAGAATGCACACAGCAGTGTGCTTGGGAGTACTCATTGTCAGCAGAGGATCGATCTCTGCGAAGGCGCAGACCCGGTCGTCGTGGCCGTATGCGCCCAAAAGACTACGGTCCAGACCCACCTCGCGGCAGCGACCGGCAGGCACAATGGTCAGCTCCGCAGACAGGAAGTCCGCTTCGATCAGACCGTACTTTTCGTTCAGCAGCTTCATAATGTGCAGCTTCACCATATCAGCGCCGTCACCATTCAGGGGCTCTGTACCCAGGATCACATTCAGCTGTTCACCTTCGATGACCTTGGCTGCGGTCTTCTGCATCTGGTCAGCAGACAGGTGGATCAAAAGGTCAGACACGCACAGGATGGGGTCGTTGTCGTCCTCACCGATGGTAACGGTGACCACAGTGCCGTCCTTGCGGTAAACAACGCCGTGGAGCGCCAGGGGAATGGTGGCCCACTGGTACTTCTTGATGCCGCCGTAATAGTGGGTCTTGAAATAAGCAATTTCAGAATCCTCATACAGGGGATTGGGTTTCAGATCCATCCGGGGGGAGTCCACGTGGGCGGCACAGATATTAGCGCCCTTTGCCAGAGATTCGCTGCCGATCACAGCCAGAAGTATGCTTTTATCCCGATTATTCATATACACTTTGTCGCCGGGTTTGACTGCCATACCGGGTTTTAGTTCCTGGAAACCGTTAGCCTGAGCAGTGGCCACCGTCCAGGTGGTTGCCTCCCGTTCGGTCTTGCAGGCATCCATAAATGCGGCATACCGCTTGCAGTATTCTTCCATTTCTGCTCTTTGCTGTTGGGTCAGAGAGGTATAGCCGTTTTTGGGGTCAGCGAAAAGTGCTTTACGAAGTTCTTCCATAATCGTTACTCCTTTACGGGTCTTTCTTTTATTATAGTTAGATTCTTAAAAAACACAAGGCATTTCTCCAGAAAATCCTCTGCCGTGCCGGAATTTTCCAGCACATAATCACACATTCTTCGAAAATAGGCTTCCGGTTTCTGCGCTCGGATTCGGGCGGTCGCCTGCGCCCGGTCAATGCCATCTCGATTCAAAAGCCGGGCGATCCGGTCCTTCTCTGAGGCTGTGACGGCAACGGTCACATCACACAGGGGAGCAAGATTTCCGTCGAACAGTTCGATGGCATCAATGGCAGCCAGAGGAGGGGTGTCCTGTAAAAGCCGAAGGACTTCTTGCTTCACAGCAATGTGGGTGATGGCGTTTAAGTCCCGGAGCGCTTGTTCCTGAGAAAAGACGATGCCGGCCAGCTTCTTTCGATCCAGCATACCGCCATCCACCACTCCGGGAAATCGGGTTTCAATGGCCCGGAGCATTTCTTTGTCGGTCTGTAGCAACCGGTGATAGACCGCATCGCAGTCAATGACCATACCCCCCAGCTGCCGGATCGCCTGCAGGGCGGTGGTTTTTCCGCAGCCGGTACCGCCGGTGATACCAATGATCATACTTCTGCCTCCCCGTCAATGATCCGGAAAGCGGCGGCCTTTTTCAGCCGGTTCTGCACCGCGTATGCCACACCTCCGCCCACGGGGCAGCGGGCGTATACTGTTCCGATATTGGGATCATCCAGTTGTCGCAGAGCGGCAAACAGACCGGCAGACAGTGTCTGCACATCGGATTCTTTTCCGTAGGCCAGCGGGCTGCACCCACCATACAGGGGCAGTTCTTCTTCGAAACATAGCACCCGGTCGCCGGGGGCAAAATGATTGCGAATATAGGCGGCGGCCTTTTCCCGGCTGCCGGACACGATCAGCACCTCCGCCTGGGGGGCATAGTGCTTGTACTTCATACCGGGTGCTTTCACAACGGCATCTTTGTCGATCTGAGCGGTGACGGCTTTGTCTACCACCAGATCTCCCAGAACCTCCAGAAGCTGTTCCGGGGTGATGCCGCCGGGACGAAGTAAACGGGGTCTGTCCTCGGTCAGATCCACAATGGTGGATTCCACGCCGATCTTGCAGGGTCCGCCGTCCACCACAGCCTCAATTTTTCCGTCGTGGTCGTGAAGGACGTGGTCAGCGGTGGTGGTGGAGGGCTTCCCGGAGAGATTGGCAGAGGGCGCGGCGATGGGAACGCCGGCCAGCCGAATGATCTGCCGGGTGACGGTATTATCCGGACACCGGACAGCTACCGTGGGCAGACCTGCGGTAGTGCACTTAGGTACGGTGTCCCGGGCAGGCAATACCATCGTCAGAGGACCGGGCCAGAAGGCTTCCGCCAAAGCATAGGCGGCTGCCGGAATGCTGTGACAGAATTTTTCTATGTCCTTGGCCTCTGCCACGTGGAGGATCAGGGGATTGTCCTGGGGACGGCCCTTGGCAACAAAGATCTTGGCCACCGCCTCCGGATTCAGCCCGTCCGCACCCAGACCGTAGACAGTCTCTGTGGGAATGGCCACCAGCTCTCCAATTTTGATAATATTTGCCGCCTTTTCTGCAGTGCTTTGCAGATTCGCAGGCAACACAAGCGTTTTCATAAAAAGTCCTCCGTGGATGAATTCCATCGTGGTAAAAAGCGAAAGGAGCAGCTGCTGGGGCAGCTGCTCCGAAAGGGCATTACACAGTGTGCTGGTTAGCAGCTTCGATGATCTGAACGAATTTCTCGGGAACCAGGGAAGCGCCGCCGATGAGACCGCCATCAATGTCCGGCTGAGCCAGCAGCTCGAAAGCATTCTTCTCGTTCATACTGCCGCCGTACAGAATGGAGATGGCACGGGCGTTCTTGGAGGAGTACAGCTTGCGGACCACAGTACGGATCATTTCACAAACTTCCTCAGCCTGCTCGGGGGTGGCGGTCAGACCGGTGCCAATGGCCCAGATGGGCTCGTAAGCGATGATAACCTTGCGGATCTTCTCCTCAGGCACGCCGGCAAGACCCAGCTTGATCTGCATAGTGATATGTTCAGCGGTGACGCCTTTCTGACGCTGCTCCAGAGTCTCGCCGCAGCACATAATGGGGATCAGACCGGCATCCAGAGCGGCCAGAACCTTTGCGTTGACGTCTGCGTCGGTCTCACCGAACATCTCACGGCGCTCGGAGTGGCCGATAATTACGTACTTACAGCCGGCGTCTACCAGCATATTGGTGGCCAGCTCGCCGGTGTATGCGCCGGAAGGGTTGGCGTTGCAGTTTTCTGCACCGATGCCTACCCGAGTCTCACGCATAGCGCGGACAGCGGCGGGAATGCAAACGGAGGGCACGCACAGTGCAACATCGCACCAACGGCCCTTGGGCATAATGGCCTTCAGCTGGGTCATAAACTCCTTGGTCTGGGAGGGGGTCTTGTTCATTTTCCAGTTGCCGGCAATGACGGTCTTACGATATTTTCTGTTCATATTGAATCTCTCCTTCGGTCAATATATACACATCGGTAAAACGATGTAATTTACATAGGGACTCCGGCCGGGAATGACCCGGCCGGAGTGAGGTCATTTTGAAAATATGAATTATTTGTCTTCCAGGCAAGCAATGCCGGGCAGTTCCAGGCCTTCCAGGAATTCCAGAGAAGCGCCACCGCCGGTGGAGATGTGGGTAATTGCGTTTGCAAAACCCAGCTGCTCGCAAGCAGCTGCAGAGTCGCCGCCGCCGACGATGGTCACAGCGTCGGAATCAGCCAGAGCCTGTGCAACAGCGATGGTACCCTTTGCCAGAGTGGGGTTTTCGAACACGCCCATAGGTCCGTTCCAGACAACGGTCTTGGCAGCCTTGGCAGCGGCAGCAAACTCTGCGCAAGCCTTGGGGCCGATGTCCAGACCCATCTGGTCAGCGGGGATGGCAGTGCAATCCACATATTCTACGGGGATCTCAGCGTCGATGGGGGAGGGGAAGGAGGCAGCGATAGCGGTATCCACAGGCAGCAGCAGCTTAACGCCTTTAGCCTCGGCCTTAGCCATCATTTCTTTACAGTAGTCCAGCTTCTCATTGTCAACCAGGCTCTTGCCTACGGAGTAGCCCTGAGCGGCCAGGAAGGTATAGGCCATACCGCCACCGATGATCAGGGTGTCCACCTTCTCCAGAAGATTATTGATAACATTCAGCTTATCGGAGACCTTTGCGCCGCCCAGGATTGCCACGAAGGGACGCTCGGGGTTAGCCAGAGCCTTACCCATAATGGACACTTCCTTCTGCACCAGGTAACCGGAAACAGCAGGCAGGTAGTCGGCTACGCCGGCGGTGGAGGAGTGAGCCCGGTGGGCGGTACCGAATGCGTCATTGACAAAAATGTCAGCCAGATCAGCCAGAGCCTTGCTCAGTTCGGGATCGTTCTTGGTCTCGCCCTTAATGTAACGGGTGTTCTCCAGCAGCATCACGTCGCCGTTTTTCAGAGCGGCAGCCTTCGCCTTGGAATCTTCGCCGGCTACGTCGGAAGCCATAATCACTTCTTTACCCAGCAGCTGGGACAGACGGTCAGCAACCACTTTCAGGCTCAGCTCGGGCTTCCATTCGCCCTTGGGCTTGCCCATATGGGAGCACAGAATGACCTTGGCGCCCTTGTTTACCAGATACTCGATGGTGGGCATAGCAGCCACGATCCGCTTGTCGGAAGTGATTCGGCCTTCCTTGGTGGGGACATTGAAGTCGCAGCGGCACAGAACGCGCTTACCGGCTACGTCGATATCTTCAATAGACTTCTTGTTGTAGTTCATAGTTATTTCCTCCATAGTTATATGTTATTTTCTCATTTTACCGAAGTCCTGCAGGTGGGGAAAGTCCAGCTGCCGCAGGGCCTCATACACAGTAATGGCCACAGCGTTGCTGAGATTCAAACTTCTGGCTTCCTGCCGCATAGGAATCCGGACACAGCTGCTATAATGCGCCTGCAGAAAATCCTCCGGCAGCCCCTTGGTCTCCTTGCCAAAGAACAGGTAGCAACCGTCCTCATAGGCGGCCTCTGTATGGGCGCGGGGCGCTTTGGTGGACAGACACCACATTTGACTGACTTGGTTCTTTGCGAAAAAGTCCTGCAAATTGTCGTAGACCTGCACATTGACCAGATGCCAATAGTCCAGACCTGCCCGCTTCACGGCTTTTTCGGAGATGTCAAACCCCAACGGACGTATCAAATGCAGATTGCAGCCGGTGGCGGCACAGGTGCGGGCAATATTGCCGCAATTCTGCGGAATCTCCGGCTCCACCAGTACGATGTTCAGCATAATTTCACCTCAGTGGATGCTTTGACATTCCATAAAATGGTTATGGTCCTGTCGTCAAACTATTGTATGTCAAAAGAACCATAAAATCAATCAAAAAATTGCAAAAAAATCAACTTTTCATAGTATTCACATAAAAACTTTTCTGAAAGTGGGAATTTTGTGGATTTTGCAGACAGGAGAAAGGGACGTTTTTTCCGCAGGAAGAATTTGCAAAGGATTCTGCTTCTGCCGATCCCGGCAGGGGCGTGTAGAGCACCATTGTTTTTGCCTGTCCGCAGGGCAACAGATGATTGACATTTTGCGGATTTTGTGAGAAAATAAATCGATAAATTTACAAATAAGGGGATTTTCTATATGATGCAATCCAGAACACATAATTGCGGAGAGCTCCGCCTTGCCAATGCCGGTCAGAATGTGACCATTGCAGGCTGGATGGAGAATGTCCGCGAGGTGGGCGCAAACTTCGCTTTTGTGGTTTTGCGTGACTTCTACGGTACTACTCAGGTTGTCATCGAGACCGAAGAGATGATGCAGGCCATCAAGGGCCTGAATAAGGAGACTACCATCTCTGTCACCGGCACAGTTCGGGAGCGGGAGAGCAAGAATCCTAAGCAGGCCACCGGCGATATCGAAGTTGTTCCTACCCAGATCAAGGTGCTGGGCAAGTGCATCCACAACTCCTTGCCCTTTGAGATCAACAAGAGCCGGGATGCAGACGAGAATGTCAGACTGAAGTACCGGTATCTGGATCTGCGGAATCCGGCGGTAAAGTCCAATATCATCCTGCGCTGCCAGGTGGTGGCGGAGCTGCGTCGTCTGATGACCGAGAAGAACTTCCTGGAGATCACCACCCCCATCCTCACCGCATCCTCTCCCGAGGGTGCCCGTGACTATCTGGTTCCCGCCCGGAATCACCCCGGCAAGTTCTATGCTCTGCCCCAGGCGCCTCAGCAGTTCAAGCAGCTGCTGATGACCTCCGGTTTCGACCGTTATTTCCAGATCGCACCCTGCTTCCGGGATGAGGATGCCCGGGCGGACCGCACTCCCGGCGAATTCTATCAGCTGGATATGGAGATGGCCTTTGCCACCCAGAACGACGTGCTGACCACTTTGGAAGAGGTGCTGGTTCCCGTATTCCAGAAGTTCGGCAAGTACAAGCGGATCTCTCAGGCGCCTTTCCGCCATATTCCCTTTAATGAGGCAATGGAACGCTATGGCTCCGACAAGCCCGACCTGCGAATCGACCTGGAGGTGCAGGATATCACCGCTGAGGTGGCGGACTGCGAATTCGGACCTTTCCAGAATGCTACCGTCAAGGCGGTTGCCGTGGACAACTTCGGCGAGGGCCGCAAGTGGATCGACAAGTTGTTAAATGACGTAGAGGTCCAGACCGGAAACAAGGCCTGCTGGATCAAGGTGGATGAGAACGGTCAGTTCACCGGTGGTGTTTCCAAGTTCCTTACCGACTACACGGATGCGCTCACCGCCAAGCTGAACCTGAAGCCCGGCTCTTTCGTATGTATGGCTGCCGGCAAGAAACTCTCTGCCCAGAAGACCGCCGGCGTGATCCGCACCATGATGGGCAAGCGCATCCCCGGTCACTTCGACGAGGAGCAGTACGCTATGTGCTGGATCGTGGACTTCCCCATGTACGAGATGGGTGAGGAGTCCGGTCAGCTGGAATTCTGTCACAATCCGTTTTCTATGCCCCAGGGCGGTATGCAGACCCTGCTGGATGCCGAGGGCGATGTAGAAAAACTGCTGGCCATCAATGCTGACCAGTATGACCTGGTGGTCAACGGTTACGAGTCTGCCTCCGGCGCTGTCCGGAATCACGATCCTGAGATTATGGTCAAGGCTTTCCAGATGGTAGGTCTGGGCGAAGAAGATGTAAAGGCCAAGTTCCCCGCAATGTACAACGCCTTTACCTACGGTGCGCCTCCCCACGCAGGCGCAGCACCCGGCGTTGACCGTCTGGTAATGCTGCTGACCGGCGAGGAGTCCATCCGTGAGGTCATCACCTTCCCAATGAACAAGAACGCCCAGGACGTGATGATGGATGCGCCCACCGCGGTCTCCCAGAAGCAGCTGGATGATGTGCATATCCTGATCAACGAAGCGCACCTGTAAGCATAACAACTCCCCGGCGGATTTTTCTGCCGGGGAGTCTTTTATACGGTTGAAAAAAGAGCAGGCAGAGCCTGCTCTTTTTGTTTAATTGAGTCGTACCTGCAGGAACAGGTTTTCCACATACCGGGTGATGTCCTCCGGCAGGAAGCCGTAGCTTTCGCCCCGCTCCAAAATCTCAGCAGGGGGATAGATCACTTCGCTTTCCGCCAGGTATTCGTCCATATACTCGGTGGCGCCTTCAATGGGAGAGCCGTAGCAGATGTAGTCCATATTGGCACCGGAGATCTCCGGGTTGCACATAAAGTCTATAAACAGCTCGGCAGCTGCCTTCTCCTGACAGCAGTAGGGTATGCACATCGCATCAATGAACAGATTGAAAGACTCGTTCTCCGGCAGATAGAACCGAAGGTTTTCGTTGTTTTCCATCATCATCATTGCGTCGCCGGCATAGTAGGGGGCGATCCAGGCATTCTCTTCTTCCATCTTGGCATAGACCTGGTCCATTACATACTGCTGCACCAGCGGCCGTTGGGCGGACAGTGCATCGGCACAGGCCTGCAGCTCTTCTTTATCTGTGGTATTGACGCTGTAGCCCAGCTTATACTGAGCGATGCCGAAAGCATCCCGGGAATTGTCGAACATCAGGATCTGACCTTTGTATTTTTCATTCCAAAGGAGATCCCAGCCGGTCACATCGGCTTCGTCCACATACTTTGCATTGTAGATGATACCTACCGTTCCCCAGGTGTAAGGCACGGAATACTGATTCTCCGGGTCATAGGCCTGGTCTTTGTAGGTGTCCATTACATTTTTGTAGTTGGGGATGTTGCCAAAATCCAGGGGCAGAAGCATATCCTCCGAGATCATCCGGGCGATCATATAGTCCGAGGGGATGATCAGATCCACCACCAGACCGCCGTTGGAGAGCTTGGAATACAGTTCTTCATTGGAGGCGTACTCGGAGTAATTCACGTCGATATATGGGTAAGCCTCCTCAAAGGCTGCGATCAGATCTATCGTTCCGTCGCTGCCGTCGGCGATGTTCTGCCCCCAGTTCATCACATTGAGGGTGATCTTATCTTTCCGGGAGCGGATGATCAGAAACGCGCTGCCGCAGATCAGTGCCACCGTGCAGATAATGGCGATCGCTCGGCGGAAGACCCGCATACCCCGGCTGGCCATCTTGATACGGCGGTCCTGCTTTCTTTTGTCACCACGCAGTTGCAGCAGGTTCATCGTTACCATCAGTACGAAGATCAGCAAAAACAGCAAGGTAAACATTGCGTAAATCTTGGGGTGGATGGGCTTTTTAGTAAAGGAGTAGATCTTCACCGGCAATGTTACAAATTCTGTGCCTGTGACAAAGTAGCTGATCACAAAGTCGTCCAGACTCATCGTAAAAGCCATAATGGCACCGGCAACCATACCGGGCATAATCTCGTGGAGGGTGACTTTGAAAAAGGCTTTTACAGGGGTGCAGCCCAAGTCCATCGCAGCGTCCTGCAGAGCGGGATTCATCTGTTGCAGTTTGGGCATCACATTCAGAATTACATAGGGCAGGTTGAAGGTGATGTGGGCGATCAGCAGTGTCCAAAAGTTCAGACTCTGCTTCTGACCCAGCATACCGGTGCCGATAAACACAAACAGCAGGGAAAGGGAAATACCGGTCACAATATCCGGGTTGGTCATAGGGATATTGGTCAGGGTCATAACCGCTTTGCGCATCCGGGGTTTTAAGCTGTGGATGCCCACCGCAGCAAAGGTGCCGAAGGCGGTGGCGATGGCGGTGGATAAAATGGCGATCAGTAGGGAGTTACCCAAAAGCGCCAGAAGATCCCGATCCCGGAAAAGCTCCTTGTACTGATCAAAGGTAAACCCTTCAAAAATGGCAATATTCTTTCCGGTATTGAAGGAGGCCAGGATCAGCACAGCCATAGGGATATACAGGAAAATGAAGATCAGAACGGAGAAAATGCGGTTTGTTTTTCTCATACCACCACACCGCCTTCCTCATCACTGCCGAACCGGTTCATAATACCGGTGCAGATAAACACCAGCAGCATCAGCACCAAGCTCAGCGCAGCGCCCAGATTGGGATTGCCGGCGGATTTGAACTGCCGCTCGATTACGTCACCGATCAACAAAGTAGTATCGGTGCCGCCCAGTTTTTGGGAAATATAGAAGGTGGAGACAGCCGGTACAAACACCATCGTGATGCCGGAGAGGATTCCGGGCATAGAAAGGGGCAGAACCACCTTTGCAAAGACCTGTTTTGGGGTACAACCCAAATCTTCCGCAGCCTCAATGAGGCGATTGTCGATCTTTACGATGATGGCGTACAGAGGCAGGATCATATAGGGTAGATAATTATATACCATACCCAGGATCACTGCGCCGGGTGTGCCGATCATATTGGCAGATCCAAGACCCAGAAGTCCTAAAAACTGGTTGATAATACCGTTGGACTCCAGAAGACCTACCCAAGCCAGTGTGCGGAGCAAAAAGCTCATACACATCGGCAGCATCACCAGCATATACAGGATCTTTTGGGCGGTAGGACCCCGGTGGGCGATGAAATAAGCCACCGGATAACCCAGCAACAGGCAGATCAATGCGGAAACCAGAGAATACCACACAGAAGTACCCAGCGTGGGGATAAACAGCATAAGATCCTGAATGTTTCCCCAGGTGAAGGCACCGGTGTCCGGGTCGGTTAGGGCATAGTAGCCCACCACCCCAAGGGGAATCAGTGTAAACACCAGCATCCATAGAATATACGGGCCGCTCAGAAGGATAGACTTATTCTTCTTCATTGTCTGCATCCTCCGTCAGCTCGTCGTACTCGGCAGAGTAGGAGCTGTAGTCGCCGAACATACCGGAGTATTCACTCTTGTGCATAATGTGGATGTCCTCGGGGTTCAGACGGATGCCAACGGTCTCGCCTTCGCCGTGGTAGTCGGTGGTCTGAATCAGCCACTTAAAACCGCGGAAGTCCACAATAATATCGTAATTAAGACCCTTGAAGGTCACACTGGTAACCGTACCCACCAAATGGCCTTCGCCGGCAGGCACAAAGTCAATGTCTTCGGGACGGATGACCACATCCACCGGTTCGTTGGGAGCAAAGCCGGCGTCCACGCAGTCAAAGACCCGACCGAAGAATTTGACCTTATAGTCAGACAGCATCACGCCGTCCAGAATGTTACTTTCGCCGATAAAGTCTGCCACGAAGGCGTTTTTCGGCTCGTTATAAATATCCTCAGGTCTGCCGATCTGTTGGATACGGCCCTTGTCCATAACCACCACAGTATCGGACATAGAGAGTGCCTCTTCTTGATCGTGGGTCACATAAATAAATGTGATGCCCATAGCCTGCTGGATCCGCTTCAGTTCGTTCTGCATATCTTTGCGCAGACGCAGGTCAAGAGCCGCCAGCGGTTCATCCAAAAGCAGAACCTTGGGCCGGTTCACCAGCGCCCGGGCAATGGCAACACGCTGTTGCTGACCGCCGGACAGAGAGTCAATGTGGCGGTGGGCAAACCCCTGCAGACCGACTACTTCCAGCATCTCTTCCACCCGCTGACTAATCTCGGCCTTGGGCAGTTTGGCCACGTTCAGACCGAATGCGATGTTATCGTACACATTCAGGTGAGGGAACAGGGCGTAACGCTGAAAAACGGTATTGATCTGCCGCTGATAAGGCGGCACATCATTGATGCAGTTTCCGTCAAAAAGCACCCTGCCGGAGGTGGGGGTTAAAAACCCGCCAATAATTCGCAGAGTGGTGGTTTTGCCGCAGCCGGAGGGGCCCAGCAGCGTGAGAAATTCGTGATCGTTAAAATAGAGATTGATACCATCAAGTATCCGTTCCCCGTCGAACTCCATTGTAAGATCCTGGAGTCTGATGAGTTCTTTGGACATTATCCTCCCCCGTTTCTTTATATAGGTATAAGGTAACCCTTAATATTATAGATATAACCGATAATACGACATTTGTCAACGGCGTTTTTATCAGAACAGACGCGGCAATATACACAGGAGAGAAAAGGAAAAATTTTTCCGGAAAATGGTATAAAAACCAGCCAGTTGGCAATACTGGATTTCGGAGGTGCTAAATAATGCGCAACAAAAAAAACGGCAGCGTCAGCGGTAAGGGCTACTACATAGCCCTGTTGCTGTGTGCCGCTGCCATCGGAATCTCCGGATTCCTCTATTATCGCAATGCCGACAAAACCAAGGATTCTCTGCAGCAGACGATTCCTGCTGATGCACAGCAGGATGAAGAGGATAAGCTACCTGTGGTGTCCCCGGAGCCGTCCGTGGACAGCCAGCAGGGACAGCAGCAGACCCCTACGGTCTCCAAGCCCGACAAAATGAAAACGGTGGCGCCTGTAGAAGGCCAGACTCTGGCGGTATTCGCTATGGATCAGCTGACCTATAATCAGACTACCCGGGATTGGCGCACCCACGACGGTGTGGATATTGCCGCGGAAAGCGGCACCAAAGTTCTGGCTGCCGCCGCAGGGGAGGTCTACACGGTCTATGAGGACGACACAATGGGCACAACCGTGGTCATCCGCCATCAGAATGGGTACACCACCTGCTATGCCAGCCTGTCTGAGCAGGTAGTGGCAGAGCCAGGTATGGAGGTGGCCGCAGGGGACACCATCGGCTATGTGGGCAATACCGCACTGCTGGAGAGCGCCCTGGGAGATCATCTCCACTTCAGCGTCAGCTGTAACGGGGAACCTGTGGATCCGGCAGAGTTTTTAGCTCAGGAATAACCAAACCAACTTCTTCATTTTTTCCTCTTTGTACGGGGGCCGCTGCCAAGCAGCGGCCTTCGTGTTTTTTTATCCTTTTGGTTGCCAATCGGTTGGAATTATTGTATGATAGAAAAAACAAAAAGGAGTACGGTTATGGATATTCGCAAATACAGTAAGAAAACCTGGATCGCTGTGCTGGTATTGGCACTGGCTTCTGTGATCTATGATGCGCTGACTTTGGCTGGTGTGGTGGGTTCTGAATTATCCCGGAATACGGCCGCAGTCACGTTGGTGGTTGGTCTTCTGGGTGTGTATTACAGTGTCCGGGGTATTTTGTACCACGTGAAAAAGGAAAAGGAAGAACAGGAATGATTTATACTGTGACGCTGAATCCTGCCCTTGATAAAACGGCGGTTTTGCCGGATTTTATCCCCGGACAGGTGAATCGGATCCAAAGTGTTCGGGTGGATGCCGGGGGCAAGGGTATCAATGTCTCCAAGTGTCTGAAAGCGCTGGGGGAGGACTCTCTGGCGGTGCTGCTTGCCGCGGGGCAGGCAGGGCATCAGCTGATCGCGCTGCTGGCAGAAGAGGGGATCGCTACGCTGCCCGTCTGGGTGGAGGGGGAGACCCGCACCAATCTGAAGCTGATCGACCCGGTGCGGGGAGAAAATACGGATATCAATGAGCCGGGCCCCCGGATAGCGCCCCAGCCGCTGGCCCAGTTGCTGGATAAGATGCTGCAGCGGGTAATGCCGGGGGATATTGCAGTGCTATCCGGCAGTTTGCCTGCAGGCGCGCGGTCGGATACTTATGCAGTTTGGGTGGATGCGTTGACCCGGAAGGGTGTAAAAGTGTTTTTAGACGCAGATGCAGAGGCAATGGCCCGGGGAATGGATGCCGTACCTTATCTGATCAAGCCCAATGAAACTGAGCTTTCCCGGGTGCTGGGTCGGGAACTGAAAACCCCGGAGGCACTGTTAGCCGCAGGCAAGGAACTGCAAAGCAGAGGAATTGCCAAGGTTGTGATCTCTATGGGCGGAGCCGGGGCGCTGTTTCTGCTGGAGGGTGGTATTTATCAGGCGGACAGCCTATCTGTGCCGGTGAAAAGCACCGTGGGAGCAGGGGATTCTATGGTGGCGGCGATGGCCTTTGCGGAAAGCCGCGGCTTGTCGGAGCAACAGACCATCCGGCTGGCAATGGCTATGGGTGCCGCCAGCGTGATGCAAGATGGTTCTCAGGCGCCCCGGGAGGATTTGGTGCGAAAGCTGAAGGAGCAGGTAATCTTCCGAAAATGGCAATAAAAATTCCAGATTTGACCAAATATTGACGGTACTATAAACTTTTTGTAAAGTCCTTGACACCTCCTTGCGTGGTTGTTATAATGCCCCTTAAAAGGGAGTGTTTGGCTTGCTTGGCAGATCGCTCTCAAATAGGAGCTGCTCTGCGTCAGGATATCTGTGCAGAGTTTTTTATGGCAAGAGAGGACGAAAACCAAGTCCTCTCTTAAGTTTGCATCATTGGCAGCGGGAATATGGCTGCTTTTTGAAAGGAGAGATCGTATGCTGTTTTCCAGCATCCCATTCTTGTATTATTTTCTGCCGGCGGTAGTGCTTTGCTACTTTTTGGTACCCAGAGCATTGAAAAACACAGTGCTGTTGCTGTTCAGTCTGGTGTTCTACGCCTGGGGTGAGCCCAAATATGTGTTTTTGATGATCGCTACCATTGCCCTGTTCTACGGCTGCGGTCTGGCTATCGGAAAGGCACAGAAGCAAAGCTGGAAGAAATTCTGGCTGATCGTATCTGTGGTCGTCGGCTTGGGTTTTCTGGGTATCTTCAAGTATGCCGACTTCTTTGTGACCAGCTTCAACGCGGCTACCGGTCTCAGCGTTCCTCTGCTGCGTCTGGCTCTGCCGGTTGGTATCAGCTTCTACACCTTCCAGAGCCTCAGCTACACCATCGATGTTTACCGGGGTGATGTGCCTGTGCAGCGCAATCCCATCAGCTTCGGTGCGTATGTGACCCTGTTCCCCCAGCTGATTGCTGGCCCTATCGTGCGGTATATTGATGTTGCCCGGGAACTGGACAGTCGAACCCACAGCTGGGATGAGATCGCCCAAGGTTTGCGGCGATTCATTATCGGTCTTGCCAAGAAAGTCCTGATCGCCGACCAGTTTGCTCTGGTGATGAAGATGTTCCGGGAAACCGATGCGCCTTCTGTGCTGTTTTACTGGATCTACGCCACCGCCTTTATGCTGAATATCTACTTTGACTTCTCCGGCTATTCCGATATGGCCATCGGTTTGGGCAGAGTGTTCGGATTCCACTTTATTGAAAACTTCAACTATCCCTACACTTCCAAGAGTGTCACCGAGTTCTGGCGTCGCTGGCATATGAGCTTGGGCAGCTGGTTTCGGGACTATGTGTATATTCCGATGGGCGGTAACCGGGTGAAGAAATCCCGCTGGGTGCTGAATATTCTCACCGTTTGGATGCTCACCGGTATGTGGCACGGCGCTGCCTGGAACTTTATCGTATGGGGACTTATGTTTGCGGTGCTGCTGCTTCTGGAGAAGTGGGTACCTGCTCTGCAGAAACTGCCTACGATTCTGCGCCGGGGTTATGTGCTGCTGGCGGTCTGCATCAGCTTTGTGCTGTTCAACGCTGAAGATTTTGCACAGGCAGGCGGTGACCTGATGGGTATGTTCGGCTTTGCCGGTGTTCCTCTGGTGACCCAGCAGACTCTCTACTATCTGGGTAGCTTTGCCATCTTATTTGTGCTGGGCTTTGTAGGCTGCACACCTGTAGTAAAGAATCTGGGCAACCGGGTCTACAAGACCAAGGTGGGCGCCATTCTGGAGCCCATCGTGCTGATCGCGCTGCTGCTGCTGTGTACGGCATTTTTGGTAGATGGCTCCTTCAGCCCCTTCCTGTATTTCCGCTTCTAAGGAGGGTTACGGTATGAATAAAAAAATTCGCGCCATCGGCGCAGGTATTTTGGTAGTGCTGTGGGTAGTTCTCACAGGATTTATGTGGTTTGGCCCTCGGCAGGATGTTTCTGCGTCGGAGCGCCGGCCCTTGGATCAGATGCCGGATATTACCTTAGAGAGCATTCTCGGCGGCAGCTTTATGGGAGAATTTGAGGACTTTACCCTGGATCAGTTCCCCTTGCGGGATGCCTTCCGCACCTTAAAATCCCTGTATACCTATGGCGTTATGCAGCAGAAGGATAACAACGGCATCTACATTGTGGATGGCTACGCCGCCAAGCTGGACGCCAAACTCAATGAAACCTCCATCAACTATGCTCTGAAGATCTTCAACAACATCTACCAGCAGAATCTGGAGGGCACCAATGTATCTCTCTATATGGCTGTAGTTCCTGACAAGGGATACTATTTGGCAGAACAGAACGGGTATCCTGCAATGGATTACGAGGCTCTGTTCACCAAGATGGAAGAGGGTATGTCCTGGGCAACGCCCATCGATCTGACAGGCGCTCTGGATGTTACCGACTACTATTACACCGATACCCATTGGAGACAGGAGAAAATCCTGGATGCCGCCGCCGTTTTGTGTGAGGCTATGGGCGTGACACCCCCCAAGGCAGAAAACTATACCCCTACGCTGATGGATAAACCCTTCTACGGTGTGTATTACGGTCAGGCTGCTCTGCCGATGGACGCAGAAGAACTGTATATTATGAAGAGCCGGGTGCTGGATGCCTGCAAGGTGTACAATCACGAGACTAAGCGGTATCAGCGGATCTATGATATGCAGAAGCTGTTTGGCAGCGATCCTTATGATGTGTTCCTGTCCGGTGCTCAGGCGCTTCTGACCATCGAGAACCCCAAGGCTACCAGCGATAAGGAACTGATCGTGTTCCGGGATTCCTTCGGCAGCTCTATGACTCCGCTGCTGGTGGAAAACTACAAGAAGGTGACCGTGGTGGATCTGCGGTATATCAGCTCCGCGCTGCTGAGTCAGTATATCCAGTTTACCAACCAGGATGTGTTGTTTATGTACAGTACCCTGATCCTTAACAGCAGCGGCGCTATGAAGTAAAAAAACGGGAGTGTTCGAAAGAACACTCCCGTTTTGTATTAACATTTGCCCAGGATACGAAGATAAAATTCTACAGATTTTGCGATTACCTCCAGCCGGATGCGTTCGTTGTTACCGTGGATGGTCTTGCGCTCCTCGGCGGTCAAATCCATAGCGGAGAATCGGTACACGTGCCGGGAAATGTCCCGGTAGTGGCGGGAATCGGAGCATTGTACCATTATATAGGGGGTCACAATGCAGCCTTTCCAAGTTGCTGCCACTGCGTCTGCTACTTTATAGTAGCTGTCGCAATCGGTTTCGGAGATGGGACTGGGCGGGCAGCTTTCCAGCACAGTCAGTTCCACCTGAGGATCGTTTACCACTTTCTTTAGAAAAGCCTCCGCGCCTTCCACCGTGGTGGCGGGACTCAAGCGCATATTGGAAACAAGATGTGCCTGGGCGGGAATTACATTCCGCGCGCTGCTTCCTTCAGCCTGGGTAAAGGCGGTGGTGGTACGGACCAGGGCATTCATTTCCTTGCCGTTCATTCTGCAGATCAAATCCAGAACCGGTTTGAAGCACCACAGGTTTGCAAAGATCAGCCTGTAGAGGAAGGTGGAATGCCGACCCAGTGTATCATACATCTGCCGCACCGGGAAATTCAAATCCATTTTGAAGGGGTGGTCAATCACCTTGCGGCAAACGGAGGCAAGCGTGGTAATAGGGGTCTTCGGGGGAGGTGCAGAGGCGTGGCCGCCGCCGGAGCGGACGGTGTAGAGCACATTCATCATACCCTTTTCTGCAATGCCGATCATACCGCCGGGAACGCTAACACCGGGGAATACATTCTCCACCACAGCGCCGCCTTCATCCAGTACCAGTTCAGGGGCGATGCCCTGCTTTTTGAAGTAATTGACAATGTGGACGGCGCCCTTGCCGTTGACCTCTTCACCGCCGGAGAAAGCAAAATACACATCGTTTTCCGGGACAAATCCTTCGGCGATCAGCTGGTTGGCGCTAAACAGTGCGGCGTTTAAGGTTACCTTGGTGTCCAGCGTGCCCCGACCCCACAGGAAACCGTCTTCGATAATACCCGCAAAGGGGGGCTTTTCCCACATCTCCTCCTGGACAGGCACTACATCGTAGTGGGACATCATCACAGAGGGTTTTTCTGAAGATTTACCTTTCCAGCGCAGCAGCAGACCCCGGTCGGGCAGCTGCAGAAAAGAGCAAACACGAAATACATCGGGATACAGTTCCGGCAGCAGGCGGGTGAGCTTTTGGAATTCCGCATCGTCCTCTTGGGTGTGGTCATTGTAGGAAATGGTTTTACACTGCACCAGTTTCTGCAGAGCGGCCACAGCGGCATCTTGATCAAAAACAATCTGACTGTCTTCGGTCTGCCGCTGGGGTTTGGGAGTGAACCGCAATGCGCGAATCACCAAAACTGCCAAAAACAAGAGGAGGATACCCAGAAGAATCCAGCCGATCATATTACAGTACTCCCTTCCTGTACAGGATCCGAGCGACCACGATGGTAAACAGGGCGCTGACAGGCACCATAAGACCCACCGTGCCGGAGTTGAGGGCAGGAACAAAGATAAACAGAACCAGCATCAGGATCACAGGGGCTACGGCGATCTTCCAGTTTTTAGATACGAAGGCCACACCCAAACCGCCAAACAGCGCCGGCAGGATCTGCTGGAAGGCAGGCTGCAGCACCGGTGCGCCCAGCAGAGGTGTCAGAGGAACGATCATAAGCACGCCTGCCACAATGATCAAGGTGGTGACGATGCTGGAGGTGGCAATGGCAATGGTGGAGATCACTTCGCCCTCCTCGCTGTTGGCACTGACTTCGTTCTGCTCCAGAGCGTTGATGGCTCAGGGCATCTTCAGATTGGTCAGGTTACCGGTGACGAAGCTTAAATAAGAACCGCCTGCGCCCAGCATCGGCACATAGGTAACGGTTTCGATCACACCCACTGTCCAGTACATCGGAGCGGTGGCAATCAGACCCAGCAAAAGCGCGTTCCAATCGGGAGTAACCCCAAAGAGCATTGCTACAGCAACTGGGAACAAAAACAGCAAAACCATCACACTTAAGTTCCAGATGGTACCGTCCCGGTGGACAGAATCTAAATAGGTCATAGGCTTTTTCATATTACGATACCTCCATTCCCAGAAGCGCGGTCAAAGGGATGGCCGCGGCCATTCCGATGATTAGACTGATAGGCAGGGCGTATTCGCTGAGCCATTTCAGCTTCGGCTTGCGCATCAGCAGACCGCACAGTAGCATCGCTACCGCAGAGACTACCATCGTGCATACCGGCACCAGACCGGAGGTGGATGTATAGGCAACAGGTACGGTAACCTTAGAGCCGTCCTCCAGAAACTGGCTGACGTTCACAATCACCTGACCGTTTTCGTCAGCGGTCCACAGGCGGGAAACATCACAGAAAACATAGCCCAAAAATGCGGAAATCATACCGATAAACAGGGAATTGCTGAACAGGTCTGCCCATTTGGCATCCCGTTTACCCATATTCTGCATACCGGTTTGCAGTTTTCTGCCGATGGCGGGGACGAGCCAAATGCCTGCCATAATGCTGATGGTCATCACCAGCAGCACATTGACATATTGCTGGGCGGTGATTGGCACATCGGAACCCAGACTCTGACCCATCACGCTCAAGGCGTTATTGGCAGCGATGGTTTCATAGCTCATAGAGCCTACAACGCTCAGCCGCAGCCAGGGTAGGGGAAGTCCCAGTTTTTTGCTCAAAGTCATTACACTGATGACGATGGCTACCGCCGGAGCGATGGTAAAGATAGCAGCGGTTTTGATGGTTTTTTTGATCTTGGTCTGATCCATACCCAGCTCCTTGCTGCGGCGTACGGCTTTCAGCAGAAAGAAGACAGACTGAGCCAATACCACAGCTACCAGCAACCCTGCCAGAATGAACAGAACAGGGTGGTTTACATAAAATTCCACGGAAACACCTCCCAAATATTGTCAAAAAACAGTATAACACAGTTGTTTTCCTGTGGCAAGACAGGAAAAGACCCTCCGGATGGAGGGTCTTGCTTATTCTTTTACAATATCCTTGATCACTTCACCTGCGATGATCATACCGGCCACAGCCGGTACAAAGCACACAGAGCCGGGCAAGGCGTTGCGCCCCTCAGGCAACTCTGCCCAGGCAGGATCGTCGGGAGGCAGGGTAGTGTCAATGGGGTCTTCGGTGGAGTAGACCACCTTCAGCCGGTCAATGCCCCGCTTGCGGCACTCCTTGCGGATAATCCGGGCCAGGGGACACACGGAGGTTTCGGAGATGTCCGCTACCTGGAAGGCGGTAGCGTCCAGTTTGTTGCCAGTGCCCATAGAGCTGATAATGGGGGTTCCCGCGGCTTTGGCAGCCTCCACCAGAGTCAGCTTGCCGGTGACGGTGTCAATGGCATCCACCACATAGTCGTATTGGGTGAAATCAAAGCTATCTGCGGTCTCCGGCAGGTAGAAGGTCTTCCAGGCGTTGACCCGGATATCGGGATTGATGGCTGCCACTCTCTCAGCGGCAACGGTTGCCTTGTCCCGGCCGATGGTCTGCTGAGTGGCCAGGATCTGTCGATTGATGTTGGTGGGACTGATGGTGTCGTGGTCGATCAGATCCAGCGTGCCAATGCCGCTGCGAGCCAGCGCTTCCACCACATAACCACCCACGCCCCCCAGACCAAATACGGCCACACGGGCATCCCATAACTTCTGCATAGCGGCTTCCCCCAGCACAAATTGGGTGCGGGAATAGGGATTCATAAGACCCCTCCTTCATTTTTCTGGATTTATGGTATCACGATTTTGGCTTGGAGTCAAATGATACAGCCAAAACAGTTGCAAAAATCACTGCATTGGAGTATCTTAAGTATATATCGTTTTGGAAAGGAGATACGGACATATGAAATTTCGTGAACTATGGAAGGTATTTATCACG
Source organism: Oscillospiraceae bacterium (assembly GCA_017415425.1). Taxonomy (GTDB): domain Bacteria; phylum Bacillota; class Clostridia; order Oscillospirales; family Oscillospiraceae; genus Faecousia. The sequence goes on along the minus strand of JAFQGT010000016.1, from coordinate 108,141 downwards.
TTCTTTAAGATCGGCGCGTTTACCTTCGGTGGCGGCTACGCTATGATCCCGCTGATCCAAAAGGAAACGGTGGAGACCCACCACTGGATCAGTGACGAGGATATTCTGGAGATCGTGGCCATCGCCGAGTCCACTCCCGGCCCCATCGCTATCAATGCGGCGACCTTTGTGGGATACCGCACCTGCGGTGTATGGGGTTCTGTGTGCGCTACGTTAGGTGTGGTGCTGCCTTCTTTTATCCTGATATATGCCATCTCCTTTGTGCTGCGGCAGTTCCAATCGTTGAAAGCTGTCCGGTATGCCTTCTACGGCATTCGTGCTGGTGTACTGGCGCTGCTTTGCAAGGCGCTGTGGAATATGTTTAAGAAAAACCCCAAAAATTGGGTTTCCTATATCATTATGGCAGGAGCGTTCCTGCTGACAGCCATTTTGGATGTGAGTGTGTTCCCGGTGCTGATCGGCTGCGCCGTGTTCGGTCTGATCACAGCGAAATATATGGCAAGGAGGACACAGGCGTGATCTATCTGGAACTGTTTTGCACCTTTTTTATGATCGGCGCCTTCACCTTTGGCGGCGGTTACGCGATGCTGCCGATGATCCAGTCGGAGGTGGCTGCCCGGTGGGGAGATAAAATCTCTGAGCAGGCCATCGTGGATTTTGTGGCGGTCAGCGAGTCTACCCCCGGCCCCTTTGCGGTGAATATGGCTACTTATGTGGGCACGGAAATGGGCGGCCTGTTTGGGGCGTTCTGCAGTACGATGGGTGTGGTGCTGCCCAGCTTTATCATTATTTTGATCGTTGCAAAGTGCTATGAAAAGTTCCGGGATTCCTCAGTGGTCAAAGGCTGTATGACCGGTCTGAAGCCTGCGGTGGTGGGTATGATCGCCGGGGCGGTGCTGAATGTGGCGATGACGGTGTTCTTTCCTGCGGGATTGAGCTTAGGCGTGCTTTCCGGAGCGGCGTTTTATGTGTCGTTGGGCCTGTTCGCGGTGATGCTGGTGCTGGCGCTGAAAAAGGTGCATCCCATTGTGATCGTGTGCCTGTCCGCGTTGGCGGGTATCATTGCCGGTTATTTGGGAATCTGGTCGTAAGAAAAGAGCGGTTCTGCAGAACCGCTCTTTTTACATACAGAAAATGGGTATTCATAAAAACCCTGCTTGCAAAGCACTATATACCTGTTATATAATATATGTGTGAAAGTATACAGAAAGGGGAGAACACCGTGACAGGAGGAAAATGGACACTGAAGCTGTGGAAAAAGAGCCGCAAGCTGAATTTGGACGCTACCCAGATCATTGCACTGACCTTTGCAGCGATCATTCTGGTTGGAACTGGATTATTGCTTCTTCCTGCGGCATCCCGTAGTGGGGAATCCTGCGGATTTCTTCCTGCGCTGTTTACCGCCACCTCCGCCACCTGCGTGACGGGTCTTGTGCTGTTTGATACCTGGACCCAATGGAGCGGCTTCGGTCAGACGGTGATCTTGCTGCTGATCGAGGTGGGCGGTTTGGGCTTTATGTCCGCGGCGGCAATGGTGGTATTTTTGCTGCGGAAAAAGGTGGGTCTGCGCCAGCGGATGATTATGGCCCAGGCGATGAGCCTGAACGATATGCAGGGCGTGGTGCATTTGCAGAAGACGGTGATTCTGGGCAGCCTGACCGTACAGCTTGCCGGTGCGCTGGTGCTGCTACTGCGGTTTTGGCCGGAATATGGCTTCCGGCAGTCCCTGGTCTGGGGCGTGTTCCACGCGGTGTCTGGATTCTGTAATGCAGGCTTTGATATTTTCGGTAAGCTGTCTCCGGGACAGAGCCTGATCCCCTTTCAGAATGATCCTGTGGTGCTGATCACACTGATGGTGCTGATCACCGTGGGCGGTCTGGGCTTTTTCGTGTGGGAGGAGCTGGCAAGAGTTCGTTCCTTCCGAAAATTCAGTGTGTATACCAAGCTGGTGCTGATCGCCACAGCATCCGTTATCGTATTGGGAACGGGAATGTTCCTGCTGCTGGAGTGGAATAATTCCCAAACCCTCGGCCCTATGCCGGTGTGGCAAAAGATCCTCAATGCCCTGTTTCAGACTGTGACCCTGCGGACTGCCGGATTCGCTTCGTTGGATCAGGCAGGGCTGTCCGACAGCGGGAAAGCCATCTCAATGGTGGTAATGCTCATCGGCGGATCCTCCGGCTCTACAGCTGGCGGTATGAAGACCGTGACTTTTGTGGTGCTGGTACTGTTTATGGTAGCCAAGGCCCGGGGCAGAAGCAGTGTTCACGTATTCTGTCGCACCATTCCGGAGGCAAAAGCCATCAACGCGATGACGATCTTCTTCATTATGGTGACACTTGCCTTTTTCGGCGGATTCTTTATTACCGCAACATCCCCAGTGCCGGTGAGCTTCACCGACGGTCTTTATGAGGCGGTTTCGGCGTTGGCAACGGTGGGGCTGACCGCCGGTGCGACTCCGGTGATGGGCGTACCTGCCCAGCTTTTGATTATCTTATTTATGTATTTCGGACGGGTAGGTGTGCTGACCATCAGCCTTGGATTCCTGATGGGAAATCAAGCGCAGGATCGGTTCCGCTACGCCGACACCAACTTGCTGATCGGATAAGGAGGGTACAATATGAAATCGTATGTGATCATCGGCCTTGGCCGATTTGGCAGCCAGATCGCCCGGCGGCTGTATCAGTTGGGTTGTGATGTGCTGGTGGTGGATAACCGGCAGGAGCTGGTTCAGCACATCAGTAATGAAGTGACCCAGGCTGTGGTAGGTGATGCCCGGGATAAGGATGTGTTGAAGGCGCTGGGTGTAGCGGATTTTGACTGTGCGGTGGTAGCCATCGGTGACAGTCTGGCCGATTCTGTGCTGGCGACGATGAATTTGAAGGAGCTGGGTGTTCCTTATGTGGTCTGCAAGGCTTTTGATGAGACTCACCGGCAGGTGCTGATGAAACTGGGCGCCGACAAGGTAGTGATTCCGGAACAGGAACAGGCTACCCGGCTTGCCAGAAGTCTGGTCAGCCCCAATGTGCTGGATTATATCGAACTGGCTCAGGAGTATGGAATCATTGAAGTGCCGGCCCCGGCTGTCTGGCAGGGAAAATCTCTGAAAGAACTCAATGTTCGGGCAAAGCTGGGTGTCAACATTATTGCAGTGAAACAGGAACGCAGCATCAATGTATCTCCTGCGGCAGAGTATGTGATCTGTCCCGGGGATGTGATGGTGGTATTGGGAGGTATGGACGCCTTGAGCGCCGTGCAGAAGCTATGACAGAGTATATTACAAGTCGAAAAAACCCCCTGCTGCAGCAGGTGCGAAAACTGCTGGTCTCCCGGAAAGAACGGGAGAGCGCCGGATTGTTTGTAGCCGACGGCACAAAGTTGTTGGAAGAAGCAGTCAAATGGTGGCCAGGTCTGGATACGGTGATCTTGTCCGAGGATATTACTGCCCAAATTCCAGAGGGCGTACGTACTGTGGTTGTGCCGAAGGATGTGATGGAATCCATCTCTCCTATGCAGACCCCCCAGGGAGCGCTGTTCCTGTGCCGGTTTTGTCCCCAGAAGGAATTTGTTCCCAGACCGGGTATGCTGCTGCTGGATGGCATTCAGGATCCGGGCAATCTGGGAACGATCCTGCGGACAGCCGACGCTTTGGAGATTCCGGTGGTTCTGCTGGAGGGCTGCGCAGACCCCTATAGCCACAAGGTGGTTCGCTCCAGTATGGGTGCGGTGTTCCGTACTCCGGTGGTGCAAAGCACCTGGCAGCAGTTGAAAACCGCCTGTGATGAGGCGGGGATCTCTGTGGCAGTGACCGCTCTGTCAGACCGGGCCAAGGATCTGCGGGAAGTAAAGCTGAGCACGATGGCAGTGGTCATTGGCAGCGAGGGGCAGGGTGTCCGTAAAGAAATCCTGGACAGTGCTCAGGAGGAATTGATTATTCCGATGAACCCCAGATGTGAATCGTTAAATGCTGCGGTGGCGGCTACCATTGTTATGTGGCAGATGAAATGATAGAGAAAGAAGGGTGTGAAAATGTTACTGTACTGGATTTGGTTTTCTCAGCTTGCAGATTTGTCTGTATTGCAGAAACACCGCCTGCTGGAACGTTTTCGTGACCCGGAAAACATCTATTATGCGTCTGCAGAGGCTTTAACAGAACGCAATTTGACGGATAAGCAGGCAAAGAGTCTGCAGCAGAAGGATCTTGTGGAAGCAGAGCAAATCTTGATCCAGTGCCGCCGGAAGGGAATCGGTGTTTTTACACTGATGGATGCAGCGTATCCTAATCGGTTAAGGAATACCACAGACGCGCCGCTGGTACTATATTATAATGGTATCCTGCCGGATTGGGATGAATGCCCCTTTATTGGAATCGTAGGCACCAGGAAAGCCTCCGGCTATGGTCTGCAGGTAGCCCATCAAATGGGCAGCCAGATCGCCGCAGGAGGCGGTATGATCGTATCCGGTGGCGCGTTTGGCGTGGATACTGCTGCAATGCAGGGTGCGTTGGACGCGAGAAAGCCTTGCGTGGGTGTGCTGGGATGCGGCGTGGATGTGGTGTACCCTTCAAGCAACCGGCGTCTGTTTGCCAGAGTGGTAGAGGACGGCTGCCTGCTTTCGGAATATCCGCCGGGCACAAAACCACTGCATTGGCATTTTCCTCACCGCAATCGAATTATCAGCGGCATCTGCAACGGTATTTTGGTGGCGGAAGCACCGGAAAAGTCCGGAGCGCTCATCACTGCCAATTTGGCGCTGGAACAGGGAAGAGATGTATTTACAGTTCCCGGCAACATCAATACCGCCAGCTGCGCCGGAAGCAACCAGCTGCTGCAGGAGGGGGCTATGGCAGTTTTCTCCGGCTGGGATGTGCTGAAGGAGTATGAATCCTGCTACCCCGGGGTGGTGAAAATGCCGCAAAAGGATTCTGTTGCACCGGAACAAGCATCCGGTTGGAAAGTGGCTGAGAACACAGAATTGCCGGGAAAAATGCAAAAGAATCCGGAAAAAGACGAAAAAATACCCATTGACAACGAAAGAATTTCCACTTATAGTGTGTTAAATAACAAGCAAACTGCCCTAAATGAGGAAGAGCAGGCCATTTTGGCGCTGCTGACCCGCCATCCACAGGAGCCGGCAGATATCATTGCCCGGGCGCAATTGCCGTCGGGGCGGGTGCTGTCAGTGCTGACTGTGCTTACCGTAAAGGGTTTGGTTTTGAAGCATCCCGGCGGTCGGGTCAGCTTGAAATAATCAACAGCGGAGGAAACTATGAGTTCCAATCTTGTCATCGTGGAGTCGCCCTCCAAGGCGAAGACGATATCCAAATATTTAGGTCCGGAGTATACTGTCAAGGCCAGTATGGGCCACCTGCGGGATCTGCCAAAGAGCACGATGGGTGTGAATCTGGACAGTTTTGACCCGGAGTATATCGCCTTGAGCGCCAAAAGCGAGATCATTGACGATCTGCGCAAGGCAGCCAGAAAGGCGGATATGGTATATCTGGCAACTGACCCGGACCGAGAGGGTGAAGCGATCTCCTGGCATCTGAAAGAATTGCTGGCGTTGCCGGAGGAGAAGACTCGCAGAGTCACCTTTAACGAGATCACCCAGAAGGTAGTCAAAGAATCTATTGCCAATCCCAGAGCCATTGACCAGTGTCTGGTGGATGCCCAACAGGCACGCCGGATTCTGGACAGAATCGTAGGCTATCAGCTTTCACCGCTGTTGTGGAAGAAGGTTCGCCGCGGTCTGTCAGCAGGCAGAGTCCAATCGGTTGCCACCCGGTTTGTGGTGGACAGAGAAAATGAGATCCGCGCCTTTATTCCCAAAGAATACTGGTCATTGGATGTGAAACTCAGCCGGATTGGTAAGCCTGGTATGTTCCTTGCCCGTTATCACGGAGAGGATAAAAAGCGTGAGCTGGAAACCCAGGAGCAGGTTCAGCAGATCATTGTCGACATTACCGGCAAGACCTTTACTGTTACCGGTGTGAAGAGAGCCGATAAAAAGCGTACCGCCGCGCCTCCTTTTACCACCTCTACCTTGCAGCAGGAGGCGTCCCGGAAGCTGAATATGACCCCCAAGCGCACCATGGCCGTTGCCCAGCAGCTCTATGAGGGCGTGGATGTGGCCGGCGAGGGCACTTTGGGTCTGATCACTTATATGCGTACCGATTCTCTGCGGCTGTCCGATGAGGCTATGGCCGCTGCAGCAGACTTTATTAAGACCCGGTACGGAAAAGATTATTATTATGGTAAATTCCATACCTTTAAGACCAAATCCAGCGCCCAGGATGCCCACGAGGCCATCCGTCCCACCCACGTGGAGCTGGATCCGGAACGGATTCAAAGCAGCCTGACCCGGGAGCAGTATCGGTTGTATAAGCTGATCTGGAGCCGTTTCTTGGCAACCCAGATGGCAAGCGCCGTTTATGATACTGTGACCATCGACACGATGTGCGCCGGTCATATGTTCCGCTCCACCCACCAGAGCGTCAAGTTCTCCGGATTCCTGGCCGTCTATGAAGAGGGGCGGGATGAGGAGGTCGAGGCCGTGGGCAGCCCCCTGCCAGATCTGCAGGAGGGTGAGCTTGCGAATATGACAGAGTTGAAGCAGGAACAGCATTTCACCCAGCCTCCCGCCCGGTATACCGAGGCAAGCCTTGTGAAGGCGATGGAGGAAAAGGGTGTTGGCCGTCCCTCCACCTATGCCACCATCGTGTCCACCATTCAGGACAGAGAGTATGTCAATAAGGTAGACAAGCGCCTGCAGCCTACAGCCCTGGGCGAGGTGGTCAACAGCCTGATGATGGAGCGGTTCACGGATATCATCGACGCGGAGTTTACCGCCAATATGGAGACCCGGCTGGACGAGGTGGAGGCAGGCAACCAGGAATGGAAAGCTGTCCTTGCCGATTTCTATAAAGGTTTCCACAAGGAAATGGTAGAGGCGGAGTCTGCCCTGGAGGGTGTCCGTTTGAAAGTGCCCGAGGAGGTCACTGAGGAGATCTGCGAGATCTGTGGCAGAAATATGGTGGTGAAGATCGGTCGGTTCGGCAAATTCCTGGCTTGTCCCGGTTTCCCCACCTGCACCAACACCAAACCCATCGTGGAGAAGATGCCCGGTCGCTGCCCCAAGTGCGGCAGCACCATCCTCAAGCGCAAATCCAAGCGGGGCTATGCTTACTATGCTTGCGAGCGGGGCGCGGATTGCGGATTTATGACTTGGGATATCCCCACAGCGGAGGATTGTCCCAAGTGCGGACAGACCATGTTCAAGAAGTCCGGTCGGGGTCGGAACAAGCCTTTCTGTGTAAATGGAGCTTGCGAGAACTTCCTGCCGGAGGATAAGCGGGGTTACTATAAGAAGAAGTCTGTAAGCACCGCAGAACCCGGCGAGGTGCTGCCTGAAGGCGCAGCGCCGGAGAGTAAGCCTGCCGCCAAGAAGACGGCAAAAAAAACAACCAAGAAAAAAACCGCGGCAAAGAAGACCGCCAAGAGCAAGGAGGCATAACCGTGGCAACTGTAAAAGTCATCGGTGCCGGTCTTGCCGGCGCGGAAGCGGCCTGGCAGCTGGCGCAGCGGGGCATCTCGGTGGTGCTTTATGAGATGAAGCCCCACAAGAAGAGTCCTGCTCACCACGTGGATACCTTTGCCGAACTGGTTTGCTCCAATTCCCTGCGGGGCGATAAGCTGGAAAACGCTGTAGGTCTTCTAAAAGAGGAGATGCGCCGGCTGGGTAGCCTGATCATCGCCTGCGCCGATGCCACCCGCGTGGAGGCAGGCGGCTGTCTGGCGGTGGATCGGCAGGGATTTTCCGATTTGGTTACGGAGAAGACCCGCAATCATCCCAATATTACCGTGGTGGCGGAGGAGATCACCCAGGTGCCGGAAGGCCCTGTGATTATCGCCACAGGCCCACTGACCTCCGACGATATGTCCAAGGCTATCGGCGAGTACTTCGGTACCGGCTATCTGCATTTCTTTGATGCGGCGGCGCCGCTGGTGACCGCAGAGTCTGTGGATATGGAGGAAGCTTGGTGGCAGAGCCGGTATGATCGGGGAACGCCGGATTATGTAAACTGCGCCATGAACAAGGAGCAGTATGAGGCATTTCTGAAGGAATTGATCTCCGCCGAAGAAGCGGAGGTTCACGGCTTTGAAGACAAGCGGGTCTTTGAAGGCTGTATGCCGGTGGAGGTGATGGCCCGTCGGGGTCAGGATACCTTGCGCTACGGCCCGTTAAAGCCGGTGGGTTTGGTAGATCCCAAGACCGGCAAGGAGCCCTACGCGGTGGTCCAGCTGCGGCAGGACAATGCCGCCAAGAGCGTGTACAATCTGGTGGGTTTCCAGACCCATTTGAAGTTTGGTGAGCAAAAGCGGGTGTTCTCTATGATCCCAGCACTGAAGAATGCGGAGTTTGTCCGCTACGGTGTGATGCACCAGAATACCTTCCTGCAGAGCCCCAAGCTGCTGGATCGGTACTATGCCGACCGCCGCGATCCTCTGGTTGCCTTTGCCGGGCAGATGACCGGCGTGGAGGGGTATGTGGAAAGCGCTGCGTCCGGTATGTTGGCCAGCATCGCTATGGCGGCCAAGGTGCAGGGCAGGGAAGTGCCCGATTTCCCCAAGGAGACGGCTATCGGCGCGCTGGGTCTGTATATCAGCGATGAACGGATCGAAAATTTCCAGCCTATGAATGTGAATTTCAGCATCGTAGCGCCCTTGGAGCAACGGATCCGGAAGAAAGCAGAAAAAAATCTGGCCATTGCCAATCGCTCTTTGGCGATCATTGAGGAAATGGTACAGGCAGGTTTATAAGAGAAAGAGGTGCGGCAATGAAGATTATTCTTGACGCAATGGGCGGCGACAATGCGCCTTTGGCACCGGTTTTGGGTGCTGTCCGGGCAGCCAAGGATTTTGGTGTCCAGATCACATTGGTTGGTCGCGGCGCAGAGATTTTGAAGGCGCTCAGTGACAACGGCATTGATAATTTGCCTCAGGGCGTGGAACTGGTTAACGCCGAGGATGTAGTGGATATTCATGAGGATCCCACCGCCGCGGTGAGAAAGCATAAGGACTCCTCTATGATGCTGGGTCTGAAAATGCTATCAGATGGTCAGGGAGATGCTTTTATCTCCGCCGGCTCCACCGGCGCGCTGCTTACCGGCGCAACTTTGATCGTCAAGCGGGTCAAGGGCATCCGCCGGGCTGCGATGGGTCCTGTTGTTCCCAATAAAGCAGGGGGCAAGACGGTGATTTTGGATTGCGGCGCCAATGCTGAGTGCAGTTCGGAGTTTTTGCTGCAGTTCGGCGTGATTGGCTCGCTGTATGCCAAAAAGTACTTAGGGGTGGAAAATCCCAAGGTGGGTCTACTGAACATCGGTGCGGAGGATACCAAGGGTACACCGCTGCAGAAGGTGGCTTATGCCCTTCTGACCGATGCCCACAACAAGGGCCTTATCAACTTTATAGGCAATGCCGAGGCGCGGGATGTGCCCTTGGGAATGGTGGATGTGGTGGTCTGCGATGGCTTCTCCGGCAATGTATTGCTCAAGTCTATTGAGGGCACGGCGATGTTTATGGGAAGCTTGCTGAAGCGGATGTTTAAGAAAAATGTGCTGACAATGCTGGGCGCCCTGTTCTGCAAGTCCGGCATCCGGCATATCACCGGCCTTCTGGACTATCGGCTCACCGGCGGCACGCAGTTTTTGGGTATTCGCAAGCCGGTGATCAAGGCTCACGGTTCTTCTGACGATGTGGCCTTCTATCACGCTGTCCGTCAGGCCGTGGATGCGGCAAAGAACGATTTTTCCGCAGAACTCGAGCAAAGTCTGCAGGCATTGGCAAAAGAGGAGAATTCGGATGATTAAGGATCTGGAAGCGGCTATCGGCTATCGGTTTCATAATATCACGCTGCTGCAAAATGCCCTAACCCATTCCTCCTATGCCAATGAGCGCTGGCATAACAGCTTGCGCAGCAATGAGCGGCTGGAGTTTCTGGGGGATTCCATTCTGGGTATGGTGGTGGCGGAGCATTTGTACCGAAACTTTCCCGATCGCCCGGAGGGTGAGCTGACAAGAATGCGTGCGGATATGGTCTGTGAAACCAGCTTGGCCAAGGTTGCCGCTAAGGTGGATCTGGGAAAGCATCTGCTGCTGGGTCACGGTGAAGAACAGGGCGGCGGCAGAAACCGGGCATCCATTCTGGCGGATGCGATGGAATCAGTGATCGCAGCCAGCTTCCTGGACGGCGGAATGGCCGCAGCGGAAGGGATCATCCTGCGATTTATTCTGACCAATGTGCCTTCCGAACGGCTGCAGAATCAGGACTATAAGACCGCTCTGCAGGAACTGGTGCAGCAGAAGAAAAATCAGCAGCTCAGTTATACACTGGTAGGTGAGGACGGCCCGGATCACGACAAGCAGTTTTTTGTGGAAGTATTCCTCAATGGCAAGGTTGTGGGCAAGGGTGCAGGTTCCAGCAAAAAGCGGGCTGAGCAAGATGCCGCCCGTGCGGCGATGGAGCAGCTGTTCCCAGAAAAATAACGATTTCGCAGGCGCACCTTTGGGTGCGCCTGCGGTTTTTGCAGCCTATGGTTATGATGACAGAAAATGGACTTGCAAAACAGCGGCAATATTGGTATAATGGGGTCAAATGCATAAGAAAAAGAAGAAACATAGGAGAAATAAATATGCAGACGGTAGCAGAAAGAGTTTATGAGGGTACAAAACCCAAGCCTGTATATGATTTTTTTAAACGTTTTTTTGATCTGATTTTAAGTGTTTTTGCACTGATCGTATTAAGTCCCCTGCTTTTGGTGGTGGCCATCGCCATCAAAGCCCACGACGGCGGTTCGCCCATCTATAAACAGACGCGGCTGACCAAAAACGGCAAAGAGTTTGGTATGTACAAATTCCGCTCTATGTGTGTAAATGCCGACCAGATGCTGGATCAGCTGATGGATCAAAACGAGATGGAAGGCCCTGCCTTTAAGATCGCAGATGATCCCAGAATCACCAAGATCGGCAAGTTTATCCGCAAAACCAGTATAGATGAATTGCCCCAGCTGGTGAACATCATCAAGGGCGATATGACCATCATCGGACCCCGTCCTCCCCTGCCCCGGGAGGTAGCGGAGTACACACCTTATCAGCGGCACCGGCTGGATGTGAAGACCGGCCTTGCCTGCTATCACGAGTGCTGTGGTCGCAGCGATAATCACAATTTTGACCAGTGGGTGGAAGAGGATATGCGGTACATTCGGGAAAGAAGTCTGTGGACAGACCTAAAAATCATACTTATGACCATCCGGGTGGTATTGACCGGAAAAGGTGCGGTATAATATGAGCGGTGCGTTCTGAAGAACGCACCGCTTTATGTTGCAAAAGAAAGAAATATGTTGAAAAAAACCAAGACAACCACTATAATAAAACAGATAAAAAGATACTGGGAGGGAATCCTATGAAAATGATATGGAATGTACTTGTCTGCCTGCTGTTGGTGATCAGCTTGCTGCTGGTAGGTTGCGGCAAAGATAATGCTACAGAACCCAGCGATACTACGGCATCCCAAACCGACGGCTCTACCGGAACACAGGAAACGGATGCTTCTGAGGTAACAGATGCTACCGACGCAACGGATGCTACCGATACAGAGCCTTCTGAAGATCCCACGGAAGAATCTACTGAGGATCCCACCGAAGAATCCACAGAAGAACCTACGGAAGAACCCACCGAGGAACCTACTGAAGACCGCACGCTGGATCCCACCGAGGAGACCTATTATACCCCCGTACCCCAGCCCACAGAGCCTACCCAGGTTCCTCCTGCAGTGGCAGATCCTCCGGCCTCTGATGGAGACTACGCAGCACTGGCAGAGTTCCTGTCCGATGCAGCCTTCATCGGCGACTCGGTAACACTGAAGCTGCGTAACTACCATATGGCTACCGGCCGTATGGGAAAGGTAACCTTCCTGTGCCAGGGCAGCTATTCTGTTTCCCACGCAGTGCATAATTCGATGTATTTGAGCTATCAGGGACAGGATATGACACCTCAAGATGCGCTGGCAGCCTGCGGCGCGAAAAAGGTGTTTATCCAGCTGGGTATGAACGATATTGCTCTGTGGGGCATCAACAAGACGATGGAAAACTGGGCCAAGCTGGTGGATAATATTCGCAGCAAAAACCCGGATATTGCTATCTATATTCAGTCCGGTACACCCATTTACACTGCCGGCCAGATCGGCGACCTAAACAACAAGAATATGGACGCCTATAATGTGCGTCTGGCGGAATTTGCCAGCGCCAACGGCTGTGAGTTTATTAACCTGGCACCGTATTTCAAGGACTCCAATAACGGCCTGGCTGAGAAGTACTGCTCGGATGCCTATGTGCACTTTACCGACGCAGCCTGCAAGCTGTGGCTGGATATTCTGAAAGACCACTTGGGTCTGTGAGAGGAGATACTATGAAAAGAATGATTGTGTTTTGCCTCGCACTGCTGACAGCGCTGTCGCTGGCGGCCTGCGGAAATGAACCGGCAGGGAAGAACGACACCCCTACCGTCACAGATATGACGCAGATGTATGAGAAAGTGCAGCAGACCGTGCAAATGCCCGAAATGCTGAAATTGGACGCGGGTATGATGTTGGACTACTGCGGCATCCGCCAGGAGGATGTGAAACAGGCGGTGGTAGCCATTTGTGCCGACAGCCTGCGGACCGATGAGATCTGGCTGCTGGAAGCGACAGACGAAGCTGCTGCCAGCCGGCTGATGGAGCTGGCAAACAAACGCCTGCAGAAAAAGGGCGAGGAGAGCAAAGAGTACTCTCCCCAGCAGTATGCTGTGGTTGAGAAAGCGCAGCTGGTGCAAAAAGGGAATTTTATCGCGTTGTTTGTGTCTCCCGACTCGGAAGCAATGGCGAACGTGTTCTAAAATAAGCGATCAGTAAACCGTGTGCAGCCTTTTCCTCTGCCGGTTCGGCATCGGAAAAGGCTGACGCGCGCTATAGGAGGAATCATCTGTGCTGTTTTCCAGCAATGTTTTCTTATATTTTTATCTGCCGATCGTACTGATGCTGTACTACCTGTCTCCCCGGAAGCTGCGGAATCTAACCCTGTTTGTGGTGAGCCTGATCTTCTACGGCTGGGGCGAACCGGTATATGTGGTGCTGATGGTTGCTACCATTTTGCTTAACTATGTGTTTGGCGCGTGGGTTTGGAAGCGGAAAGCGCAGCAAAAAAGTGCTAAGGCAGTGCTGGCTGCAGGCATAGCCGCAAACCTGTTAATTTTGGGCTTTTTCAAGTACGCCGGCTTCGTGATGGAAAGCCTACAGGCGGTGTTGCCGTTCCTTTCCGCGGTGAAAGTGCCGGAAATTACCCTACCAATCGGCATCTCTTTCTATGTATTTCAGTCGATGAGCTACATCATCGATGTCTATCGGGATGATGCTCCGGTGCAGAAGAACCCCATTACCTTTGGCACCTATGTGACGCTGTTTCCTCAGCTGATCGCCGGCCCGATCGTGCGGTACGCCGATGTTGCCCAGCAGCTGCAAAGCCGCCGGGAGAATATGACGAAGTTTGCATCCGGCATCCGGATGTTCGTCGTTGGTTTGGCAAAAAAGGTGCTGCTGGCCAACCAAATGGGTGCTTTGTGGCAGGAGTTGCAGGCTCAGCCCGGCACACTGGGTGCTTGGGTGGGTATGGCGGCCTACGCCCTGCAACTGTATTTTGACTTCTCCGGCTACTCGGATATGGCAATTGGCCTTGGCAGAATGTTGGGCTTTGAGTTCCTGATCAATTTCGACTATCCCTACATTTCCAAGAGCGTCACGGAATTCTGGCGGCGCTGGCACATTTCTCTATCCACCTGGTTCCGGGAGTATGTGTACATTCCTTTGGGCGGTAACCGCAAGGGTATCAAGCGGCAGATCCTGAATCTGCTGATCGTATGGGGTCTGACGGGCCTGTGGCACGGCGCCAGCTGGAACTTCCTGCTGTGGGGTCTGTACTACGGAATCCTGCTGATTTTGGAAAAGGTTGTGCTGCTGAAGGTGCTGAAGAAGACACCTGCGGTAGTTAACCACCTGTACACGATGGTTATCGTTCTGCTGGGTTGGAGTTTGTTCTATTTTGAGGATATGGGCGCGCTGGGCAACTTCCTTGCCAAAGCTTTCTCCCTGTCGGCAACGCCGGTGACGGGCATAAACCATATTCTGGCATACCTGCCGCTTATGTTGGTCAGCGCCATTGCGGCAACCCCTGCAGGCGTGCTCGCTTACAGAAAGATTCGGGAGAAGTCCTGGGGTCAGTATGCGGCCATCGGCGTATGCGCTGTGCTGATGCTCCTGTGTGTGGCTGCATTGGTCAGCCAGAGCTACAACCCGTTTATCTATTTCCGTTTCTAAAGGAGGGGGCATATGAAAACGAAAAAATCAGATATTTTGCTCTGTTCTCTTTTCTGCGGTTTTCTTGTTTCGGTGCTGTTGCTGTTCTTGGCGCTGCCCCGGCAAGATTTTTCTGAAAAAGAAAAGCGTTATCTGGCAGAAGCCCCTCGCTTGACTTGGCAGAATTTGGCCTCCGGTCAGTTCGGAGAAGAGGTGGAAACCTATCTGGCCGACCACGTGCCGGGACGGGATTTCTTTGTGGGTCTGTCTGCTTACTATGATCTGCTTTCCAACCGACAGGTGACCAAGGAGGTCTACCGGGCGGAGGGTAGCCGGTTGGTAGAACCACCGGTGCGTTGGGATCCGGTAGCTGCACAATCCAAAGTGGAAATCATCAACAATTTCGCTGAAACCATCGGTCAGCCGGTGGATATGATGCTGGTTCCCTCTGCCGGTTTCTGCCTGGAGGATACCATCCAGGGTCTGGCAAACCCCTACAACGATTCCCAAATCATTAGGGACATCTATGGCTTGGCGGGGGAAAACGTGAATACGGTGGATCTGATCGCGGCCTTTACGGAGGTTCAGGATCCGGGGGCGTTGTTCTATCGCACAGACCACCATTGGACCAGCTTGGGTGCCTATGCCGCTTATAAGACTTATATGGAGCAGTTGGGGCGGGATTATCTGACCCGGGATGCTTTTACAGTAGAGTCCTATGACGGCTTCTATGGATCCACATACTCTCGCAGCGGCCTGTGGCTGACAAAGGGGGAAAATGTGGAGCTGTGGAATGCAGGTGGCGATTTCACTGTGACCAATGGGGAATCGGAAGCGGTCAGCAGGTCTCTGTTCTACCGGGATCGGTTGGAAGAACTGGATAAGTACACCGTCTATTTGGACGGCAACCACTCTCTGGTGCGGATCGAGAATCCCGCAGCGGAAGGCAAGGGGAAACTCCTGGTGATCCGAGACTCCTATGCTAACTGTCTGGGCACATTTTTGGCGCATTCCTATGAATCTGTGGTGCTGGTAGACTTGCGATACTACAAAAATCCCATTTCTGAATTGGTGGAGGCGGAGGGTTTCACCGATGTGCTGATCACCTACAGCTTGGGCAACTTTATGACCGACAGCAATCTGATTTTCTTGCGTTAATGCATAAAAATTACCTCCCGGGAAAACCTATCCCCGGGAGGTGTTTTTTATGACGGAAAAGGAATACGGAAAACTGGTGCAGAATATGGCACCCAAATCTCCCATAGGGAAGGACTGCCTGCTGGCATTTCTGGTGGGAGGATTGATCTGCTGTATCGGACAGGCGCTGTTGAACGGATATCAGGCGCTGGGCCTGGAAAAGGAGCAGGCGGGCACCACTGTGTCCATCACACTGGTGGCGCTATCGGCGTTGCTGACGGGGCTAAGTGTCTACGATGATATTGCCAAATTCGCCGGAGCCGGCACACTGGTACCTATCACCGGTTTTGCCAACGCCATCGCCGCCCCCGCGGTAGAATATAAGACAGAAGGCTTCATCCTCGGCGTGGGCGCGAAGATGTTCACAATCGCCGGCCCTGTCATCGTCTACGGTGTGTCTGCCAGCGTTGTGTATGGCTTGATTTATTGGATTAAAACCTTATTTTGAATGTAGGGGAGGCGTTTCGCCTCCCGTTTATGCGGGAAACCCATTTCCTACAACACAAAAGACTTACCGGAATCGCTCTGGCTTTTTTAAGAAGAATCTGTTATAATGACGGCAGTTTTGCGGAAAATATGATTTGGATTCCTGTCTGCGGCAGATTTATGCCGGGACGGGCGTAAACAAAGGAGCGGAAGGTATGCGTAGGAAAATTCGTTGGATCACAGAAACTGCGGTTATGCTGGCGTTGCTTGTAACGCTGCAGGCGCTGACCAAACCCTTGGGTCAGCTGGTTACCGGTTCTTTTGTGAATGCAGTTTTGGCGGTTACGGTGCTGGTGGCCGGTCTTTATAGCGGTATTACGGTGGCGGTTATCTCTCCGGTGCTGGCATATCTGTTGGGGATCGCCCCTCAGATTCTGACAGTGCCTGCCATTATGGTGGGTAACACGGTGTTTGTAGTTCTTCTGTATTCGATCGCAGGCAGAAGTAGTAAGAAAATTGTCCGCCAAGTCATTGGGTGGGTAAGTGCGGCTGCGGCGAAATTTGCTGCAATGTATGCCATCGTTGCCTGGCTGATCTGCGGTGTGTTTGCAGAAGGATTGCTGACCTCCGGTGCGATGAAACCGCCGATGCTCACAGCGCTGCCTGCAACATTCTCTTGGCCGCAGTTGTTCACTGCGCTGGTGGGCGGTGGGGTAGCGTTGCTGATCACCCCTGTGCTTCGCAAAGCCTTGCGCAAATAATTTCACAGGCGGTGCAGCGTGCATTGTAGTTTGAACGAAAATGACAGGCAGGGAGATGGGGTCTCCCTGCCTGTTCTGTTTCTTTCTTGTTGACATTTCAACAAGTGTGTGTTATTCTCTTGCTTGTTGAGAAATCAACAAGTTGACGGGAGGTGTTTATATGGAAGAGCGATTTGAAACTTTCACGGTATTAATCAACCGGATCAGCCGCAATATCCGCAAGATCAAAAATCAAGAAATGGCGGACTACAATTTGAGAAGCGCCCACGTTTCCTGCCTGTATTATCTTTATATCAATCAAGGTGCAACGGCTACCGATCTGTGTGAACGGTGTGAAGAAGATAAGGCAACCATTTCTCGTGCGCTGGATTATCTGAAAAAGAATGGGTATCTTACCTGTAAATCCAGGAATGCCAAAAGTTATAGAAGCCCCCTAATGCTGACCCCTAAGGGGAAATTGGTAGGCAAACAGATTGCGGACAAGATCGACGGAGTTCTGGATGCGGTCAGCGGCGGCCTCACTGAGGAGGAGCGGTTAGCGTTTTATCGCAGCCTATCCATCATCAGCCAGAGTCTGGAGACGGTTTCAAAGACCGGAGAAAATAAGGAGCATATATTATGATAGCAAGAATTATTGTAGATTCCACAGCAGACCTGCTGCCGGAATTTCGGAGCCGTGTGCATACCGTACCCCTCACTGTGAACTTCGGAGAAGAGGAGTATATTGATGGTGTTACCATAGATCATCAGACCTTTTATGAAAAACTGATCGAATGCGATACATTGCCTACCACAAGCCAGGCCACCCCTGAGGCGTTTATCCGGGAATTTGAAAAAGCCAAGCAGGCTGGAGAATCGGCGGTGGTGATCACCCTTGCGTCTAAATTTTCCGGTACCTATCAAAGCGCTGTAATCGCCGCAGAGGATTATGAAAATATCTACATTGTGGACAGCGGCAGCGCGGCGATGGGCAGCGGAATTCTGGTAGAATTGGCAATTAACCTTTTGGATGCAGGAAAGAGCGCGGAAGAAATTGCGACTGTGCTGGAAGAAGAAAAGAAAAATATCGTGGTGGTTGCACTGGTGGACACGCTGGAGTATCTGAAAAAAGGCGGCCGCATTTCAAAAACGGTGGCCTTTGCCGGCGGCGTGTTGAATATCAAGCCTGTTCTTTCCGTGATTGACGGAGAGATCCAAATGCTGGGCAAGGCCCGTGGCTCTAAGATGGGTAACAACCTGCTGGTGCAGCAGATCGATAAGGCCGGCGGCATTGACTACAGCAAACCGGTTTTGCTGGGTTACAGCGGAATCTCCGATGCGCTCCTGCTGAAATATATCGAAGACAGCCGTCGCATCTGGGAGGGCAATCTGGAGCAAGTGCACTACACCACTGTCGGCAGCGTGATCGGCACCCACGCGGGGCCCGGCGCTGTGGTGGTGGCTTTTTTCAAGAACCATCAGGCAAACTGAATGGAAACAGAATCTTATAAAAGCAAAACGCTTGACCTGCCCGGTCGAGCGTTTTGCTGTTCCGGTGAGTTTTTATAATGGGTACTTGGATTACGGTTCCTTTCCCTTGCAATTGGTAAAAAATGCGGGTATAATAAACGGGTCGAGGGGAGGCGTGTTCTATGAAACTGTGGCAGCATTTTAAGACCATCACAAAGCATCGCTTTTTAGTGATGGGCGGATGCTTTCGGGTGGGATTGATCTGGCAGGGTCTGACCCACGATCTGTCCAAGTATGCTCCCACGGAATTTCTCAACGGTGCCCGGTATTACCAGGGTGTCCGCAGTCCCAACAGTGCTGAGCGAGAGGCCAAAGGCTATAGCGAGTCGTGGATGCATCACAAAGGCAGAAACCGGCATCATTATGAGTATTGGACGGATATGAATTTGCAGACTCGCGTCTACGAGCCACTGGCTATGCCCAGACGGTATCTGGTTGAGATGGTGATGGATCGGGTGGCGGCCTGTAAGACATACCAAGGGAAAAACTATACAGATGGATCTGCCTATGCATATTTTGATAAAAGCGTGGAAAAATCTCGTATGCACCCACAGACCCGGCAAGAGCTGGATTTTCTGTTGGGAATGCTCCGGGATCGAGGGGAGAAAGCGACTTTTTCCTATCTGCGCAAATGGGTTTTGAAAGGGAAGCCTTTCCCTTGGGAAGGGGAATAATCCGGAGGGAAAAATATTCGTAAAACAAGAAAAATTTTCTTGACTTTTCTCGGGATTTGCGTATAATAACATTTGTCCGTGCGATAGAGGATTAGTGTAACGGTAGCACACCGGACTCTGACTCCGTTTGCGGGGGTTCGAATCCCTCATCCTCTGCCATTGAAATCACCCAGAATTCTTCGGAATTCTGGGGTTTCTTTTTGCTTTTTGCTGCTTTTAAGACTTGAAATGTTCAGATTTTCAAGGGCGAATTTTTATTTTCCCTTACGTTTTCCCTTATTGGCTCACGGACTTTATAAATGCTTCCATACGGTTTGCACTGTCTTTTTTCATCTTTTCCGTCACATGACCGTACACATCCAAGGTAAAAGCAGCGGTTGCATGGCCTAAATTTTCCTGGACAGTCTTTACATCATCACCGGATTTCAGAGAAATAACGGCATAAGAGTGGCGAAGATCATGAAAACGAACCATAGGCATTCCCGATTCTGTCACAATGATTTTGAACGCCCGGTATAGTGCCTGGGGCGTAATCCTGTTGCCGAGATCATCGGTAAAGACCAGATCATTTTCCTGGAATGCGTTGCCCCAGAGTTTTCTGTTGGCATTTTGGCTTTGCTTTGTTTTCCAGAGCAGTTCTATCACATAGGGCGCGGCAGTGATCGTTCTCTCCTTGCCATTCTTGGTGGGAACTAAGGTATACTTTTCACTGTCACCCCGGGTCGTGGCACGCAGGCTCTGCAGCTGTTTGTCAATAAGGATCGTGCCATCATCAAAGTCCACACACTCCCATTGCAGGCCACAGACCTCGCCTTGCCGGATTCCGGTGAACAGGGCAACCAAAAATATATTCTCGTACTTGTGTCCTTTGATCGCCTTCAGGAAGTCTGCAATCTGATACTCATTCAGCGGTTTGACTTTCTTCTTGGTTGCCCTGGGAATGACACAGGAATTCGAGGGGTTGGCACGAATGTAATTGTTGAGCATGGCCTGCTGCAACGCATGATGGAGAATTCCGTGGATGTTCTTGATGGTCTTAGCAGACAGTGCTTTCCGATTCTCCGAGGGTGACCGCAGACTGTTGTAGAAATTCTGAATGTCTTGGGTGGTCAGAGCCTCCAAACGAATCGCGCCGATCCTCGGTTTGATGTGATTGCGGATGGTGGCTTCGTAGGATGTGACAGTGGAAGGCCTCACATTGACCAGATAATCCTCCTGCCAAACATCCAGCCATTGTCCAACCGTCACCTTGCTCGGTGCGATGTAGGTGCCTGCATCCAGAGCGGCAGTCAGTTCCTTCAGCTTCTGCGCAACCTCTTTCTGTGTCTTACCGCTGACAGATTTTTGAACCTGCTTTCCGGTGCCGGGATCAAAGCCGACGGTGTATCTGGCTTCCCAGTATTCGTACTGCTTGCCGCCTTTGCAGACGGTCTTCTTGCGGATGGTTCCCATCCCGGAAGCTGCTTTATTATTTTTCTTGTTTTTGCTTTGCGGCATAAATATTACTCCTTTCGTTGCCGCATAGCAGGTACACCAATATTATACCATGAATGCGGCAAATCCGCAATGAAATTAGTTCTTTTTCATGTAGTCAACTACTGCATTTATGGGTATTCGGTAGCTTCGACCTGTGCGAACACTGTGGATCTGTCCGGAGCGCACTAAGGCATATGCCGTGTTATGGCTGATTCGCAGGATGTCCTCCAGGTCTTTCACAGAAAGGACCGGGGGATATTTTTGCAGTTTCTCTTGTAGGGTCATACTACATCCTCCTCGCCGTATGCAACAGCAAGGAGGCAGTCTCTGCGGCTTCATAAATGATTGATACGATTCTATCCGTCATAGATAGTTACCTCCTAAATTTCGTTGCCTCCGTTTCTGCCGGAGGCGGGCAAGTTCAAATTCATCATAATTTTCTCCTTACGGGCGGTGACGGGTGCCACCGCCCTTGTTTCATTGGTCCCTGGTATTTCCTTATATATCAGTCCCGCATATCAGGGGATGTTATTTTCATTTTGAAAAACTCCTTCTTAACTATAAAAAAACAAAAAATGGGGTGTGTTACTTGGACTTCTTGACCTTTACCTCGGCCAGATAAATCCTCGTTACCTTGCATCGATGATGCCCGAGATTCTCGCTAACGATCTTTTCCGCTTGCTTGGGTTTCACTTTCAATGCCTCTGCATAGGTCTTCTGTGCGTAGCTGTGGCGAAGTCCGTGCCAGGAGATGGTGGCGTGTCTTTTCTTCTTATCTGCTTCTACGATCTTGTCACGATCCTTGACCATAAACTTCTCTCTGTTGTGGCTCATCCAATTCTGCAGAGATTTGATCTCCATCTTCACACCGTGCTTTTCGCTGTCCGAGATCAGATAATCACCGGGCTGTAAGCCCATGGCCTTGGCGTAGTCCACATACTTGGAGATCATTGCTCTTTGCATCGGATTTAACTTGATGGCACGTCTCTGACCTCCTTTGCCTTTGGGAACAACGAAAATGCCGGTATTCCTCGCGGATATCAAATACTCAACCCTTGTGACGCAGATTTCTTCCACTCTTAAGCCTAACTCATAAGCCAGATCAATCGCAATCACAACATCAGTTCTGCCCATTCTCGTAGCAATGGCAACTGCTTTCTCCTTTTCCTCGGGGAGCCAGGCACGATTCTCCGTACCCACAGCTCTCTTTGGAAGATTCAGACTTCTGTTTTCAGACAGCTTGTTCTTGCCACCGGACAATCTGTAGAAAAACCGTATGCCTGCCAGCTCTGCCTGGATGGTTGCGGGCGATGCACCGATCTTCTTCAGATGCTCTGCATAGGCACGAAAATGTCTGTCGTCCACATTCTTGAATTTCTCAAGACGAAAACGGGCGGCTAAGAAACAGCAGAATCTTTTTGCTGCTTCATAGTACCGAACTCTGGTCTTGAAACTCTTCTCATTACTGTGCTTGTAGATCGACGTGACCTGTTCCAGTAGATTCTTGACCAGTCCCGGATTGATTACCCCGGGAGGGGGAAGATTCTCCGGAATTGTAGTGTTTGCACCGGGCGGTGCGTAGACCCTTGCGGGGTTGGGGCGCTTGTGACTCATAAGCAACCCCTCCTTTCATTTGTATTTTTTTATTTTCACGCAGCGTAGGGACCTCCACTGCGAAAAAATCTCTGAACGAAAATTGAGATCTTAGGGGTCATTTTCGTCACGAAAATTTTAGAGTTCCTCGCTGACGAAAACGGTTTTGCGTACGAAAATTTTTGTCGCGGTTCTTGCCGATCGAATCTGGTCAGGAATTCAATCGGCAAGAACCCTCGCACGCCAAGAGCGTGCCAAATGATAGTTAGCTTTCGAAATATCATTTCGAAACGATAGTCATAGATTCTTTCAAAAGGACAGTCAATCTCCATATAGTCATCTTTAAGGGACAGTTGGTAGAGAAAGGATTATCTGAGATTAACCTATGATTAATCTATAAGACTTTCGAAACGATAGTGGATATGTCATTTCGAAGAGAAAGTTATATGTCATCTCGAAGAGACAGTCATATGTCATTTCGAAAGGATAGTCATATATCATATCGAAATGATAGTCCGCAGGGCATAATTCACCCACTGTCAAAAGGGGGACATCTACTCTCGTTTCTTACTGATTCTATTTTGACGCGGGGAATTATGCCCTGCTAATCACGGCTCTCCGACCTTGTCTCCGAGCCGTTTCTATCTGACTACCGTCCGATAGAAACGGCTCGGCTCTCGAAATGAGAGTCATAAATCATTTCGAAAAGACAGTCATATATCATATCGAAACGATAGCTCTGGCACCTGCGACTGGAAGTCTGTGCTTGTCGTATTCGGCTTCCTGCAGCTTGTCATTCACCAAGGCGAATGACAACTTGCAGAGAGCCGAATGGCTTTATCACGCAGGTGCAAATCCTCATTTCGAAAGGAAGGTCATATTCATTTCGAAGGGATAGTCATTTGTCATATCGAAAAGAGAGTTTGGGGTGCGATATTCGATTGGGAACAGAGGTTAGTACTTGGCTTCATCAGAGATTTTGAAAGGATCATCATCTCCGACTTGCCGAGCGTATCCTCTTGCATCCAAGAGGTGCAAAAGACACTAACATAGAGTCCTTTGCTGACGCTGCGCCGAGTGCCGGTGATCCGGTTCAGGTACGATAGACCTGATCAGCGGGGATTTTCATTCTGTAGTGTAGCGATTAAATCCCGGAAACAATTCGCTTCGCGAAATTCCCACAAAAGGGGGACGGTCGCGCTGCCGTCTGAGCAATTTTATTTAACGACGGAACTCTCAAACGTCGTGGGCATCTCATTCATTTTCGTCACGAGCTTCGGCAGATACCCTTGCCGTCGGTGGAAATGCATTTTCGTCAGCAACTTTTCCGTCCACCGATTCCGGAGCTCTTTTTCCTCTGTACCAAAATTCCTTTTGGGTACAGAAGTTACTGCAGCCTTAGAGCATCGGCTGTCAGTTGACAGTCAGATCACCGTGATCTGTAATCAGCCCTGTCCGCCGCCCCTTTTTCGCATTCAGCCGTCCGGGGCACAGCTGTCTCTCGTATGGTTTCCGGCACACTTTGCCTCGCATACGAATCGCGCCTGTGAACCAAACAGTTTTGGCTCACATTGTTTTTGTTTTGACTGTCGGCATCCTCACCTTGGTCAAAACACCGGGTAATCATTTGCTCAATGCTTCAATCTTTGATTACCCTTCACATTTCCTGTTTTCATAGTTTTTCATTTAAATTCCTCCTTCGTAAATATAAAATATATTTTGAACCTCAGTTGAGGTAACAAAAACTAAGCAGACAACAAACGAAAAAGCACCCATCCGTCCCCGGATGAGTGCTATCTACGCGTTTCCTCGTTGCTTTCACTGCAGGAAAGTTTTTCGTCAGCAGAATATTTCTTCGTTGGTTTTCCATACTCTGCGATCATTACAAGGGGGCTTAATCCTTGCAACAAGGAAGGCAAACACCTTCTTTTGGAACGGCACTTTTCGTTTGTCATTTTAATTCCTCCTTCGTAAATAAAAGTTTGGTGTAGTCAGTATAGCACAGTCATTTCGTACATTGCAATAGGTTTTGGCAAAGTGGGACCTGACAGGTCCCATAACTTTTTTAACCCTATTTTTCCGTAAAAAGATCTGCTACCGACACACGCAGAACTGTTGCAATTTTACAAATCACCTGCAAGGACGGATCAATCTTTCCGTTCAGTATACGGGTTATGTACCATGCGTTTTTCTCAATTTTAAGACTCAACCACCGCGCTGACCGATCTTTCTCATTCAAAATGCGGTTAATATTGTCCTCCAAATTTTTTCTTGTTTCTTCGTAATTGGTCGCGTTTTTCATATAAAAACCTCTCATACATTAAAATTTCAGCTCAAATCCAGGCCAAAAGCCTTTTTTCGACTGATTTATTAATAATATGTGAGAGGTCATATTTGAGTTTCAAGAAAACTTCACGGGAATAGCGTTTTGCATACAAAAAAGGTGTCACACATGATGTGACACCTTTTCGTCAATTGATATTAAGTTCTCGGTTAGTTTCTATAGGATCACATTTTTTCTATTAGCAAGAACACAGCGTTTTGCTGCTCCTCACTAAGTCTGGACCAACATTCCAGAAGCTTCTTTTGGGAAGCGGTAAGAGAAACAGCCTCATCGTCTTCCGTGAATAGCTGCGACAAAGTGATCCCAAAAGCTGTGCAGATCTTTTCCAATGAGGGGATGGTAGGAACCATGTTTTTGCGATACCAGGAGGAGATAGTAGACTGGGGCAGACCGGAACGCTCAGCCAGCTGATACTCAGTCCAACCTCTATCTTCGCGGTATTTGGCGATAGTTGAAAGAATGTCCTTCACAATATGCACCCCTTTTACTTGTATTCTTCGTAAATTATACTGCAACAAATCGTTGCATTTTAATAATTCTTATCGTATAATTACTACGAAAAAAGCAAGCATATGAGGTGGTGAATATAAAAATATGTCCGCATACTTGCGTGAGGGCAGGCATGCGGATTTTGCGTTTTTCCATTGCTGCTTGATTTTGGGTACAATATTACTATCAAAATCAAGGAGGAAGCATTATGAAACTATCAAATAAGGAAATTCAGGAATTTGCAAATTATCTTTATCGGGAGGAGAAGAGTGCAGCGACACAGGAGAAATATCTGCGAGATGTGCGAGTGTTCTGCGTTTATGCAGACGATAACGAAATTACAAAGGAATTAGTTGTTGCTTGGAAAAGACATTTGGTGGAGCGAGGTTTTGCGGTTCGCTCTATTAATTCTATGCTTGCCAGTGTGAACAGCCTGCTGGACTTTTTGGGGTTATCCAACTGTAAGTCGAAGAACATTCGGATGCAACAGCAGACCTACTGCACCGAGGACAAAGAGCTGACCAAGGCGGAGTATATGCGTTTGCTGGATGCGTCCAAGAAAAACGAGCAGTTAAACTTGGTGATTCAAACCATATGTGGTACAGGAATTCGTGTTTCAGAGTTGCGATACTTCACGGTGGAGGCAATCCAGTGTGGCGAAGTCACGGTCGATTGTAAAAACAAAACCCGGACGATCCTCGTTCCGGGCAAGCTGAAAAGTATTTTATTGAATTACGCCAAGCGGCACGGTATTATCACCGGCACGATATTCGTTACTCGTACCGGCAAACCTTTGAACCGTAGTAATATTTGGTCCGCTATGAAGAAACTGTGCGAGACTGCCAGTGTAAAGCCAAGCAAGGTGTTCCCCCATAATCTGCGGAAGCTTTTTGCCCGCACTTTCTACGGAATCGAAAAGGATATTGCCAAGCTGGCCGACATCCTGGGTCACAGTTCCATCAACACCACTCGGATCTATATTATGACCACTGGTATTGAGCATCGTCGCAAGATTGAACGCCTGGGATTGGTAGTGTAGACCAAAAGAAAAACCACATAATCAGAATTATGTGGTGCGGCAAGCCCCGAAAAGGCAAAATATGTACATAAATACAGGATAATTATATATCTGCAAACGGCAAAAATCAAGTAGTACATACGCAAGAAACGCAAAAAATATTGAAACAAGAAAATTATTGACAGCACAAACACACCCTCGCTGACTGTTTTTGCAAAAAACAAGTGAGGGTGTACATTTCTATGCCCAAAAATGGATATAGTAACCAGTTTGGTCTGTTTATCCGATTCTGGAAATATACATAATTCTGATTATGTTGTACGGCAAGCCTGCGAAAAGCACCCAGGAGGTAGGAAAATGGTAAACAAAGAAACCACAAGAGGAAAGACAGCGTTGTTAAAAACGCTATGTGTTGTTCTGACAATCATTTTAATGGCAGGTATTGCAACCATTGTTGCGCTTACTGTCCATGATGCCAAGACGGACGCACAGATGCAGAAGGTCGAAAATGGGCTGTCTGCTTACGAACTTGCAGTGGAAAACGGCTACGAGGGGACACTGCAGGAATGGCTGGAATCTCTGTCCGGCAAGTCTGCCTATGAGATTGCAGTTGAAAACGGATATAAAGGTACAGAAGCCGAGTGGAACAGCGCATTGGCATCCTTGAGCAATAGTGCTTCTGTCAGTGTAAAGACTGCTTCTTTTAATGAAAAGGGAGAGTTGGTATTAACACTGTCTGACGATACTACTGTGAACATCGGCAAGGCGCAAGGCATTAACGGTGTGAACGGTAAGGATGGCGCAGACGGCAAGGATGGTGCCAACGGTAAAGACGGAGCGAATGGTAAGGACGGTGCTAACGGTAAAGATGGTGTTAGCATCACCAATGTAGACATCAATAATGCCGGCGAACTGATTTTGGTGTTCTCCAACAACCAGAGCGTCAATGTGGGCAAGGTGGTTGGAACAGCAGGCGTTGCCGGACCCAAGGGCGAGGACGGGCTGTCTGCTTATGAAATCGCAGTGATGCTTGGAAAGACCACGGCTGCCACAGAAGCAGAGTGGATCGAGAGCCTGAAGGGTGAAAAAGGTGATACTGGTGCCACTGGCGTTCAAGGGCAAAAGGGCGACAAGGGTGATACCGGTGCAACTGGCGCTGTCGGTTTGTCTGCATACGAGATTGCCCAGGCAAATGGAGTAACTTTGTCTGAGCAGGAGTGGCTGGAATCTCTCAAGGGAGAAAAGGGAGAGACGGGCGCAGCTGGACAGAATGGCTTAAACGGTAAGTCTGCCTATGAGATCGCAAAGTTTGCCGGTTTGACTACAGCTGCAACAGAGACTGAGTGGATTGAAAGCCTGAAGGGCGAAAAAGGTGACACTGGTGCAACCGGTGCCCAAGGCCAAAAGGGCGACAAGGGTGAAGACGGTATCACGCCTCAGGTTCGCATCAACGCAAGCACAAACGAATGGGAAATTTCTGTTGACGAGGGTAACACCTGGACTTCTGCCGGCATAATGGCGACTGGTGAAAAGGGCGACAAGGGTGATACCGGTGCTACCGGTGCCCAAGGTCAAAAGGGTGACAAGGGTGAAAACGGTATTGCACCTCAGGTTCGAATCAATTCAATGACTAACGAGTGGGAAATCTCTGTTGACGAAGGCAGTACCTGGACTACTACCGGCGTAAAAGCGACCGGTGAGAAGGGTGATGCTGGTGCAACCGGCACAGCCGGACAGAACGGATTGTCGGCCTATGAGCTGGCAATTAAGAATGGTTTGACCACAGCAGCTACGGAAGTTGAATGGCTGGAGTCCTTAAAGGGTTCTGCCGGCGCTAAGGGCGATAAAGGTGATACCGGTGCACAGGGCATCCAAGGCGAAAAGGGTGACAAGGGCGATACCGGTGCCACAGGCGCTCAGGGCGAACAGGGCGTTGGTATTCAGAATATCAAGATCAGCAATGGCACAATGACCATTACGCTGACTAACAATAAGGTGTTTACTTTTGAAAATGTTATCGGTGGCAGTGCACAGGGCGGCACAGGCAAGGATGGTATTTCACCCCAAATTCGCATCAATGCAAGCACAAACGAGTGGGAAATTTCCACGGATAATGGTGCAACCTGGACAACTACCGGTGTAAAGGCAACCGGAGCCAAGGGTGACAAGGGCGATACCGGTGCCACAGGTGCACAGGGCATCCAAGGTGAAAAGGGTGACAAAGGCGATGCTGGTGTCACCGGTGCTCAGGGCGAAAAGGGTGAAGACGGTATCACACCGCAGATCCGCATCAATTCGACTACAAATGAGTGGGAAATTTCCGTTGATGAGGGTAATACCTGGGTCACCACCGGCGTGAAGGCGATTGGTGAAAGGGGCGACAAGGGTGATACCGGTGCAACCGGAGCCAAGGGTGACAAGGGTGATGCTGGCGTAGGTGTTACCGGTGTTAGCGTCAACGAAGACAATTACTTGGTAATCACCTTGAGCGAAGGTGAGCCTATCGTTTTGGAGCAATCAATTGTAGGCGAAAAGGGCGATAAAGGCGACAAGGGAGACAAGGGCGAAACTGGTGCAACCGGTGCAACTGGTAATGGCATCCAAAGCGTCACTTTGACGACAGACTTCAAGTTGGTTATTACGATGACTGACGGCAGCAGCACAACACTGGGTCCCATCCGCGGAGAAAAGGGTGAAAAGGGCGATACCGGTGCAACTGGTGCGACAGGTGCCCAAGGTGAAAAGGGCGAAAAAGGTGATACCGGAGCAGATGGTTTGACACCGTACCTGTCCCTGGATACAGATGGCAATCTGTCTGTAAAATATGGTGAAAATGGTACTGCAACTATCCTTGGCTGCATAAAGGGCGAAAAGGGTGATAAAGGCGATACCGGTGCACAAGGTCCCCAGGGCGCAACTGGTGCAAAAGGCGATGCTGGTCGCGGCATCCTCAGAACTGAGATTTCGGGAACGAACTGGATCATTTACTACACCGACGGTACTACTGAGACCCATGACCTGAGCGGTCTCCTTGGCAACGATCCCGTTACTCCCACTACTTATACTGTAACATTCAAAGATTGGGACGGTGCAGTGTTGAAGACTCAGACCGTAGAATCCGGCAAATCTGCCACAGTTCCTGCTGATCCTACCAGAGATGGTTATGTCTTCGCCGGCTGGGATAAGACATTCAGCAATGTAACTACTGATTTGACAGTAACTGCACAGTATACACAGATAACCGGTGCGTATTTAAGCACCTCAAATCAGACGGTTGAGAAAAATGCAACATTATCGATTCCAGTGAAATTACTTAACTGTTCTACCCCTATAAAAACGATGGGTATTTCAATTTCCAATGTTCCGGCGGGTATAATCATTAAGAAGGGTACTTGGTCTTCTGACTATGAATATGACTTGCAGAATTTTAACAAGACAAGACTTCAGGGCGCATCGACCTTGGTAGAGCAAGGCGTAGTGGATGGAGATATTTTTACGTTCCAATTTACTGTGGCGGACGCAGTTGCATCCGGAACATATACAATGGAAATCGAGATGATTTTGAAATATTTTGACGAAAATGGAGATGAAATTTCCCTTCCTTGTCAATCAGTGATAGTACAGGTAACAGTAAGCTAATCATGTAAAGGAGGAACTCATTGTGCGGTTAAGAAAAATTTCAACAAGGATAACAGCGGTCTTTTTGTTGGTCGTTATGGTGCTGTCAATGGTGCCAATCTCTGCGATTCAAGTGGCTGCTGCAACAGGGGCCAAAGTGGTAATTGAGACAGCAGATGCGTTGCCGGGGGAAACTGTGGAATTGGTTGCTACGCTCGATAATGCTCCAGTTGTCAAAAGCATGGCGATTTCTGATATTACTTATGATGCAAGTAAAATGACATTAATCAATGTTGAGTGGTTGTGCGATGCTGAAATCAAGAACTGGAATTCCTCACAGGGTCGTGGCGTTCTGACCTTTGGAGAAAACACGGATGCTAACGGCCCTGTTTTGAAAATGACATTCAAAATTAACAGTGCTGTTATAGATTCTGATGTTAGTATTTCTTGCTCAGTCATACTCAAAACGATGGATGAAAATGGTGATGAGGTTTCCGTAGCGGTTACAGTGGTCCCGGGCAATGTGGAAATCAGAAATGAAATTCGCGGGGACATGGATAGTAATGAAAAGAAGAACAGTGATGATGCTGTTTATCTTCTGTATCACACTTTGTTTGGTAAGGAAGAGTATCCGATAAAGCAAAGTGGCGACATAGATGGCAATGGCAAAACAGACAGTAACGATGCTGTATATTTGCTGTATCATATTCTGTTCGGAGAAGAGGAATATCCTCTTTTTGAAAATTGCGTACACTCGTTAAATTATGTTGCTGAGGATGCGGCTACCTGTACAGAGAATGGCAACATTGCTTACTGGAATTGTTCCAAGTGTGGAAAGTATTTTAGTAATGAAGCTGGTACCACCGAGATCAAGTTTGAGGATGTTGTTGTCCAGGCGTTGGGACATCAGCCGGGTGCTGAACCTACCTGCACCGAAGCACAAACCTGTACCAAGTGCAATGCTGTTCTTAAGGTAGCAAATAACCATACGGAGGTTTCCGTTCCTGGCTATGCTGCGACAACGGAAAAGGAAGGCCTAACTGACGGCATTAAGTGTTCTGTTTGCGGTGAATGGGTGGTAGAGCAAACCGTAATCGAAAAGCTTCAGCCCAAGGAGCATACCATTACATACTTCCTGGCAGCTGGTGATTACATTGATCAGGGCGATGCTTATTTGCAAAAGCAAGTGATCGAAAATCCTAATTCGGCTACCTACAAAGAAAGTGAGATGGTAATCCTCCAGCCCTTGTCTTCCCCCGGATATACCTTTGATGGCTGGGTAGACCAACACGGCACAAGATGGGATGTTATCCCCAAGGGCAGTACACAAGAGTTGGTTCTATATGCTAAGTGGACGCAGAATGTGTATACCGTAACATTCGACACACCGGATGTAGATGTATATACGACCTATGGCGGCGAAGAACTTAAAAATAAGGCAAAATACACCATCGATACCGGGTTGACACTGACAAATCCCACCGCCTATAAGTATACCTTTGTAGGCTGGTCCAATGATGATGGCTTTATTGTTAATGAAATTAAGCCCGGCACAGCGGAGAATGTAACACTTCGCGCAAACTGGACATCTGACCGTAACCGTGCAACGAGTTACGCAGATTACGGCGATCCCATTATCATAGAGGATAATGAACGCAAACAGTTCCTGTTTGTCTACAATATCGGAAAAATCGACAATGTTCCGTTGTATACATATCAGCGTGAGAATGGTGACAAGGTTATGTACCAAAACACCACCGTTGACTTTGTGGATACAACAACACTGAAAACGGAATTTTCCAGAGAAGATGCTCAGAACATTGCTAAGACTGTCGCCAATGCTACCACTCGCAGCTCTGGATGGACGCTGTCCGAGGGATGGAATGACATAATGAGCGAAAGTCAAGAAGATTCTACCAAGCAGGTCCATTCGGAGGAAAGAGTCGATTCCAAGGGTAATGTGGTCGGCAATGCATACTTCATAAGTAATAGCGAAGGCGGTTCCTCTTATTCCAGCATGGAATCCGGAAGCACCAGTTCCAACTCTGCAAGAGTGACAACCGAGGATTCCTTCGGTATCAATACTTCCTACGACAAGTCAACAGAGAAGTATTGCGATGCAGAGCTCAGCACGGGCTTTAAGAATGAAACAGAAGTGAGCGCCGGTGTTTCTGCTCCAGTTGGCATTGCAAAGGTTGAAGCCGGCGTGAAAAACACCACAACCATAACTGCTGACGCGAAGGTTTCTTCTGGCAGAAAGGATAATGAAGCCTTCCACGTGGATACAAATTCTTCGAGCTTTGTGGGCACTGATTTTTCAAGCAGCAGCTCTGCCTACTACAATGCTGTAACAAGCAATTCCACAAACTGGAATTCCACAAACAGCTATGAAAAGAGCGAGCAGATGAGTCAGGAGACCTCTATCGCTGAAGCAATTGCAAAAGAAATCGGAAGCACCACTACCTACAACATCAGCAAGTCCTTGAACGGCGCAAAGGAAAATACTGAGAGCGTCTCTGGTGTGACCAGTGATGAAACCGGTTACTCCAACTCTGTGACAGTTTCTGAGTATATGTCCAAGGAAAATGTGCATGTCGAGGCTCATAAGGATGACCATGTGGGCAACCACAGACTGGTCGAAGCCGGTATCGTGCATGTCTACGGCGTTGTCGGCTACGACATCGCAACAGCTTCTTATTATACATATACCTTCAACGTCCTTGAGGATGATACTTACGCTTACTGGGATTATTCTCTGAAGGATCCTTCCTTTAAGGATTGTGAAAACGGCCTCGTTACTTTTGAAATTCCTTACGAAGTAAACGAATATATTGCCGGTGTCACTGGTCAGACAGAAGGTCTGGAAATCGAGGTCGGCGAAGATGGCTATGGTTGCGTAAGAGGTTTTGAGGCTGTCGAAGACTTTACTGGTGATGTTGTCGTTCCTCAGTATTTAGGCGTGGACAACTTGGATGACACCAGTGATCCTGTTGTGGTTACAAGCTTTGATGCCAATGCATTCAGAGGAAATACAGAAATTAAAACAGTCATTTTACCGATGTATGTAACAGAAATTCCCGACTATGCATTTGAGGGTTGTACAAATCTGGAAACCGTCATTGCCTACGGCGTTACAAAAATCGGGAAAGGCGCTTTTAAGGACTGTGTAAATCTGGGTAAATTTGTCAACAGCAAGGGCGAGACCGAGTATTCTGCATTTATGATCGACAATATGGTCACAGAACTTGGGGAAGGCGCATTTGAAGGCGTAAACGAAATTGCAGTTATGGCCTATGATGCTGCTGTTGCCGATGCTGCTGTAAATTCCGGTGCAAAGAAAATCACTGTTGATCTGACAAAGCTTACAGATGATTACACCGGCACCAAGGAAGTGACAAGCGCAACCGAGTATTTTAAACTGATCGGTGGTGGTAAGACCTTCAGCGGTCTTAAGATCAAGTCTGATGCTGCGGAAACATTTATCAGCAACATAACGCTCACGGAGAATAAGGACATCCCATTGAATTTCTCTTCAGAAACAGTAACACTGGCAAGAGTGACTGTTGAAAATGCTCCCGGACTTGCGCTGTGCCTGACTGCAGAACATACAGCCCTGAAGCTGTATCGCAATGTAATCCTAACATCTAATAGCGGCAATTCCGTCCTGAGTAAGAATGTAACACTGTCTAAGGCGAACGCTGGCATAACTGGAACGCTGGACTTTAGCGGCAACTACCTTGTATGCGGTGAAATTACCAATACAGGTATGCTCAAATATCCTGAAAATGTAAAAACAATTACTGAGGGTGAGTATGTAAAGTATCTGGGCAAAGTAACAGTAACGTTTGATACAAATGATGGAACTGCCATAGACCCGGTTGCTATTGGGTATGATACAAAGCTGACTGCTCCTGTGCCCCCCGAAAAAGAACACTATTCCTTCCTGGGGTGGTACACAGATGAAGAGCTAACAACGGCATTCAGTTTTGAGACACCAGTCACAAGCGATATGACCTTGTATGCAAAGTGGAAACTGAATGAGTTTACCGTGTCTTTCGATGCTAATGGTGGTAGTACCTCTGTTGAATCCAAAGAAGTTATTTACGGTGAATCCTACGGGGATATG
Organism: Oscillospiraceae bacterium; assembly: GCA_017415425.1. Lineage (GTDB taxonomy): Bacteria > Bacillota > Clostridia > Oscillospirales > Oscillospiraceae > Faecousia. The sequence goes on along the minus strand of JAFQGT010000016.1, from coordinate 74,522 downwards.
CCTGTTCCCACCAGAACTGGCTACACCTTTAATGGCTGGTACACAGCCGCTACCGGTGGCACAAAGGTCGAAAATACTACAACGGTTACTGCTGCTGCTAACCATACGTTGTACGCACAGTGGACAGTAAACGCCTATAGCGCATCCTGGAACACCGGTACTGGTTACACCATCACAGTTAAGCGTACCAGTTCTCCCAATGCAGGTGCTGCCACCGAAACTCTAAGCAGTGGTGCGAAGATCTACTATGGTGACACCTTGCAAGTGACCTACACAAAGGCAGATTATTACACAATCACAAGCCGCGGCGTTGATTCGGTAACCGTCACTAAGGATGTAACATCTTCGGATATTTATGCAACGGCCACATTAAATGCAACCTCTGGCTGGGTTAAGGCATCTGATTTACCTGCTGGCGCACAAGTGTTAAATCGCAAATGGAGTTATACCAAGACTACAACAACAGAATCCAGAGAAACTTCGTTGGCTGGCTATACACAGACGGGAAGTTATTGGGTACAATCAGGAACAGGTTCTGCCAATTATGCTTCGTTCCCCAGTGGATTTGATACAGGTAATTCTATTTACACTTCGTTCATGAAGTCGGCATATACCAATTCAGAAACTGAAACGACGAAACGTACAGTATCGAACAGTTGGGCAGGCTATGTTTATTGGCATTGGATGTATAGCACAGGTACATCAACAGGATACTTGAATAGAGCCATTTACTATAAATCCGGTTATGCATCCGCTGCAGCAGTTGGTTCACAGTGTGCAAATTATAAATATCAATACTTCCAAGCATTTAAGTCCACTAAGGCATATGCTGCGGAGTATAACAACTGGAATCAAGGCCATGGTCAATATTTGTGGTATAATTGCACAGGCGTGAATGCAAGAAGCAGTTATTTCTATCGGTTTGATTACTATACAAGTACCTACACAGATTATTATAAGATGTTCCAGTACCAAAAGATAGAAAATCTAGAAAGCAGCACAAGTGTGTCCGCTTCTGATACTATCTCTAATGTGCAAGAGTGGGTACAGTATAGAGCAAAGTAACTAGCAGTAAATAATAAATCTGCTCGCAGAAACCTATGCGGCTTGCCGCATAGGTTTCTGTATATAAAAAGGAGAAAACGATGTTCATATTCAGATGGATATTTAGATTGATCAAAGCAGCTTTGTTTGGTGCCCTTTGTGGCGCAGGCGGTTTTATGGGTGGAGCAATTGTGTTTGGAATACTTCAGCTGTTTTGTGGATGGTCTAAGGAGAGTACAGATACTATTATTTGGATTTGCGCCATTATAGCAGCTCTTTGGGCGGTAGTGACAATTATTCGAAACGGCATCGAAGATGATGCTGATAGGCAAATGTTAGATTCCTACAAGAAGGCATATGAAGATGTGACAGGCGAGAAATATACATATGTACCCACATTGGAATCTATTGGGAAGCCATCAGCCAGTGAATCCAACATGGGAAACTATCAGCATGAGAGCTTTTTCGGTGTACCCGGTGGTAAGACCTCATACAATGGCAACAAGGCTACGCATACAGACTACTGGGGAACACCTCATTCTTATAGCGAACGAAAAGAAAATGGGGAAATCATACATACGGACTTTTGGGGCACACAAACAGGACGTTCGATAGACAAGGGCGATCGCGTGGAGCATTATGACGAATGGGGTGTGTACCAAGGATACTCTGAAAGAAAAGCAGATGGTTCATATACTAACTACGATGCATTTGGAGTAGAGCAAGGTCGCAGTAGAAAAGAATAATCCTCCTACTGTTTGTATAGCAGAAAATAAGCACATTGGAAATACAGCACGAATAAATGACGCAATAGGCAATTGAAAACTGATTTAGATATTGGGGCAACAATGTTATTATGTTGCCCCGATATTTCTTGTCAAAGTATTGCATTGAACGTATAATTAAATAAATAGAGATAATAGGGGGACACGTTTGTATGATATATGTGACATCTGATCTTCACGGCTATCCGTTAAATTTGTTTCTTGATCTCTTAAACGATGCGGGTTTCAGCGAAAATGATTTTTTGTTCGTACTCGGTGATGTAATCGATAGAGGTGCGCAAGGAGCAGAACTGTTGCGCTGGATGGCGGAACAGCCGAATGTCCAGTTGATTCTCGGCAATCACGAAGCAATGCTGCTATCCTGCGATTTCTTGTTTGAGACTGTTACGGACGAAAGATTATCCAAGCTAGATATCGAAAAAATGAATTTACTCAACGTGTGGCTCTCCAATGGTGCAACACCCACTCTATCGGGATTGCGTAAGTTTCTAAAAGAAGAGCCGGATGTCATGGAGGGGATCCTGGATTATCTGAGAGACGCACCCCTTTACGACACAGTAACTATCGGCGGCAAAAATTTTATCTTGGTTCATGCCGGATTGGAGAATTTTCATCCCAGTAGACCGCTTAACTATTACACGCCTGACGAACTGCTTTGGGCTCGGCCAACTATGGATACACAGTATTTTGACGATGCTGTAGTTGTATTTGGCCATACTCCAACAGAATTCTTTGGCGAACAATATAGGGGGAAGGTAATCAAAACGAAAAGCTGGATTTGCATTGATACCGGAGCTGCGACAGGAAATAAGCCAATGCTATTGCGTTTGGAGGATTTGAAGGAATTTTATTAAGGTGCGTTACAATTCTTTGGCTTGCGGTGTGGAATATAATAGAGAATATAAACGGAATCCTTCTTTGTTTATAGGGTATCATTATTTGGTATGAATGCTGGTATGTTTTGTTTACTGGCTGCAACCTTGTATTCCTAAGAGGAATGTGCAGTCGGTCGGCCGCTGATACATCAGTTGTAATTTCGCCTATTATGGGAGTGAAATCAGAGAAGTGATGGATGATGAAATGTTGATCCTTACCTTCGAAATTGCAGAAGGCGCAGAACTTGGTATATATCCGATCTGCATCTTAGGAATGACAATGCAATCTACGATAGCAACTCTGATATGGTGGATCCTGCGGTAACACAAGGCGCGATAGTGATAAACTAGTTGGGATTTGAATTATTAAAAACTGTTGGGGTCAGGCGATATGCGCCTGACCCCAACAGTTATCATAGATTTGATTTCGTTTGATTAGAGTTTTATATATCTCTGGTTTTTACTGTTCGGTTTATCCGGGATTGTCATGTGAATCAGATTTAGCTCGATGGCAGGGCGCAGATAATTTCTGCGGAAACCCTCCTTGGATTTAAGTCCCAGCTTTTCCATCAATGCTGCGCTGGTGTAGGGCGTGTCATACTCCATAATATCCAGCAGTCGTTTGACGTATTCCGAAAGCTGCTCATTGTCTTCGGAGATTTGAACAGAGATATCGTCCAGGATCTTATCGATCTGGGAGAGCATAAACGCAATGAACGCAGTAGACTCACCGTCAATGTGGCACTTGGCAATTGCGTTATAGTAGTCCTCCTGGAATCTCTCGATCTGGCTTTCAATGGGAATATACTCAAAAACCGGCTTCCACTTGGAAAGAATTGCAGTGTGCCAGAGTCGCGCCATTCTGCCATTGCCGTCGGAGAAGGGGTGGATGAACACAAACTCATAATGGAACACGCTGCTGATGATCAGCGGATGAACCGTTTCCTGCGCTGTTTTCATCCAACCAAACAGGTCATCCATTAGCTGGGGGACGAACTTTGCAGGCGGTGCCATAAAAATGCACTGGTCACCATTAAAGACGCCTTCTTCACCACGACGGAAATCACCGGACTCATCTACAATGTATTTGGTAATGATGCCGTGGAAAGTTTTTAGATCCTGAATGTTGAATGGATCGATCTCAGCCAGCTTCTCATAGGCGGCATAGGCGTTTTTGACTTCCTGGATCTCTTTCTGCTCACCAAGAACAGTCTTGCCGTTGATGACATCTCGTACCTGCCCCAGAGAAAGGGAGCTTGCTTCAATCCGCAGAGAGGAATGAATGGATTTGATTCGGTTATTCTTCCGCAGATGGGGCTTTGCCTCCATATTGCTGGTTGCGGTAATGCGTCCTACTTTTTCAGAAATGGAAGATACATAGGTCAAAATCTCATTTGTAATCGTAAAGGGCGGCTTGTAATCTTTCAAGAAAACACCTCCATTAACTTGCGTATTAACTTGCGTACTATCTGCCTCTATTATACACCAATTGGGGCAGAAATCAATCATTATTATAACTTTATGGATTTGTAATCACCAAAAAAATTTTCGAAATGTACCTGCTATGCGGATGCATTGAATTTTCCCTTATTTTTTCCCTTATCGGGGTGGTAATAGGTGGTTTTAAGTGGTTATGAGTGGCAAATAAAGTTCGGAAATCTGCAAAACATGGCGGTAAAAAGCTAACTTTGGTTAACGAAAGTTGAAGCTCCCCGGAATTCGAATCCCTCATCCTCTGCCAGAAAAAAGCAAACACTTTTCGGTGTTTGCTTTTTTCTTTTCTAACCGCAAGTGCAGAAAAGCACAACATAATTAAAAATGTTTCCTATTGTGTTGGAAGAGTTTTCTTTTATGCACTCCATTCCGCCTACAGTGCGATATAATATAAATATACACGAAAAGGAGATGAGTGTTTTGAAGATTATTTGTGCATCTTTTCAGTGTGAATCCAACTCCGGTGCTAAGTTACATCCCCAGAAGTACGACTTTGAGTATGCAAAAGGGGAGGACATTTTTCAAAAGCTTGTAGTTAAGGAAATCTTTGAAAAAGCCGGTTATACTGCCGTTCCCTCGGTGTATGCGGTGGCGCTTCCCTCGGCAACCGTGGAGCAGGATGTTTATTTTTACTATGCCAACCAAATTCTGGATACTGTCCGGCAGAATTCAGACGCAGCAGGTGTGTACATCTTCTTCCACGGCAGTATGGAAGTGGACGGTATCGGCAGCGGTGAGCTGTATCTGCTGAAGGAGATCCGCAAAATCGTCTCCAAGGATTGTGTGATTTCGTTGACGATGGATGCCCACGCCAATATTACAGACGAGCTGGGTACATACGCAAATATCGTCAGCGGTTTTAAGACCGTGCCCCATACCGACCAGGTACAGGCTCAGATCCGGGCAGCGGAAGGTCTGGTAAGAGCGCTGAAGACAGGGGAGAAGCCCTGCCTGTACGTGCAGCGAGTACCCTTCCTGCTGAAGAACGATACGGTGCTTACCGGTGAAGAACCGCTAAAGAGTATTATTGAAGAAACCCTGGAGCTGGAAAAGCTGGACGGCGTGTATGCGGTCAATGCGTTCCTGGGTCATTGCTGGATCGATGCTCCCAACACCAGCGCATCCACGGTGGTTTGCGCCCGGGACTGCGAAACTGCTAAGAAGATCGCCAAAGAGGTGGCCAATAAGCTGTGGGCGACCCGTGGGGTGTATAAGTTTAAGATCGAGGCTGATGAGCCGGAGGTCTGTGTGGATCTGGCATTGGCTGGTCAGGAGAACCGTATCTTCATCACCGACAGCGGAGATAACACCACCGCCGGTGCAGAGGGTGAGCGCACAGAGATGCTCCGTCTGTTCCTGAGCAAGGATCTGCAAAAGCCCGTCTGCGTAGCTGGTATTACCAACCAGGAACTGGTGGAGAAATTCTGGGAATGCGCCGACGGCACAAAGGTTCATCTAGACGAGTTTGGAGTGGATGCAGTGGTCAAGGCCCACGGCAACATTCTCGGCTGGGGCAAGGAACTGATCGGACGCAGCTTGACCTTCTGTGTAGGAAATTTGGATATTGTATTTACAGAAAAGCGCAGCGCTTTTATCGAGAAGCGGAATTTCGATGAAGCCAATGTGGATCTGCTGGGCTACCGGGTGGTAGTGGTAAAGCTGGGATATCTGTTTACCGAGCTGAAGCCCTTTGCCGACCGGGAGATCTTTGCCCTGTCTCAGGGCGCCAGCTGCGTGGAGCTGAAGAAGCTGAACCTGCAAAGAATCGTAAGACCGATGTACCCTCTGGAGGACTTCCAGTGGGATGCATTTGAAAATTAAAGTGGAGGTATTCTTATGTCTTATTACAATCAGGAAGAAACCAACAAGAGAGTTGCCAAGGTTGTGCAGCTGCTGAACGAGAAGGACACCGACATTGCAGTGATCTATTTCGATGAGCTGAATGTTGCTAACGGCTGGTATTTGACCGGTTGGGTAGGCCAGTTCGAAAAGGGCGCTGTTCTGGTAGGCAGAGACGGCACCACTATGCTGCTGGGCGGCCCCGAGAGCGAGCCTTTCGCAAAGCAGTCCGCAGCCATCCACGACTCCCGCTGCTTCAAGGTATTTATGGTGCCCGATGAGGAGTATCCTCTGGCAACCATCATCGGATTCGAGGAGCTGTTTGCTGAGCTGAATCAGAAGTTCCCCGTCCGCAGAGTTGGTCTGGTTGGTACCAATGATATGCCTTATGCCGTCCATCAGGATCTGGTCAAGGGCTTTTCCGGCTGCGACATCGTGGATCTGACCGATGATTATCTGAGATTCCGTTACATCAAGAGCGATTGGGAAGTGGAGCAGGCTCGCGCCGCTACCGTCCTGTGCTATGACGCTTACAAGGCAATGATGGAAAAGGTCAAGCCCGGCAACCGGGAATTTGAGGTTGCTGCAGCCGGTGAGGCAGTCTGCCGCGCCAACGGCGCCAACGGCTTTGCATACCAGTGCATCGTGGGCAGCGGTATCCGCTCCAACGCAGTGGTTCCTACCGCTACCAACAAGGTGATGGAGAGCGGCGAAATGGTTATGCTGGGCATCGCTCCCCGTATCAACGGCTATGCTGGTACCTTCGGTCACACCGTTCCCGTCAGCGGCGAATACACCCCCGAGCAGAAGAAGTGTCTGGTGGATATGATCGAGGTTATGCGGGATGTTAAGAATATGCTGAAGATCGGCAACACCGGCAGACAGATCGACGCAGCCGGCCGTGTGCTGTACGAAAAGGGCGGCTATCTGAAGTATATGGTTTGCCCCTTCGCCCACACGATGGGTCTGATGGAAGCAGAAGCTCCTTTCTTTGGCCCCAACAGCGATGACGTTCTGGAAAAGAATATGATCATCAACGTGGACGTCAGCTTCTTCGGTCACCCCACTCTGAACGGTTTGCGTGTGGAGACCTGCTATGTGATCACCGAAAACGGCGCGGAGCCCCTGTGCCCCGAGTTCGAAGAAGAGCTGTTCAACTACGTAAAGTAAGATTAAGGAGGATAAACAGATGGAATGCGGAAAAAGAAATTGGGTATTTTGTGATGGCGATCTGCCCCCTGCTGGCAACAACCCCGACTTCCCCGGCCACGAGGCTCTGATGATCACCAATGTGGGTAATGAGGATGCACATATTCGCATCAAGATCCTGTTTGAGGACAAGCCTCCTTATGACAAGATCACTCTGGATCTGAATGCTGAGAGAACCACCTGCCTGCGGCTGGATAAGCCTATCGGCAAGGAAGGCTTCCAGATTCCCTTTGGTCAGTATGCCATTCACGTGATCTCCGATGTGCCTGTATGCGCTTGCTTTGGCCGTCTGGATGTACGTCAGACCAATATGGCTTACTACAGCCCCGCAGGTTACTCCTTCTAAGAGTAGCTTTTGGGAAACAGGACACAAGAAACCCCCGAATGCAGATGCATTCGGGGGTTTTTATATTTGCAACAGGCTTATTCCTCTACAAAATCAGCGTCCTCTGCAGGAGCGTCTTCGCAGCAATCGTCACAGCAGCAATCCTCACCATCACAGCAGCAATCGCCGCAGCAATCACAGTAGCAGTACTTGCTCATCAGATCCTTTGCCCAGGCAACGATCCGATCACCGTAGGTAGCGATTACATAAATGGCACCGGCGATGGCAGCCAGAGCAGCCAAGATCTTCAAAATCGTTCCGACAATCTTCATTAGAAAATACCTCCGTTTATTTTTGTGATTCTAAAATCAGTATACCCAAAGAATAAAGAAAAAGCAATAAAAATTTATATGTAGCCGTACATACCCCGGACACTGATCTCCCCGGAAGTAACGGTTCGTACCTGTCCGTCGGCAAACCGGACGATCAGACCTCCGTTCGCATCCAGATCCAGTGCCCGACCGTACGCACGGGACTCTCCTTGCAGCAGCACCACATCCTGCCCAACGGTCATACAGCGGGATCTGTAGGCATCTATCAAAGCCTTTTTGTCTGTGAGCAAATGCTGACTCATTTGCCATAGCGACTCGGTCAGTGCCGCAGCCAGAATTGCAGGTGTAACGCTCTTGCTGCCTATGGCCGCCAGAGAGGTAGCCATATCCTGCAGCTCGGGAGGGAAATCCGATTCCCGCTGGCAGCAGTTGATGCCGATGCCGATGATGGCAAAACTGACAGTTCCGTGGTCGTCCAGTCCCAGCTCTGTGAGAATACCGCCCAGCTTTTTGCGTCCGATTACCAAATCATTGGTCCACTTGATGTTGGGAGCGATGCCGCTGACTTTTTCAATCGCGGCGCTTGCAGCTACTGCCGCGGCGCAGGTCAGATGCATCAGCTTGTCCGGTGTGCAGTTTGGCCGCAGAATTGCCGACAGATACACACCCATACCCGCCGGAGAGCAGAAGCTGCGCCCCATTCGCCCTTTACCAGCGGTCTGGGTATCTGCAATCAGCACTGTACCGTGGGGAGCGCCGCTTTTTGCCAGAGTACTGGCTTGGGCATTGGTGGAGTCAATTTTGGAATACCAATGCAGAGTGTCCCGCCAGGGGCATTCTGCATTCAGATGGGATAAAATCTGTTCTTTCATAGGTTAATCAATATCGGGAATGATCTCTTCCGGTGCCTGGTCCAGAATTTCCGGATGCCGCAGGATGCTGCGGTAGTGCTTGAAGAAGGTGGCATAATAGTAACCATCTACAATTCGCTCGTCCAGAGTGAACTTCACATCAATGTACTTCTTCTGAATGATAGAGCCATCCTCCTGCACTTCCAGCGCCCGGCGCTTACAGCCAAATGCACCGAATACAGGCAGGTTGCCGAAGTCATACAGATGGTGATAAATGGGGCGGATGCCCAAAGAACCCATAGAGGTAAAGAACAGACTTCCGTGGAAGGGACTCAGCTCCAGCAGGAACTTGGGAAGCAAGCCGAAGTAATCCAGCAGCTTCAGCAGCCAGACCACAAATTTCAGCACGATGCTGGGGATCAAATTCAGATAGGAAATCAGATTGTCGATGCCGGAATCCAACTCCTGGCTGGCTTTGACAGACTCTACGGCTGCGTTGAGTTTTTTGTATATATCTTGAGCTGTATCGGTGCGGCACAGATGAACCTTGATAGAGGTATCGGGGGATTCCAGCGTCATCTCTTTCTTGACTACCATACAGTACTGAATGTCCTCGCCCCGGGAAAAAACCTTCTGGCCGGAGATAAACCGGTTCAGCTGAGGATACTTGCAAAGACCTCGGACATAGGCGGCCAGCAGTACGTGGGTCAGACCAAAGTCGGTCATACCCTCCTTGCGCTTCTGGCGGATATAGCGTTCCACGTGGGAGATCTCGAAGGATTCTTCAAACAGATTGGAGCAGGTGTTGCGCTCCACCTGGAAGAAAGCGGTGATCTGCGCCATAGGGGCAAGGGTGCGGATCCGCCGTCCGTCACTGCGGTCGCCCCAGGTGGGGTGATACGCGCCGTCAGAATGGACTTGCATAGCAAATACCACCAAGACAAGACCGGCAGCCGCCAGAATGTCCGGCAGCAGGGGAGACAGCGCCGCAACATCACAAGCCATTACGGCAGCCCGATCCACATACAGCAGTACTGCCAGAGGGAACAGAGCCAGCGGAATGATCAAAACGGTTGCTTTCACCTTGCCGCAGGAGATCTGAGTATAAAGCACGGCAATAAAGAGCATAGCAATAAAAAACAGTCCGTTCATCAGCTTATCAAAGCCATAACCGGGAAAGGTGAAGCAATAATAAGCAGACAGAAACCATACAGGGATGGCGGTCTGATAGAACCGCTCCTTGCCGTTGAGTAGAATGATGGCGCTATACAGCAGGACTGCTGCCATTGGCAGGAGGATTTGGCTCCACACATACAGTGAATCGCCAGTGCCTTTCTCACCGACGATTACAATGCGGGCCACTGCCGAGCAGACCATACAAAGGGCCACCAGCCAGGTCAGCACGTTTTTGCGGCTGACATAAAAGTGAATCTTCTTTTCCATAACATCCTCAGTATAACAAATTTCCCCAGCAATAGCAACAAAAAAACACCGATGTTGGGTCACATCGGTGTATTTTTGGTTATTTTGTCTTTTGTTGCGGCAATATAATCCGGAGAAGTTCCGCAGCAGCCACCCAGAATTCCGGCACCCATTTGATGGCAGTTTGCCACAATATAGGAAAACTCTCCCGGCAGCATCGGGTAGTGGGCCAGACCGTCCGGCCCGATTACAGGAACACCGGCGTTGGGTTTACAGATGAGAGGCCCTTTTACATACCGCCGCAAAGTACTCACCAAACCCGGGGTCATACTGTCGGCAGCCACACAGTTAAAGCCTACGGCAGCTGCACCGGCTTCCTCCAATTCCCGCAGTACAGGACCGGCGGGACGACCGGAAAACAGGCTGCCATCCGGCTGCATCGTAAAGGTGTACATCGATACTTCTGCGCCTTCCAGCTGAGCGGCGGTGAAGATGGCTTCCGCTTCCTGGGGATACATCAGAGTTTCCGCTGCCAGAAGATCCGCACCGCCCTCCAAAAGGCCGCCGATCTGTACCCGATAGTTTTCTACCAAAGTGTCAAACAAAGCCGGGTCAAAGCTATCGCAGTAGGCGGCCAGAGTGGTGAGATTTCCGGCGATCAGCGCATCCGGCGCGGCAGACCGGGACAGGGCAACCAAGTGGGCGTTGACAGTCTGGGTCTGCTTGTGAAGGTTCACCCGCTCCAGAGCCATCGGTTGGGCTTGAAAGGTGGGGGCGTAAATGATATGGCTGCCCGCCGCGGCATAGCTGCGCTGCAGATGAATCAACGCTTCCGGATTGGCAAGGATCCATTCCTCCGTGCAGCAGCCTCGGGGCATACCGGCTTTTTGAAGATTGGAGCCGGTGGCGCCGTCCAGCAAAAGTGGGTTTTCGGTCAGAGTCTTGAATTCTGCGAGGGTCAGCATAGTACCACTTCCTTTGCCCTTTATTATACCGTTTCTTATGAAAAAAGCAACATCCATTGACGGAGGTGGGGAAATCTGTTACCATAAAAGAAAACAAACAAAGGAGTAAGTATATGAAGAAAACAGTTTTAAGAGAGTACGCCCGATTGATTGTCCGCTGCGGCGCCAATGTACAGAAGGGGCAGGATGTATTGGTGTATGCCGATCTGGATCAGCCGGAATTTGTCCAGATGGTGGTGGAGGAGGCCTATAAGGCCAAAGCCCGGGAGGTCACCGTGCTGTGGAACTATCAGCCTCTGGAGAAAGTCCACGTGCGCTACAGAAGTCTGAAGACCTTGGGTACGGTGAAGGAGTGGGAAAAGGCCCGTCAGCAGCACTACTGCGACACCCTGCCTGCCCGCATTCATCTGATCTCCGAGGATCCCGACGGCCTGAAGGGTATGAATACCCAAAAGCTGGCCAAGTCCCGGCAGATGATCTATCCTATCCTCAAGTCTTATATGGATCAGCGTGAGGGCAAGCAGCAGTGGACCATCGCCGCCGTGCCCGGCGCCGCCTGGGCCAAGAAGGTATTCCCCGGTATGCGGGTCAGTGTGGCTATGGAAAAGCTGTGGGAGGCGATCCTTTTTACCGCCCGGGTCACCGAGGATCCTGTGAAGGCCTGGCAGGAGCATAATGCCAACCTGAAGGCCCGTTGCGACTACCTGAATAACCTGGGCATCGATAAGCTGCACTTTACAGCAGACAACGGCACCGATCTGACAGTGGGAATGATCCCGGAAGCCATCTTCTGCGGCGGCGGTGAGACCAGCCGGGAGGGCATCTACTTTAACCCCAACATCCCCACCGAAGAGTGCTTCATCTCTCCCAAGCGGGGACAGGCAGAGGGTATTGTCTATTCCACCAAGCCCCTTTCTTATCAGGGTCAGCTGATCGATAACTTCTCCATCCGCTTTGAAAACGGCAAGGCTGTGGAAGCCAAGGCCGAGGTGGGTGAGGAACTGCTGAACACGATGATCTCTATGGACGAGGGCGCAGCCTATCTGGGTGAGTGCGCGCTGGTTCCCCAGAACAGTCCCATTGCCCAAAGCGGCCTACTGTTCTATAACACCCTGTTTGACGAAAACGCCGCCTGCCACCTGGCGCTGGGTATGGGTTATGCCGATACCATCCGGGATCATCACAACAAAACTCTGGAAGAATGCCGGGCGCTGGGCATCAACGATTCGATGATCCACGAAGACTTTATGATCGGCTGTGATTCTATGCATATCGACGCCATCACCCGCGACGGCAGAACGGTTACCATTTTCCACAAGGGCAATTGGGCTTTTTAATGAAAAAAGTTAAAAAATCAGAAAAAAACACTTGCAATTCCCAAATGACTGTGTTATGATATCCGGGCGATTAAGAATTGCTGGGGCAATTGCGCCCTTTTAACTTAGAAGAAAGAGGTGAACGAAATGAGAGAAGGCATCCATCCTAACTACGAACAGACTACGATTCGCTGCGCTTGCGGTAATACTTTTACCACCGGCTCCACCAAGAAGGACATCAAGGTCGAAATCTGCTCCAAGTGCCACCCTTTCTATACCGGCAAGCAGAAGCTGGTTGACACCGGTGGACGTGTTGACCGTTTCAACAAGAGATTTGGTCTGAAGTAAGATTGAAAGTCCGTGCTACGAATCGTAGTACGGACTTTTTTCATTTCTGAATTGGAAAATATTTTGTTGTCTGGCGTTCCGGTTATGTGATATAATATAAAATAATGCATTTTTGCGCAGGCGCGCTGCGCCGGGGGGATTTATGGAAGCAACATTTGGAGAGCATATACAGGAACGGGCAGTGCTGGTGGGTTTGAACGCAGACTGCTTTACCGCGGCCCAGACCGCAACGGATGAGACCTTGGAGGAACTGGAAGCGTTGCTGGAGACCGCCGGCGGATTCTGCACTGGTAAGATCCTGCAAAACCGCCACGCCCCCGATGCCCACAGTTTCATCGGCGAGGGCAAGGCGCAGGAAGTAAAAATGCTGGTTGAAGTGACCCAGTCCACAATGGTAGTGTTCGATAACGAACTGTCTCCCGGCCATATTCGGGCCTTGGAGGAGATATTGGGTGTCACGGTGCTGGATCGAAGCGCCTTGATTCTGGACATCTTTGCCCAGCGGGCCAAAACCAAAGAGGGCCGCCTGCAGGTGGAACTGGCTCAGTATAAGTATCTGCTGCCCCGGCTGTCCGGTATGGGTAAGAGCCTGTCCCGGCAGGGTGGCGGCATCGGCACCCGGGGCCCCGGTGAGACCAAGCTGGAGTCCGACAGACGGCACATTCGGGAACGGATCGCCCGCCTGCAGGACGAACTGGAGCAGGTGCGGCAGGTGCGGGGCGTCCAGCGGGAGCGGAGAATGAAAAATTCCGTGCCGGTGGTTGCCATCGTGGGCTACACCAACGCAGGAAAATCCACCCTGCTGAACTACTTGACGGATGCAGGTATCCCTGCTAACAATCGCCTGTTTGATACTTTGGACACCACCTCCCGGCAGTTGACGGTGTCGGATAATCTGGATGTGATCTTGTCGGACACGGTTGGCTTTATCGCCAAGCTGCCCCACCATTTGGTGGATGCGTTCCGGGCAACCTTGGAGGAACTGGAATATGCAGACCTGTTGCTGCACGTGATCGATGCGGCAGACCCTAACCGGGAGGAGCATATTCAGGTGGTGGACGGTTTGATCGCCAAGCTGGCAAAACCCGGCACCAAGGTGCTGCAGTGCTATAATAAAGCAGATATTGTCAGTTCCGAGGATATTCCTGTGGGACAGGACATTGTGAAGATCTCCGCTAAGAAGGGCTACGGTATGGAGGCACTTTTGCAGGCCATCGAAAATGCCTTAGGTCACAGCCGCCATCATATTGTGGTGACCCTGCCTTACTCTATGGGCGGTATGGTGGACACCCTCCATTCCGGCGCTCAGGTGAAAAATGTGGAATACACCGGCGAGGGTATCGTGGTGGAAACGGTGGTAGACTCCATCCTCTACGGCAGACTCAAAGACTATATCACAAAGGAGTGTTAAGCCTTGGACGAATACCTGGTACCCACGGGATTTGGGGAAGATGAGTTTATCGAGAAAAAATCCAGGTTTATCGGCAGAGTCTGGCCTGTGGAGACAGAAGAAGAGGCACTGGAGCATATTGCTGCGATGAAAAAGCAGCATTATGATGCCACCCATAACTGCTGGGCATATATCATTAAGGACGGCGCGGTCCGGTTTTCTGATGACGGAGAGCCGGGCGGCACTGCAGGTATGCCGATGGTGCAGGTGCTGCAAAAGGAGAACCTTTTTAACATCTGCTGTGTGGTGACCCGATATTTCGGGGGTACATTACTGGGAGCCGGTGGCTTGGTACGGGCCTACACCAAGGGCACCAAGATCGCCATTGATGCGGCCGGTAAATCAATGAAACGGGTGTGGAGTGTATTGTATGTTCCTTGCCCCTACAACTTTTACGAGCGGGTGAAGCTGGAGGTGGCCACTTTTGGAGGCATTATCCGGGACACCCAGTTTGGCGCGGAAGTGGATCTGGAGATCCTGGTGGCGCAGGCTGATACAAAGGCATTTTTGGACAAATTGATCGATATGACCTCCGGCACTGTGGAGGGTATAGAAACTGGACTGGAGTACCGGGCATTTCCTGTGGAGGGTTGATACGGATGACATTACGGGAAGAATTGGAAGCATTGGAGCATCAACAACTGGACCCCAAAGCAGCATTTTCTGACGAATCCAAAGGCAGACTGCACCCGGAGGAGCCAAGGGAGGATGATGTGCGGACCGCCTATCAGCGGGATACGGATAAAATCATCCACAGCAAGGCATTTCGTCGATTGATGCACAAGACACAAGTATTTCTGCGCCCTGAGGGCGACCATTACCGTACCCGGATGACCCATACCATCGAGGTGGCGCGGATCGCCCGTACGGTTGCCAAGGCGTTGAATCTCAACGAGGATCTGGCAGAGGCTGCCGCCATCGGTCACGATCTGGGACATACCCCCTTCGGTCACGCAGGTGAAGTGGCACTGACACAGGCAATGGGTCAGCCCTTCTGCCACAATGAGCAGAGTCTGCGGGTGGTGGATGTGCTGGAAAAAGACGGAGCGGGTTTGAATCTGACCTATGAAGTCCGTATGGGTATTCTGGGTCATACTGGTCCCTGCATCCCGGAGACGATGGAAGGACAGATCGTCCGTTGGGCAGACCGGGTGGCTTATGTAAATCACGACATTGACGATGCCATCCGGGCAGATATTCTGGATCCGAATGATATCCCAAAATCCGTGACGCAAATCCTGGGGGACAACCATTCCAAGCGAATTAATGCACTGGTATGCGATATGATCACCCATTCCCGGGAGTCGGGGAGCATCGGCTTTGCGCCAAAGGCAGAACAGGCGCTGCATCAGCTGCGGGAGTTTATGTTTGAGCGGGTCTATCGCAATCCCGTCGCCAAAAGCGAAGAGGTAAAAGCCCAGGGGATGCTGCTGCGGATGTATGAGTACTACTATAACCATCCCGAGGCACTTCCGGATGTTTTCCGGACTCAGATAGCGCAGGAAGGTACGGAGCGGACGGTGTGTGACTATATCGCCGGTATGACCGATAATTATGCGGTAGGCAAGTATACGGAACTTTTTATCCCTTCGGGGTGGAATGTCCGTGGATAATGTGATATTATTGATAAAATAGACTATTTTCGGAAAGGAGAAAGAGGTATGGCATTTCCACCGTCATTTATTGATGAACTGATAGCCCGCAATCCCATTGAGGATGTGGTGGGGCAATATGTGAGCTTAAAGCGCTCCGGCGGCAATCTGTTTGGCCTTTGCCCCTTCCACGGGGAGAAGACGGCCTCCTTCTCCGTGGCGCCGGATAAGGGAATTTATTACTGCTTTGGCTGCCATAAGGGTGGCGGTGCCGTCAACTTTATGATGGAGGTGGAGGGACTCAGCTATCCGGATGCGGTGCGGGCTCTTGCCAAGCGGGCCGGTATGCAAGTACCGGAGGACGAGCAGTATCAAAGCCGCTACCGGCAGCAGGAACGGCTGTGGGCGCTCCATAAGGAAGCGGCCCGGTTTTTTCACACTCAGCTGTACGCGCCCAATGGCAAAGAGGCTTTGGAGTATGCCTTAGGTCGGGGTATGCCCAAATCCACCCTGACCACCTTCGGTGTGGGTTATGCCCCCGACAGCTGGGATGCGCTGGTAAAGGAAATGCAAGCTAAGGGTTACACCCAACAAGAGCTGATCGATTCCGGTCTTGTGACTGTCTCCCGGAAAAACGGAAATATTTTTGACCGGTTCCGGGATCGGCTGATGTTCCCCATTATTGATGTGCGGGGGAATGTGATCGGCTTCGGCGGCCGGATTATGAACAACAAAGACCCCAATGCGGCCAAGTACTTAAACTCTCCGGAGACTTTGATCTTTAATAAGCGGAAGAATCTGTTTGGACTCAATATGGCCAAGAAGAGCAAACTGGGGTATCTGATCCTGGTGGAGGGCTATATGGATGCCATCGCCCTGCATCAGTATGGGTTTGACTGCGCGGTGGCATCGCTGGGCACCTCTTTGACCGAGGAGCACGCGGCGCTTTTAAGTCGGTACACCGAGCAGCTGTATCTGATTTATGACGGAGATGAAGCCGGTCAACGGGCGGCCCAGCGGGCCATTCCGATGCTGGAAAAGGCGGGTATTCAAATCAAAGTCCTGCGGATGCGGGATGCCAAAGACCCGGACGAATTCTTGAAAAAATTCGGTGCGGATCGGTTTAAGATTCTGCTGGAGCAGTCTTCCAATCGAGTGGAGTATCAGCTGAATGCCATTCGGGCAAAGTATGACCTGCGGGAGGACGATCAGAAGATCCGCTATGTCCAGGAGGCGGCAGAGCTGATCTGCACCTTAGGCAGCTTTGTCAAGCGGGAAGTTTACGGCGGCCGGGTGGCGGAATCTGCCGGCATCAGCGCTGAGGCGATGAAGCTGGAAGTGGACAAGGCCTATAAGCGCCGCATCGCAAAAGAAAAGAAACAGCAGGAGAAGATCGATCTTGCACCGGCCAGAGCCTTGCAGCCAAAGGAACGGTCAATCCGTTATGATAATATGAAATCCGCCCTGGCAGAGGAGGATGTGATTGCCCAGATCCTACGGGAACCGGCGATGCTGGAGCATTGTAAGCATCTTGCGGGCAGTCAGTTCTCCGTTCCCCTGCTGGGAAAGGTATATGATCAACTGGTAATCCGTTACGGCTCCGGAATGGAAGTATCCCCGGCGGTACTGGAGGATCTGTCTGCGGAGGAGACTTCCCACATTACGGGAATCTATCACCGGCGGCAGAGTCCGGTGAATGAAAATGCTTTCCGGGATTGCGTCAAGATCATCCTGGCAGAGCAGCAAGGCAGAGCGGTGTCCTCGGATGATGACCTGCTGGCTCTGCGCAATAAGCTGAAAGAAAGCAAGGGGACAAAAGTATGAGTCTGGCCTTGGTAGAAAATGAGGAACTTCCCGTTGGCGTCGGCGAGGATAGCATCCGCCAGTACCTGCAGCAGATTCGGCAGTTCCCCCGGTTGACACCGGAAGCAGAGCGGGAACTGGCCAAGGCCTGCGCGGAAGGGGATGAAGATGCCATTCGCGCAATGGTAAACGCCAACTTGCGGCTGGTGGTGTCTGTGGCCCGAGAGTATGCCGGGCGAGGCGTACCTCTGCTGGATCTGATCCAGGAGGGCAGTATCGGCCTGCTGATCGCGGCAAAGAAGTTTGACTACACATTGGAGTATCGGTTCTCTACCTATGCCACCAAATGGATCCGGCAGGGAATCAGCCGATGCATTCTCAACCACGCAGGGTTGATTCGCGTTCCCATACATACTGCTGAGCGCATCCGAAAAGTTCTTGCAGCAAAATCCGCACTGGAACAGGAATTGGGCTATGTTCCCGGTTCTGCCCAGATCGCGGAGGTCACCGGTTTTATGGAGAAGAAGGTGGAAGAATACTTGTCCTTAGTGCCGGAGATATGCTCATTGGATGCCCCCACCGGTGATGGGGAGGACGGCACCTTGCTGCTGTTAGTAGAGGATCTGCAGACACCTCAGCCCCAGGAAGAACTGGTGCGCCGGGAGCTGGAGCAGACGATGGAATCTTTGCTGGGGCAGCTGGATGAGCGGCAGCAGTATCTGCTGCGGCTGCGGTTTGGTATGGAGGACGATATTTGCTACTCTCTGGAAGCCATTGGTGAAAAACTGGGGGTTTCCAAGGAGCGGGCCCGCCAGATCGAGCACCAGGCCATCAAAAAGTTGCAGCAGCTGGGAACGGGTCTGGGATTGGAGGATTTCCTGCAATGATGGAATTTACATTTGAAATGACGCCATTTGAATCGGTGCTGGCAGATATGGAGCAGGGCAGTACACTGTCCGGCTTGCGGTGTCTGGCGCTTTTGGAAGGATTGTCAGAGGACGAGGCAGAGGAAGCGCTGCTTGCGTTGGAGCAGCGACAGATCACTTTGGATATTTCCGACCTGCCTCCTTGCCAGCAAACAGGTGAACTGGCTGTCCGCCTGCGCCGGGAACAAAAGCTGGCAGAGGCTCGGCAGCTGCCCGACAGCTTGGAGAAAAATGACCCTCTGCGGCTGTATTTGGAGGAGATCGCGGCAATACCCGCGGCAGGGGATGAAAACCGTTTAGCTATGGCATATTTGGATGGAGACGACAGTGTTATACAGAATTTGGTAAACCTGAACCTGTCCCGGGTGACGGAGCTGGCTTTTAACTATACCGGTCGGGGCGTGCTGCTGTTGGATCTGATCCAGGAGGGTAGTTTGGGCCTGTGGCAGGGTATTTTGAATTACACCGGCGGTGATTTTGCCCAGCATATCCTGTGGTGGATCCGGCAGTATCTGGCCAAAGCAGTACTGTTGCAGCTTCACATTGGCGAGATTGGACAAAAACTGCGGCAGGGTATGGAGGATTACCGGGATGCCGACCAGCGGCTACTGGCCGATTTGGGAAGAAACCCCACGTTGGAAGAGATTGCCGAGGCGATCCATATCAGCACAGAGGATGCGGCGGTTTATCAGAATATGATGCTCCAAGCCAGAACCCGGCAACAGATAGACCAGTCCCGCGAACCCAGACAGCCGGAGCCGGAGGATGAACAGGCGGTGGAGAACACTGCGTATTTCCAGGCAAGACAGCGGATTTTGGAGATGCTCTCCGTCTTAAGTGAGCAGGAGGCAAAGGTCTTGACACTGCGGTTCGGTCTGGAGGGTGGTCTGCCCCAGACTCCGGAGCAAACCGGTCAAAAAATGCATATGACATCGGAAGAAGTGGTGGCGCTGGAAGCGGTTGCCCTTAACAAACTGCGTCATCAGGAAGGATAAAGGAGAAAGATTATGGCGAAAACATACGCGATCGCAATTGACGGACCTGCCGGCGCAGGCAAGAGCACAATGGCAAAGGCACTGGCCAAGGAACTTGGCTACCACTATGTGGACACCGGCGCACTGTATCGTACCGTGGCTTACTTTATGGATCTTCTGGGCGTCAGTCCCAAGGATGCCGACGGCGTGGAGCGCTATATTGACGAGCTGAATGTGGTCATTGAATACGATGAAGAGGGCAAGCAGCATATGCTGATGAACGGAATGGACGTGACCGGCGAGATCCGCACCCAGGACATCTCTCAGAAAGCAAGTCTGATCTCCGCCCACCCGGTGGTGCGGGAAGCGCTGCTGGATATGCAGCGGGAGGTTGCCCGCAATCACAATGTGATTATGGACGGCCGCGACATCGGCACCGTGGTGCTGCCCAAAGCTGATGTGAAGATCTTCCTGACCGCATCTGCGGAGGTTCGGGCCCAGCGCCGCTGCGACGAACTGAATGCCAAGGGTCAAAAGTCCCAGTTTGAGCAGGTGCTCAAGGAAATCCAGCAGCGGGACTATCAGGATACCCACCGGGAAATCGCGCCACTGAAGATGGCAAGAGATTCCGTGAAGCTGGATACCTCCGATTTGGATATTGATGGCGTGATCGCCGCGATGAAGAAGATTATTGGGGAGAAGATTCCTCTATGAGTGTAACGGTTGCGGAAAGCGCCGGTTTCTGTTTTGGTGTGAACCGGGCGGTGGAGTTGGTGGAACAGGCGGCAGACAGCGGAAAAAAGGTTTGCACCTTGGGCCCCATCATCCATAACCGCCACGCGGTGGCGCGGCTGGAACAAATGGGCGTCCGGGTCATCAACACGCCCGAAGAAGCCAAGCCCGGCGACACGGTGGTCATCCGTTCCCACGGGGTGACAAAGGCGGTTCAGCAGCTGCTGGAGGCGATGGATGTAGAGGTGGTGGATGCCACCTGCCCCTTTGTCAAGCGGATCCACGGTATCGTGGAAAAGGCAGAGGAAGAGGGTAGACTCCCTATCATCATCGGTACCCGATCCCACCCAGAGGTGGAGGGGATCGCCGGCTGGTGCAGCAAGTGTAAGATTTTTGAGTCGGTGCAGGAACTGGAAGAATGGGTACAAACCGACAAAATTCCCCGGGATTTTCCTGTCAGTATGGTTTGCCAGACCACATCTACGGAATATTTATGGAAAACCTGCGAAAATTTTGCAAAAAAAGTGTTTACTAACTTAAAAATTTTTGATACAATATGTAAAGCTACTGAATTCCGGCAGAGTGAGGCTGCAAAATTAAGTCGTATTTGTCAGGCTATGGTCGTTGTAGGTGACACACACAGTTCCAACACAGGCCGCCTTGCAATGATTTGTCGGGAACACTGCGATCGGGTAGTTCTGGTGGATAACGCATCGGAACTGGATCCTGATTTTTTCTGCGGTGTGGCTGATGTTGGAATCACGGCCGGTGCATCTACGCCGGCGTGGATTATAAAGGAGGTCAACAAGACTATGAGCGAAATTACGAATGTTGAGGCTGTACAGGAGGAAAACTTTGCAGAACTTCTGGAGCAGTCCATCAAGACTTTAAATACAGGAGATAAGGTACTCGGCATCGTTACCGGTATTGGCAGCACCGAAGTCCAGATCGATCTGGGCACCAAGCACGCCGGCTACATCCCTTATGACGAAGTCAGCGCAGATCCCACTGTGAAGCCCGAAGACATCCTGAAGGTAGGCGACGAGATCGAAGTATTCGTTGTCCGCGTCAACGATCAGGAGGGCACTTGCCAGCTGTCTAAGAAGAAGCTGGACGGTATGAAGATTTGGGACGATATGACCACTTGGTGTGAAGAAAAGGCCACTGTGGAAGGCGTCATCACTGAAGAGAATAAGGGCGGCCTGGTTGCCAGCATCAAGGGTATCCGTGTGTTTATCCCTGCTTCTCAGTCCGGTATTGCCAAGGGCGGCGATATGGCTTCCCTGGTGGGCAAGACCACTGAGCTGAAGATTACCGAAGTCAACCGTGCACGCCGCCGTGTGATCGGCTCTATCCGTGCTGTTTCTTCCGAGTCCCGCAAGGCTGCTCAAGAGAAGATCTGGAACGAGATCGAGGTTGGCGCAAAGTACCACGGCACCGTTAAGTCCCTGACTTCTTACGGCGCATTTGTGGACATCGGTGGCGTTGACGGTATGGTTCACGTTTCCGAGCTGAGCTGGAACCGGATCAAGACTCCCGCTGATGTGGTTGCTGTGGGTGACGAGATCGACGTTTATGTCATCTCCTTTGACCCTGTCAAGCACAAGATCTCTCTGGGTTACAAGACCGCTGAGATGAACCCCTGGAATCAGTTTATGACTGGCTACAATGTGGGCGATGTGGTGGATGCCAAGATCGTAAAGCTGATGACCTTCGGCGCATTTGCTGAGATCATCCCCGGCGTTGACGGTCTGATCCACATTTCCCAAATCGCAAACCGCCGCATCGGTAAGCCCGAGGATGTGCTGAGCGAGGGTCAGGAAGTCCAGGTCAAGATCACCGAGGTGGACGCAGAGAACAAGCGTATCTCTCTGTCCATCCGCGCTCTGCTGGAGCCTGTTGAGGAAGCTGAAGAAGTCCAAGCTGATGAAGAAGCTGTTGAGGCTGTTGAGTCTGAAGAGACTGCAGAGGCTGAAGAGACTGCAGAGGCCTAATTGGCAAAACACTACATACCGGGGCCACCTGCTGGCCCCGGTATTGTCATAAAGGAGCTTAATATGGTAAAACACATTGTGCTGTATACCTTGAAAGAGGGCGTGGACAAGGCAGAGGCCGTATCCATCATCCGAGCGCAGCTGGAGCCGCTGGTAGGTGTGATCCCAGGCCTTAGCTATATGCAGATCCGCGCGGCCTATCAGGGCGGTATGGACTGTGCTTTGTACTCGGAATTTGAAAGCCGCGAGGCACTGAAAAATTATGCTTCCCATCCTGCCCATTTGGCAGCGACGGAACATTTTTGGCATTTCCTGGATACCCGGGTGTGCGCTGATTACGATGTTTGAGGTGAAAACGATGAAAGCGATTGTAACTGTTGTAGGAGAGGATCGGGTTGGCATTATTGCAGAGGTCTGCACATTGCTGGCAGCACATCAGGTCAACGTGCTGGATATCAGCCAGACGGTTATGCAGGACTACTTTACGATGATGATGGTAGTGGATACCTCTGCAAGCCCGCTGCCTTTGGCAGAACTGGCACAGACGATGGATAAAAAGGGTGAGGAGATGGGTCTGTCCATCCGCCTGCAGAGAGCCGATATTTTTAAGGCGATGCACCGGGTATAAGGAGAATGTATGCTGAGTATGAAAGACATCCTGTCCACACAGGATATGATCGATAAGCGCCATCTGGACATCCGTACCATCACTATGGGTATCTCTCTGCTGGATTGCTGCCACGAGGATGTGAATGTATGCGCTACTAAGGTTTATGATAAGATCACCCGCCGGGCGGAGAATCTGGTAAAAACAGGCGAAGAGATCGAGTGGGAATTTGGCATTCCCATCGTCAATAAGCGGATTTCGGTCACCCCCATCGCATTGGTGGGCAACACCTGCAATACCGATTCCTATGTGCCTCTGGCCATTGCAATGGACAGAGCCGCAAAGGAGTGCGGCGTCAACTTCATCGGCGGCTTTTCCGCGCTGGTGCAGAAAGGCTGTACCAAAGGTGACTGGATCTTGATGGATTCCATTCCCGAGGCAATGAAGGTCACCGAGCGGGTCTGCGCCAGTGTGAATGTGGGTTCAACCAAAGCCGGCATCAATATGGATGCCGTGGCAAAAATGGGCCGTATTATCAAAAAGACCGCTGAGATCACCGCAGATAACGACGGTTTGGGCTGTGCAAAACTGGTGGTCTTTGCCAATGCGGTGGAGGATAACCCCTTTATGGCCGGTGCGTTCCACGGCGTGGGCGAGCCGGAGTGCGAGCTGAATGTAGGCGTCTCCGGACCGGGCGTGGTATATCACGCACTCCAGAGCGTGAAGGATCAGCCCTTCGATGTGGTGGCGGAGACCATTAAGAAAACCGCTTTCCGGATCACCCGTATGGGTCAGATCGTGGGCGTAGAAGCCGGTAAGCGGCTGAATGTACCCTTTGGCATTGTGGATCTGTCCCTGGCACCAACTCCCGCGGTAGGCGACAGTGTAGCCCGGATCCTGGAGGAGATGGGATTGGAAGTCTGTGGAACCCACGGCACCACCGCGGCGCTGGCATTGCTGAACGATGCGGTGAAAAAGGGCGGCGTGATGGCTTCTAACCACGTGGGCGGCCTGTCCGGTGCATTCATCCCCGTGTCTGAGGATGAGGGTATGATCGCTGCTGCCGAGTCCGGTGTGCTGACCCTGGACAAGCTAGAGGCGATGACCTGCGTCTGCTCTGTGGGTCTGGATATGATCGCGGTTCCAGGCGATACCTCCGCAGACACCATTTCTGCCATTATCGCAGATGAAGCGGCTATCGGTATGGTCAATTCCAAGACCACCGCTGTGCGAATCATCCCCGCCCCCGGCAAAGTAGTGGGCGACCGGGTGGAGATGGGCGGTCTGCTGGGCAGCGCCCCGGTAATGCCTGTCCACGCAGAATCTGCCGCGGACTTCATCGCCCGTGGCGGACGGATCCCCGCACCGCTGCAGAGTCTTAAGAACTAAAATAGCCTTCCCCTTGAGGGGAAGGTGGCGCGGCGCAAGTCGTGCCGGATGAGGTGTAAAAAAGCGTGCTGCAAAAAGCAGCACGCTTTTTCTGTTACAGGGATTCCAATACCGCTTTGATTCTGGCTACGGTTCGGTCGTAGCCCAGGATCTGCATAACAGTGTACAGGTCGGGGGAGTTGGTCTTGCCGGTAGTTGCCTGCCGGATAAAGGTGGACACATCCGCAACCGTACCGGGGAAGGCGGTGGGATCTGCCTTGTAGGCCTTCATATCGGTGGTAAAGCCCAGCTCTTCAGTGATGGCTTTCACCTTGTCGAACCAAACGCCGGAATCGTCGCTGATGTCAAACTTCTCCAGGAACTTACCCAAGGCGGCCTTGACGGTCTCAGCGCTGAACTTCTCGTCGAACACCGGTATTTGCAAATACTCGTCGTAGAAGAAGCCCATATAAGGCTTGGCCTCTGTCCAGACAGCCATATCCTTACGAGGCTTTTTGCCACCCCGGCCGATGGCCAGGATCGCCTTGGCATAGGCAGGATCAGCTTCCAACTTTGCGCCGAAGTCAGGGTCGAATTCTTTGGCCCATTCCAGCAACAGGTCGTAGACGCTTTCCGCGTCCATCATTGCGATAACATTCTTACTCACATCGGTGAGCTTGGCGTAGTCAAACAGGTTGCCGGCGGGATTCAGCTTTTTGGGGCTGAAGGCAAAGTCGGTGGCGGGTGCAGTGGGATTGGCTCTGCGCCAGTCTTCGTAGTTGGAGTTCAGCAGAGTCATAATATACTCATAAACCGCAGCCACGGGGAAACCCTCTGCTTTGTAGAAGGTCAGCGCCAGCTCCGGATCTTTCCGCTTGGAGAGTTTCCGCTTGGAAGTGCCGTCCATCTTCATCAAAGGTCCAATGTGCACATACTTGGGCAGCTTAAAGCCCAGCGCCTTAAACAACTGAATGTGGAAGGGCAGGGTGGGCAGCCACTCGTCGCCCCGGACCACATGTGTGGTACGCATCAGATGATCGTCCACTGCGTGGGCGAAGTGATAAGTGGGGATGCCGTCAGATTTCAGCAGAACGTGGTCAACATTGTTCTCGGTGATGGTCAGCTTGCCCTTTACCAGATCGTCAAACTTAAACTGGTTCTCGATAGAGCCGGTGGAACGGAAACGCAGCACCCAAGGATTGCCTGCGTCCAGCTGCGCCTGAATATCCTCCATAGAACGGTCACGCCAGATAGCGTAATCGCCATAGTAGCCGGTGGTCTCTTTGTTGGCTTCTTGCTTTTCACGCATAGCGCCCAGCTCTTCTTCGGTGCAGAAGCAGGGATAGGCCTGTCCCTCGGACACCAGCTTCTTGGCGTATACGTGGTAGATGGCGGCTCTCTGCCGCTGACGGTAAGGACCATAAAGACCTGCGTCACCGTCAATGGTAGCACCCTCGTCAAACTGGATGCCGTAATGTTTCAGAGTGTTGATCAGCACCTCCACCGCACCGGGGACTTCCCGCTTGGCATCGGTATCTTCCACCCGGAGGAACAGCACGCCGCCGCTCTGGTGAGCCATCCGCTCGGAGGTGAGACCCTGTACCAGATTGCCCAGATGGACAAAGCCGGTGGGGGAGGGCGCCATCCGGGTGATCACAGCGCCTTCTGGAACATTCCGCAGGGGATATTTCTCCTCTAGCGTCTCAGGGGTGTCGGACACGTTGGGAAATAACAAATTGGCTAATGCCTGATAATCCATAACCGTTACCTCATTTGCAAAAATTCTCTTAGTACTATACCATAGAAAACAGGGAAAAGTCAATTTCTCGTTGCGTTTTTATCCCGGATGTGGTAAAATACAGAAAATTCTCAAAAAAGAGGGAAGCAATTATGGAAGAAGCAGCAAAGAAAAGAATGTTATCCGGTATCCAGCCCAGCGGTGATCTGCATCTGGGCAATTACCTGGGTGCGATTAAGAACTGGAGCAGCCGCGCCGAGCAGTATGAGTGCTTTTATTTTATGGCGGATATGCACACCATTACCGTGCGCCAAACTCCTGCGGATCTGCGCCGCAGAACCTTGGAGCAACTGGCACAGTATATTGCCTGCGGTCTGGACCCGGAGAAGAATACTTTGTTTGTCCAGAGCCACGTGCATCAACACGCGGAGCTGGGTTGGGTACTGAACTGCTACACGATGTTTGGTGAGCTCAGCCGTATGACCCAGTTTAAGGACAAATCCGCCAAGAACGCGGAGAATATCAATGGCGGTCTGTTCACCTACCCCGCTTTGATGGCGGCGGATATTTTGCTGTATCAGCCGGACTTAGTGCCTGTGGGTCACGACCAGAAGCAGCACTGTGAGCTGACGAGGGATGTTGCCCAGCGGTTCAACAGTATTTACGGTGATGTGTTCAAGATCCCCGAACCCTTCATTCCCGAGACCGGCGCCCGGGTTATGAGTCTGAACGCACCCGACAGCAAAATGAGCAAATCTATGCCCGAGGGCTGCGTGTTTATGATGGAAAGCCCCGAGGATATTCAGCGGAAGTTCAAACGGGCCAT
This sequence comes from Oscillospiraceae bacterium, assembly GCA_017415425.1. Taxonomy (GTDB): domain Bacteria; phylum Bacillota; class Clostridia; order Oscillospirales; family Oscillospiraceae; genus Faecousia. The sequence continues at coordinate 47,707 of JAFQGT010000016.1, read as the reverse complement.
CACCGACTCCGATACGGAGAATTGCGTCCGATTTGCACCCGAAGAAAAGCCTGGCGTGGCAAACTTGATGAGCATCTACTCTGCCGTCACCGGAAAGAGTTTTGAAACCATCGAATCCGAGCTGGCTGGACAGGGCTACGGCAAGTTTAAGCCTCTGGTTGGTGATGCGGTCATCGAGACCCTGCGCCCCATCCGGGAGGAAGCACAGCGGCTGCTGAAGGACAAGGCCTATCTGGAGAGTGTATACCGCAACGGCGCGGAGAAGGCAAGCTATGTTGCCGAGAAGACTCTGCGAAAGGTCTACAAAAAGATTGGATTCCTAGCCAGATAACAGGTAAAGGGAGCGCCCTTGGGCGCTCCCTTTTTGTCCAATTATAAGAAACAGTACAAAGCCAGCGTCAGCAGCGCCGTATTCCGATCCTCCGGTTTGTCTCCGGCCATCAGCAGCAAAAGCAGTACCACGATCAAATCACCGGTGTCAAAATCCTTAGGCAGCAGCTGTTTCAGAAACCCCATAGGACTGCCGTGTACCGGCGGTTTTGGCGGGGGCGGGGGTGCCTGAGAAGAGGGAGAAGACGGCTGGGACGGGGTAGGCTTGGGCGGTGTATGCCGGTGCGGTTCTTCCATCCGGTTGCGCCGATGAGAGCCGTCCTGCTGGGGAATGTAACGGTTATACATAGTCATCACCTGCCTGCAAGGATCCCAGAACTACAGATGCCATACCCGCCAGCTTGGCTGCCCGCATAGCCTTTTGCAGTTTGGCGATCCGCTGGGTGCTCAAATAAGGGGACAGCGCTTGCAGCAACGCCTGCTGATGGCTGTCGATCCGCGCCTTACCCAGAAGGGGCGCCATTTTTTGAATAAAGGAAAAATCCGCATCCGGAGCAGCCGCAGGGGAGGGCGGCTGCTCCGGTGGGGACTGAAACTGCTGGGCCATCGCCATAATCTGCTGCATCATATCGGGATTTCCCAGAATCGCGCCGATTTTGGATTCCATATCTTCCACAGATCATCCCTCCAGATCTTTCAGCAGTTTCTTTGCCTCCGGAGAGGATAGCATAGAGCGCAGCGTGTCTCCGGCTTGGGCATAGTTTCCCCCGGTGGCCTGGTTGACCACCTGCTGCAGCTTGGCAGGATCATTTTGCCGGAGCATCGCCAGTAGTTGCTGACCTGCGGGGCTGTTTGCCAGTTTTTGAATGTCCTCCATAGAAAAATCTTGAGATTTTTTCTGCACGATGATTGCCTCCTGTCTGAAATCCTGCTATAATAAAAACTCAACTACTACAAACAGGATATGCTAAGGAAGCGTATTTGGTGCATTATGAGAGTACTGATTTTTTCTGATTCCCATTCATCATTGCGATTTATGCGTCGCTGCGTGGAAATACTAAAACCGGATGCCCTCATCCATTTGGGTGACCACTACGATGACGGAGAAGCCATTGGGGAGGAATATCCCCACTTAGCGCTCCACCAGGTGGCAGGTAACTGCGACCGCTACCGCTGCCCCATTTACGCCAGAACGATGCTGTGCTATGAGGTTGGCGGGGTGAGACTGTTTATGGCCCACGGTCACGAGCAGCGGGTGAAGCAGGGAATCGGAGCGCTTTTGACAGAAACCCGCCGCTACGGCGCTGCCGCGGCGCTATACGGACATACCCACATCCCGGACTGTCACCGGGAGGAAGACGGCTTGTGGGTGCTCAACCCCGGCAGCTGCGGCTATGACCCCGGCTCTGCGGGGCTGATCGAGACAGAAAACAGACAGATAAAGACCTGCCGGCTGATCACACCGGCTGATTTGGAGGAAGCACAATGATTTTGACTATTGACATTGGAAATTCCAATATTGTTTTGGGCGGTGTCCGGGAGAATGAGATCGCCTTTGAAGCCAGGCTGCGTACGGAGGTCACCAAGACTTCCGATCAGTACTGTGTGGATCTGAAGATATTGCTGGATGTATATGGTGTTTCCCCGGAGGAAATCGAGGGCAGCATTATCTCCTCTGTGGTGCCTCAGGTGCTCAATTCGTTCCAGACCGCGGTGAAAAAGCTCACCGGCAAGACCAGCCTGGTGGTAGGCCCTGGCCTGAAGACCGGTTTGGATATCCGGCTGGAGAATCCCGGTCAGACAGGCGCGGATCTGGTGGTGGCGGATGTGGCTGCTCTGCGGGAGCATAAGCCTCCCCTGATCGTCATCGATATGGGAACAGCCACCACGATGTCTGTACTGGATCAAAACGGCGCCCATATCGGCGGATGCATCATCCCCGGTGTGAGAATATCTATGGATGCTCTCACCGAGCGGACGGCGCTGCTGCCCGGCTTGCAGCTGGATCAGCCCAAACGGGCCATCGGCAGAAATACCGTGGATGCAATGCGCTCGGGCATTATGATGGGCACGGCCTGTATGCTGGACGGTATGATAGAGCGGATGGAGCAGGAACTGGGCGGCAAGACCACGGTGGTGGCCACCGGCGGCATTGCCAAGTTCATTGTGCCCCTGTGCAAGACCCCTGTGATCTACGATAAGGATCTGCTGATCAAGGGTCTGGCAGCCCTCTACAGAGATAACAAACGGAAATAATCACAGGATCACTGCCAGCAGTAGCAGCGTGGCGGCAAGACCCATACCGCAGGCGATCACCAGAAGGTGATCCAAAAACCGCAACAGCAGCTGCCGACGGGTGGCGGCGTTGGGGTAGGGAATGACCGGACGGAAAGTGGGTTTGCAGACAGCAGTTTTCATAAGAGTACCTCCTTGGCAGTTTTGATACTACCAGAATACTCGCTTTATAGTCCGATAAAACGGACAAATAACTGCGTCTTGCATAAAACCGGAAACTGTGGTATGATAAAGAAAAGTCAGGAGGTAGGCTATGGAAGCGTTGAAGGCAAAATGGCAGGCATTTCTGGAAAAAACAGAGCCTGCCCGGAAGAATATTGTAACGGTCTGGAACGGTCTGAGCAAGGTGGCAAAAATGGTGTTTACCTGGGTGTACAGACTGCGGGGCGTGATTATCTCCATCCCGGTGGGAGTATGCGCGGTTGCTCTGGCAATGCGGAATATGCGCATTCTGCCGGAGGTGGTGGGCATCAATTTGATGGCAAACGGAGAATATCAGTTTGTGGTCAATCGAAATGTGGCGGTTATGGGACCCCTAGCGGTAACGGCAGCTTGCCTGCTGCTGGTGTTCCTCACCCGCAAGACCCTGTACCCCTGGTTAATCAGTGTGTTCTCTTTGGCACTACCCCTGCTGATTTGGTTGACCAATATATTTCCTGCATAATGAAAAGATGCGTTGCCAAATGCAACGCATCTTTTATTTTGACTTGACCGGGGGAGCATAGTGTGATACGATGCTGTTGATTTCCAGCAGGAGGCATACATAATATGAAAGAAATCATCGCACAGACCCTCGGCGTTGTGGCAATGCTATTTAATATTTTTTCCTATCAGCAGAAGAGCGCAAGGCGGATCATTGCTTTTCAGTTGTTCGGAACACTGTTTTTCTCCATCAGCTTTTATATGCTGGATGCCTATGTGGGCGCTATTTTGAATCTGGTGGCCTTTATCCGGGCAATTCTTTTTTTGAAAAAGGATAAGCTGCATACGGACAATGTGCTTTGGATGGTGGGCTTCTGCGCCGTGTATCTGGGGGCCTTTGTGATGATCTTTACCGTTTTCGGACAAGAATTCACCGTGCCGAATCTGATCATTGAAAGCCTGCCGGTGATCGGTATGGTGGCCACCCATTTGGCATACCGCTTCGATGAAGCCAGGATTGTTCGCCGATTTGGCTTGGTCTCTGCCTGCGTGTGGCTGATCTACAATATCATCGCCGTGGCGGTGGGCGCCATTGCCTGTGAGGCCTTTGGTATTGTCTCTATCTTTATTGCAATGGCTCGTTTGGATAAAAAGACTGCAGAATAAAACAAAGGGTTGGCTTACGCCAACCCTTTATTGGTTAATCAGGTCTACCAGCTCGTCCATAGAGTGAGCGATGGCCTTTGCGCCGGCCTGCTCCATATCTGCCACACTGCCGTAGCCCCAGGCGACACCGATGGTTGGGATGCCGTGATGGGCAGCACCCAGTACATCGAACTTGGTGTCTCCCACCATAAGGATTTCTTCCGAAACGCTGACTTTCTTCAGTAGATACTCAATCACATCGGATTTGTGAACGCGGGTGCCGTCCAATGTTGCACCGCAAATGAACTCAAAGTAGTCCATCAGGTCAAAGTGCTCCAACACCTCCAGCGCGGTGACCTCCGGCTTGGAGGTGGCAACAAACAGTCGATGTCCCTGCGCCTTCAATGTGGCAAGGGCCTCCCGGATGCCGGGGTAGGGGATATTCTCAAACTTGCCTTCCACCACATAACGGCTGCGGAACACATCTACCGCCTCTTGGGCCCGATCCTCCGGCACACCGAATTCCACAAAAGTTTTATCCAGCGGAGGACCTACGAATACTCCCATCTCCTCCCGGGGCGGAATAGGCAGGCCGAAATGCTGCAGACCCAAAATGGCGCAGTTGATAATACCCTCGCCGGAGTCGGTAAGGGTACCGTCCAAGTCAAATAATACGGTTTTTGGCATATCAGGTCACCTCCGTGTTTTGAATATTGTAGCACAAACCGGACAAAATGGCAATCTGCCCTTCGAATCCCTAACACGCCAAAAAAGTCGCCCCCAGTTGGGGGCGACTTTTTTGGCGGAGAGTTAGGGATTCGAACCCTAGGTTCCTTTCGGAATCACTAGTTTTCAAGACTAGCTCCTTAAACCGCTCGGACAACTCTCCGTGTACTCAGAATCATACCATTCTCACAGAGAATTGTCAAGGGAAGATGCGCTCAGTGCTTTTTGGGAAAAATCAGATAAAAAAGGAAACCCAGGGTCATTCCCAAAATATTGAGAATCCAGTCGTCCACATCGAAACTGCCCAGCAGGGTAAACAGTTGAATGGTTTCCACCAAAAAGATTGCGGCGGTGCAGGTGACAAAGAAACGGAAGAAATTCCGCTGTTTTTTCCAAAGCTGAGGCAGCAGCCAACCCATAGGTATGAACAGCAGTACATTACCTGCCAGATTAATAAAGCAGTGACGCACCAAATAAGGGTTCGTGTTACTTTTCAACACATACCAATAGTTGCGGATAGTATAAAATGGTTGCAAATTGACGTTTTGCCGAAGCTGATCCCGGTAGGAAAGACCCTCGGTCCAGCCGGTTGGCCGATCAAAAAGCAGCCACAGCATTGCACCGCAGTATAGTAAAAACAGGAATCGCCACAGGGGTTCCCGGTTGGTGTTTTTTCTGGCCATAGTTTACCCCCGACGCTTTTTTGGAGCGGCTTTTCCGAAAGCGGGCGCTTTCCTACTTGCCGCAGATTTCTTTACCCCGGTCCGGGGCGGTTTCTTGGGGGATGCTTTTGGGGGCGCGGTGTGACCACCGGTTCTTGGGGGCACGGAACGGATCAGACATTTGGGACCGGAACCGATCAGATCCTCCCGGTGGGCCTTCAGCAGCGCTTCCCGCACCAGATAATAGTTCTTGGGATTGCGGTATTGGATCAGCGCCCGCTGCATCGCTTTTTCGTGGGGGTCGGTGGGTACATACACCCGGTCCATCGTGCGGGGATCCAGACCGGTGTAGTACATTACGGAAGACAGGGTAGAGGGGGTGGGGTAAAAATCCTGCACCTGCTCGGGGTTGTAACCCATATCCCGGATATACTCAGCCAGCTCGATGGCCTCTTTCAAGGTAGAGCCGGGGTGGCTGGACATCAGATAAGGCACCAGATACTGATTCATACCGTATTGCTTGTTCAGCGCCCAGTATTTTTCCACAAACTTGTTGTAGACTGCGTTTTTTGGTTTCCCCATTCTGGTCAGCACCGCGTCGGATACGTGCTCCGGCGCCACCTTCAGCTGTCCGGAGATGTGGTACTGCACCAGTTCTTTGAAAAAAGTATCCTTTTTGTCGGCCAGCAGGTAGTCGAACCGGATGCCGCTGCGGACAAATACTTTCTTCACCCCGGGGAGTTTCCGCAGCTTCCGCAGCAAGGAAATATAGTCGGAATGGTCTGCCCGGAGGTTCTTGCAGGGAGTAGGATGGAGACATTGCCGCCCGCCGCAGGCACCCTTGGTCAGTTGCTTATCGCAGGCGGGGTGGCGGAAGTTAGCGGTAGGGCCGCCCACATCGTGGATATAACCCTTGAAATCTTTGTCTTTGATCATCACTTCTGCCTCGGACAAAATGGATTCGTGAGAACGTGTCTGGATGATTCTGCCCTGGTGGAAGGTCAGTGCGCAGAAGGAACAAGCGCCGAAACAACCTCGGTTGCTGACCAGGCTGAACTTCACCTCTTCAATAGCGGGCACACCGCCGGCCTTGGCATAACTGGGATGCCAAGTTCGCATATAGGGAAGACCGTAGACGGCATCCATTTCTTCCGTGGTCAGCGGCTTCTGGGGAGGATTCTGCACCACAAATTCCTTCCCGCAGGGCTCTGCCAACCGCTTGGCGGTAAAGGGATCACAGTTGCCGTACTGGATCCGGAAACTGGCGGCATACTCTTTTTTGTCGGCCAGCAACCGGTCGTAGGCCGGCAGGATCACGGTGGGCAGGCTCTCGTCCAACGCAGAGGTCTTGAACACTGTGCCGTCAATGTAGGTGATATCCTTGACATCCATACCGGAATTCAGCGCCTCGGCGATCTCCACGATGCTCTTTTCACCCATACCGTACATCAGCAGATCTGCCTGAGAATCCAGCAAAATGGAGCGCTTCAGACTTTCGGACCAGTAGTCATAATGGGCAAGCCGCCGCAGGCTGGCTTCGATGCCGCCGATCAGAATGGGCACATCCTTATAGACCTGCCGGATCAGATTGCAGTAAACTACCGTGGCGTAATCCGGCCGCTTGCCCATTACGCCGCCGGGTGTAAAGGCATCGGTCTTCCGTTTGTGCTTGGTGACGGAATAGTGGTTGACCATAGAATCCATATTGCCGCCGGATACCAAAAAACCCAGTCGGGGTTTGCCTAATGCGGTGACAGATTGGGGATTCTTCCAATCGGGCTGAGAGAGGATGCCCACGGAATAGCCGGCGTGCTCCAACACCCGGCTGATGATGGCGTGACCGAAGGAAGGGTGATCCACATAGGCATCCCCGATAATATATACGAAATCGCACTGACTCCAGCCCCGTGCGGCCATGTCCTGTTTGGAGATGGGTAAAAAGTCCATTGACAGTACCTCCAAAGGTGTTTTGTCCAGTATAACATTAAATGGAGAAAAAGAAAAGAGAAACTGTCGGGAATCTTTCCCGAGATAGAAAAAACGATAATATCGGGGGGAAATAAATTTCAGAAAATGCGAAAAACCTGTTGACAAATGCGGTGGGACGTGATACTATATCCAAGCGCTGAGGGAAACCCGGCCCAATAGAATATGCGCGAGTGGTGGAATTGGTAGACTCGCTAGATTCAGGTTCTAGTGTTCACTGCGGACGTGCGGGTTCAAGTCCCGCCTCGCGCACCAAAGCCCTAAAGGCAACAGCCTTTGGGGCTTTACTTATTACCTCTTCACTCTTCACTTTTCACTAACAACGCCTATAGGGCTTTGGAAGTAATAAGTAATAGTGAATAGTGAAGAAGTTGTGGTATCCGCTTCGCGGATAATTTTATTTTTCGCTTTACTTTTGAATGTCCTCGATAACTTCTGCCAATGCTCTCTGAACCCGCGACCAAACTCGTTCCACGACAATCACATGCTTATACTGACCACATTCTTCGCACAAATCTTTTTCCCAAGAAAAAGCGTATCTCCATTTGGAATCGTGGGTTTCGTTGATCTTGTTCCAGCAATCCAAGCAAAATTCTCCCATTTGTATCACCTCATTATCATTATATGAAATATGCATTGCTTTTGCAATGCATATTTATGTGGCGATTCGGCATAGAATTATAGCATTACAAGTGCAATGCTTATGGAGGATGCTACAATGGGAAAATTCAGAATACCGGAGACCCCACCTACCATCAATAAAACGATTCGATTTCCCAGCGATATTGTCGATGGGGTGGAAAAAGCAATCAAGGGTAAGGAGTGCACATTCTCTGCGTTTGTCATCGCAGCTGTTCGCGCGGCGCTAGAAGATTTGAAAAAGTAATTCTTTTTGCAGAGTGCGAAAACCCTTGCTATTACTCACTTTTTGCTTAAATCCTATAAAACAACTCGCACCATAAAAATACAGACACACAAAAGTGTGTCTGTATTTTTTATCTGTAAGATGTGCGGGACTTGAAAGGACGACACCAACGTGCACACTGGTGTAAAAATTGAGAGCCGGTGAGCGATTTTTAGCCCGAAGGAAAGTCCATACTTGCAAGACTTACCCCTTGAGGGCAATGGATTGCAAGTATATTTTTGCGCCTTGCGTACCAAAAAGGACTCCTTTGGGTTTCCTTTTCTTTTAGGCGTATTTTACAGCATTACGTAAGGTTTGTTAACAAACAGAATTATCTGGAATTGACTATTGGACAAAAAACATATACAATGGACATATGTGAATATGGAGGAGAGAGAAATGGAGTTCTATTCAATTGCAGAAGTCGCAGAGATGAGCGGTCAAAGTCAGAAGACAATTCGCAGGCATATTGCGGCGGGAAAGCTGAAAGCGGGGAAAATTGGAAATTGTTATCGTATTACAAAAGAGAACTATAATAGATGGTTAATTTCTGATTTGGATCCGGAGAAAGATAATATTTTCAACGAAACTATTGTAGAGGATAAGAACACAGATACTGTAAATTGGGTAGATATTGCAGACAAATGGGTGTATGATGGATGGTCTAATGTTAACTATCGTAACGGTTTGAACTTTGTTGATTTGTTCTCTGGTGCTGGTGGCCTTAGCTGTGGTTTGACTATGGCGGGGTTTACACCTGTTGGATCGATAGAGATTATGCCGGAAGCGGTAGATACTTATAAGTATAATTTTGTAGAACAGAAGGGTTTTGACGAGAATGTTAAGACTAGAGATATTCGGGAAGCATCTGTAAAGCAAGAATTATACGATTCAGTGGCGGATAAGCATATCCATCTAATCGTGGGCGGATTCCCTTGCCAAGGTTTTAGTATGGCTGGACATCGCGTTGTGACCGATCCCAGAAACAGTTTGTACTTGGAAATGCTCGAAATTGTAAAGCATATCCAACCGGACTTTGTTGTAATGGAGAATGTGGAAGGCCTTAGAACAATGCTTGAAGGTAAGGTCGAGGCGAAGATTATCAGTGATTACAAAGAGGCTGGTTATGATATCAATGTTACGGTTTTGAATAGTGCAGATTATGGTGTACCTCAGATCAGAAAAAGAGTAATCTTTGTTGGTAACAGACGCGGTTTGACAAATTATCATCCCAAGCCCATCTTCTCTCCTGATAATTACGTCACTTTGGGCGAGGGGATTAAGCGGTTTATGGCTATCCCTGAAAACAAGCTGATCAACCATATCTTCACATGTCATTCGGAGAAAATGATGGCACAGATTGCAGCTGTTCCTGAAGGACAAAGTTTGTACGGCAATTATTCTGACGCTTGGAAAAAATCTCCTTGGGATAAACCTTCTTGTACAGTCAAAGAAAATCACGGTGGTGTTAACATTCATCCGAAACTCCCCCGCGTTCTTACTCCAAGAGAATTAGCTGCACTTCAGTCTTTTCCTGACGATTTTATTTTCCGAGGTTCTAAAAAGTGGCAGTTAGTTCAAATTGGAAATGCGGTTCCTTGTCTTTTAGGCAAAGCAATTGGCATTGCAATTGAAAAATCGTTGAAGGAGAAAAAAGAATGAACGAATATTATGAAAAACTGGATTTTGTTAAAACGAAAGTAACACAGTATCTAAAAGAAATATTTAAGGTAAATGGCAATGAACTGCTTTTGCAATTAGAACAGTATAATCTTTTGTCAAATCAAGATAATTGCATAGAGACATCAACTGCTCCAGGATTTATTATGGAAGAGTTTATCGTATCTAAGCTCGAAATCTATACGGCGAATCACGATGGTGAAAATGACATTAAGATTTTGCGCTTAGCGAATCAGACTACTGTTAATTCAAGTTATGATTGCTATACTTATTACAAGGGCCTTTTCGTGATGATAAATATCAAAATACAAAAAGCAGGCTCGGCAAACAATGCGGTTGCTGCAATTAACATATTGCATAGGGATTATGTGGAATTATCACCGCTTCAAGAAAAAGCGTTCTTGGTGTTGAAAACCCACTATACATTTGGTGAATCAAAAATTGATGCGCAAAGAAAAATTATGATTAATGATATTGGATGTTTTTGCCTTGAAGAAATTGATTTTTCTCAGGGTCACAAACAAGATAGTCGAAATTGGTCCGCTAGCTTTAATGCAAATTCAGGAAGATTACAAATTCCAGCTAGTTGGCTGATCAACAATAAATTGACAATCGAACAAATATCATATAACACTACAAAAGAATTTATTGATGATATGTTCTGTGGCAAAAATCCAATAATTTGATTGTCCAGTATGCTGCTTGGATATGGTGTGAACTTTTTTGACATATTGGAAAGTCCTACCCAATGTGGGATAATAAAACAGGGGAGACTCCTTGGAGTTTCCCCTGTTTTGTTTTTAGCTTAGTAATTTTCCTTGCGGACCTCGAAGAAAGCTTGAGGATGGTTACACACAGGGCAGACCTGAGGGGCAGCGGCGCTAAGTACCAGGTGACCGCAGTTGCGGCACTCCCACATCGTCACGCCAGCCTTTTCAAAGACGGTTTTGGTCTCGATGTTGTTCAGCAGCGCACGATAGCGCTCCTCGTGGCTCTTTTCGATGGCGGCAACTCCGCGGAACTGGGCAGCCAAAGCGTGGAAACCTTCCTCGTCGGCTTCTCTTGCCATCCGGTCGTACATATCAGTCCACTCGTAGTGCTCACCCTGAGCGGCTTCCAACAGATTCTCGGCGGTGTTGCCCAGCTCACCCAGAGCCTTAAACCACAGCTTTGCGTGTTCTTTTTCGTTCTCTGCGGTCTGCAGGAACAGGGCAGCGATCTGCTCGTAGCCTGCCTTCTTGGCCGCAGATGCAAAATAGGTGTATTTGTTCCGGGCCTGAGATTCACCTGCGAATGCTTCCCACAGATTCTTCTCGGTTTTTGTACCGGCATAAGGATTCTTCTTTTCCATAAAATTACCTCCAAAGTAGATATTCCGATGATGGAATCCACATTTAGTATAACAAAAGTAGGAAAGATGTCAATAAAAAAGATTGATTTTGCAGATGAAATATGCTATACTGCAATGTGTCAAAAACAACTTAATTTTTGTCTAATTAAATTCTGGAGGATTTGTATGTACAAAATTTCTGATTTGTACGATCTGTCATACACGATAGCTGCGGATTATCTGCGGCAATTCACCCATCCCTGGGAGGCGCTCCCCGGCATAAAAGCTATGGTCGCTGAGCTGGGAGAAACGTTGGGGGAGGAATACCGGCAGGTATCCCCGCAGGTCTGGGTTCATAAGGATGCCACAATAGCGCCCACAGCCTATCTGGGTGCGCCTTGCATTATCGGACCCGGCACTCAGGTGCGTCACTGCGCTTTTATCCGCGGCGCCGCCCTGGTGGGAGCAGGCTGTGTGATAGGCAATTCCGTAGAACTGAAGAATGTGATTTTGTTCGACAAGGTACAAGTGCCCCATTACAATTATGTGGGTGACAGCATTCTGGGTCACAAGGCGCATTTGGGCGCCGGCGCGGTTACTTCCAATGTGAAGTCCGATAAGACTCTGGTGGTGATCCACGGGGAGCAGGAGATTCCCACGGGCATTAAAAAGGTTGGCGCGCTGATTGGCGATGATGTAGAGGTCGGCTGTAACAGCGTGCTCAATCCCGGCACGGTCATCGGCCGGAGCAGCAATGTGTATCCTTTGTCCTGCGTCCGGGGCGTGATTCCGGAAAACAGTATTTATAAGACCGGCGGCGTGATCGCCCCGAAAGTGGAGGGAAAGTAATGGGAAAATATTTTGGAACTGACGGTTTCCGGGGAGAGGCCAATGTGAATCTGACGGCAGATCACGCGTATAAGGTAGGCCGTTTTCTGGGTTGGTATTACGGAGAACTAAAGCGTCAGGCAGGTTCCGATGAAGCGCCTCGCATCGTCATCGGTAAGGACACCCGCCGCTCCAGTTATATGTTTGAGTATACCCTGGTGGCAGGTCTCACCGCATCCGGTGCCGATGCCTATATGCTCCACGTGACAACAACGCCCTCTGTGGCTTATGTGACTCGGGTGGATGAGTTTGACTGCGGCATTATGATCTCTGCCAGCCACAACCCCTACTATGACAACGGCATTAAGCTGCTCAACTCCCACGGCGAGAAGATGGATGAGCAAACCATCGCCCTGGTGGAGGACTATATCGATGGAAAGCTGGAGCTGTTTGGAAAAAAATGGAAAGAACTGCCATACGGCAGACAGGATAGGGTGGGTGTCACAGTAGACTATGTGGCCGGCCGCAACCGGTACATCGGTTATCTGATCTCCTTGGGACTGTTTTCTTTCCGGGGCATCAAAGTTGGTCTGGACTGCGCCAACGGCGCGTCCTGGAATATCGCAAAATCGGTATTTGACGCACTGGGTGCCAAGACTTTTGTGATCAATGCTGAGCCCAACGGCACCAATATCAACCAGGAGGCCGGCTCTACCCATATTGAGGTGCTGCAAAAATTTGTGGTGGATAACGGCTTGGATGTGGGCTTTGCCTACGACGGAGATGCTGACCGGTGCCTGTGTGTGGATGAGACCGGAAAGATCGTCTCCGGCGACCATATTCTGTATATTCTGGGTCAGTATATGCAGGAGCGGGGACAGCTGGACAACAATACCGTGGTCACCACTGTTATGAGCAATTTCGGCCTGTATAAAGCTTTTGATGAGCTGGGTATCGGCTATGCCAAGACCGCCGTGGGTGACAAGTATGTTTATGAGTATATGGTAAACAACGGCTGCCGTCTGGGTGGTGAGCAGTCCGGTCATATTATTATTTCCAAGTATTCCACTACCGGTGACGGCATCCTTACCAGCCTGAAGGTGATGGAAGTGATGCTGGCCAAAAAGAAAAAAATGAGCCAGCTGACGGAAGGTCTGAACATTTACCCGCAGGTGTTGAAAAATGTCCGTGTCAAGTCCAAGCCGGATGCGCAGAATGACCCGGTGGTCCAAGAAGCCGTGAAAAAGGTAACAGAGCAACTGGGAGACTCTGGCCGGATTCTGGTACGGGAGTCTGGTACAGAACCGGTGATCCGGGTGATGGTGGAGGCTGCCACCAAGGAGCTGTGCCAGAGCTGTGTAGATCAAGTGGTAGATGTGATCTGCGCCCAAGGCCACGCCAGAGTGTAACGGAACAAAAACAGGGAGCGGCTGCTCCCTGTTTTTTCATTGCCTGTCCATAAAAAAGGGGGAAAAAGGACGAGCAGAAGAGAATAGAGTTGCTATGGAGGTGAGGTAATGTTTGCTGCCACGTGGTTACTCCTAAGCAGCCTTTTGTGTTCTTTGCAACTGTCATCGGGCAGCTTCCCAAAGCCGTTGACAGCACAAGAGGAAGCCCATTACCTGCGGTTGGCATCTCAGGGAGATCTGGAAGCCCGCAATATACTGGTTGAACGAAATTTGCGTTTGGTTGCACACATTATGAAGAAATACTATGCCCAGGCAGCGGATCAGGAGGATCTGATCTCTATAGGAACTATTGGCCTTATTAAGGGGGTTTCCACCTTTGACGGCAGCAAGGGCGCGCGGCTTGCTACCTATGCTGCCCGCTGCGTGGAAAATGAGATTCTTATGTATTTTCGCAGCCAGAAGAAATCCAGTCAGGATGTATCTCTGTCAGACTACATCGAGACATCCGCGGAAGGTACGGCGCTGTCGCTGATGGATGTGGTAAGCCAGGATGAGAGCCTGGCGGATACAATCGCCAATAAAATCCTTGCAAAGCAGGTGGGCGAACTGGTGAATACTTGTCTGACACCCCAGGAGCGACAGGTGATCAGTTTGCGGTATGGTCTGGACGGCCAAGAACCGCAGCGGCAGCGGGAGGTGTCCAAAATTGTGGGGATCAGCAGAAGTTATGTTTCCAGAATTGAGAAGCGGGCGTTGGAGAAATTACGGCAGCAATTGGAGTGATCCCTGGACTTTGAAATTGCGGAAGAAAAGCCTTGACAGAACCATTTCCCAATGATATAATAACCCGGCGATGGTGCTCAGGCACTAGAAATGAACGGGCCCTTAGCTCAGTTGGTTAGAGCCTCCGGCTCATAACCGGATAGTCCCGGGTTCGAATCCCTGAGGGCCCACCACAAAATCAAGACGAAAGTCTTTCAATATATAGGGGTATAGCTCAATTGGTAGAGCGGCGGTCTCCAAAACCGTAGGCTCAGGGTTCAAGTCCTTGTGCCCCTGCCAAAAAAGTCCAACACCGAAAGGTGTTGGACTTTTTGCTGCAAAGGGATGGGAAATTGCCGTATGGGCCGGCATATATTTTCCTGTACTTACCAAGAAATTTCTGCTATGATGAGTGTATGCTGTAAGATTTTTACGTTTCTTTCGTCTTATATGGAAGAGAGAGTCTTACCAAAGGAGGCGCCCCGGTGGAAGATGCATATATTATAGAACTGTACTGGCAGCGGGACGAGTCTGCCATCAGCTCCACAGAACAAAAATACGGTTCCTACTGCTATCAGGTGGCGTACAACATCTTGTCGGATCGGGAAGATTCGGAGGAATGCGTCAGTGACACCTGGCTGCGGGCGTGGAATGTCATACCGCCCCAAAAACCGGACAGGCTGAAACTGTTCCTGGCGAAGATCACCCGGAATCTGTCACTGGACTGTCTGAAGACCCGTAACGCTCAAAAACGGGGCGGAGGAGAAATTCCCTTGATTCTGGACGAACTGGCGGAGTGCGTAGCCGACACCGGTAATGCGGAGGCGGAGTTTATGGCAAATGAGCTGACCCGGGATGTGAATACCTTTGTCCGGAGTCTACCGGAGCGGGAGGGAAATCTCTTTATCCGCCGCTATTTCTTCTGCGAATCCGTGGGGCAGGCGGCCTGGCGGTATGGCCTGACAGAGGGCAACGCAGCGGTGATCCTCAGCCGCACCCGCCAGAAGCTGAAGTGCTTTTTGCAGCAGAAAGGATATGAAGTATGAGTCGGATGCAGTTATTGGAATGGATCGGCGGATTGGATGAGGATCTGCTGGAGCGCAGTGAACTGCCTGCCAAACGGAATAGACCCTATTGGATCCCCCTGGTGGCAGCTGCTGCCTGCCTGTGTCTGATCTGCGGAGCTTTTTGGGGATTGGGCGGGGGCAAAAAGGTCGCGATGGACAATGCCGCCAATGGGGATGCGCCGTTGCGGGAGGATGAGAGTTCTCTGATCGGCTCCAGAGATCCTATGGACGGTATTATGGATAGCGATGAAACGAAAACGGAACGCCCCAGCGCCGGGACGGTCAGCGACACCTGCCAAAACCAAAGCTACTGGGCGCAGCACAGTTTGGAACAGGCGGATTCTCCGGAGATCACGGTATTCTTTTCCCGGCAGGAGCTGGATACCTGGCTGGAGAGCCACCCGGAGCTGACCGGGCAAGACCGGGATGCGGTGCTGAAGATTTGCGAAAAATATGACGCATCCTACTTCACTAAGCAGGCGCTGCTGCTGACCCGTGTTGGTGGGGCGAACGACCAAACCGACTATGCGAAAAAAGGCTTCCTGCACAAGGTGGCGGGAAAGCTGGAGACAGATTGGATGCTGTACTTGTTTGAAACCGAGGAGGGGGACAGCGCAAGCGCCGACGGCTGCCGGTATGTGTTTACGGAGGCAGACCCGGATTGCGCCATAGCACCCGGCGACACGGTAGCCGTGCAGCTGCTCCCCTGGGAGGAAACCCCAAGATCTTGATATCTATGATCCCAAATCAAAAGCAGAAGGGGCGGCCAGTGGCCGCCCCTGTTTTTTATGCATTTATTCCGTTTCGTGTGGTACGGACCACGGCTGCTGACCGGCAGGCGTACCGCAGAGTCTGCAAACATTATTGGCGTTATAGATACAGTTTGAGATCGTTTTTTGAGCAGGAAATCCATTGCAGCTGGTGCAGTAATTTACATGCCGGTTGCTGCCGGAAGTGGTGGTGCTGTGGTATTTGTATCCCCAGGTGTGGCTTGTATGCTGACCGGTGATCACCTTTGCGCCCCATCTGTCTGATGAGGTGGGAGAGTGGGTATTCTCAGTCCTGCTGTAATACATTAGTTTGTTAGAATTCTGGGATTCATATAAGTCATTCAATCCAATTACGTGGCCAAATTCATGGGCGATCACCCCAGGGGTTATATCGGCATTGAACCTGTAGTTCAAAGTAATCTTCCACTTTTGTGGATGTCCATTCACACCAGATTGTGTGGGTTCTGTTGTTGCGTAAACAATTATTTCATTACCATCTTCATCATAGCGTATAGGCATCGTATTTATCATAGTTATCTCTATTGCGCCACCCTCTTCTTCATACTGAAAGTTCACCGTTCCACTCCAACGGCTAGCGGCAGTGTGGGTGTCGGCTTTGTTTTCATCCAAAAGAAAAGCATTCCCATCCTGGAACGAATATGTCATAGAAGTTTCGTTCATGTGTCTCTCTTCATAAGCACACCAGCCAACATCTTCTCCGCCGATGCAGTTAGCGTATACAAGATTACCCAATCCATCGACACCAATTGGATGATTAGTCTCTTCCAAAATTCCACTCTGTGAACTGGAATGCGCCGATACAACATCGGTTGAACTCAGTAGAAAATAAAAACAAAGATGATCAGCAAGGATTTCAACATATATTTCTTCATATCTTTACCCTCCTGTAATTAATGTCTGATTATTCGTACTGCTGAATTAAGGCAATCACATCATCTTCTGCAAACACATACTTATATCTGCGCCCTGCTGTCTTGCGTACGGGATCATCTTCCATAGCATAGTCATAGACCTCTTTGAAAAGTTCCCTATCTGTTTCGTAAAGAGACGGAAGGTATTCATCCATTCCCTTTCCCACCGCGCCGTAAGTGTCGCAATAATACCGCTTGCCGTTCTTATCATAGGACACATCAAAGACGGATTGGTATTCACCCCGGGTTGCATACATTTGAAAATCCGTATTTTCAAACAAGGCTTCAAAGGGTTCGATTTTTAATCTTTCCAGGAAAACAAACAGCTCATTTCCGTAGGTAAATAAAAGGCATGCAGAATGTATGGAGTTTCCGAACTGTGCTAACACAAAGGTTTGGGGAAGCTCCCCTTTGATACACTCCAATACCTCTGCTTCAAAGAATGATTCGAAGCCTTCGGTATCCTCGCACAGCCAATCCCCGATCCGGATCCTGGCAATGGCATCTGCATTTTCCAGCGCATCTTCAAAAGAAACCTGTCCGGAAAAACTTACATACATCCCGTTCCCCCATCTTGCAGGCGGCAGTACGGGCGTATCTTCCGTTGGCTGTGTAGAGGTTTCGTCAGTGGGCAGTGTAGGAGTTCCTCCGTCAAGGGCTGCGCAGCCGACAGTCATCATTAAAATCACCAGTGACATTAAAAGGCATATATACTTTTTCATATTGAGTCCCTCCTACAAAAATAGATTATTTCAAAAAAGCGCATAAGTAGCGGCGGATCCACAGCCCTACTTATGCGCAAACATCAGAATTTTCATTTTCCCCCGCCATAATGGGTAATTGCACAAAGGTAGCGCTGTTGCAAATCGTTCAAAGCACATATAAATTACCCTTTTCGATAATATATTTTTTATCTAACAAAACTATACCATATCAATAATAAAATATCAACTATAAAATAAAATATTGTGCAATATGACAAATTATGATATGCTCTCCTTATGATTATAAGAGGGGGACGGGTTTGCTGACCTACTTATTCCCGGTAAGAAGCCCCTTGTGATAGTGGCCGCTTCGTGCTACAATGGAGAAAAATATCCGGGAGGGAAGACCTATGCAATATCGCAAGGACAAATACGGCAACGATATCTCTGTGCTGGGCTTTGGCTGTATGCGCTTTCAGCGCACTGCAGGCGCAATTGATCTGGAGGAAACGGAGCGCCAGATCCTGGCGGCCATCGAGGGCGGCGTGAATTACTTCGACACCGCTTACATTTACCCCGGCAGTGAGGCGGCCATCGGCACGATCTTTGACAGGAATAACCTGCGGGAGAAGATCTACATCGCCACCAAGCTGCCCCACTATCTCATCAAGACCCGGGAGAAGATGGAGCGGTTGTTCCAGGAGCATCTGGCCCGGCTGAAGACCGATTACATCGACTATTATCTGATGCATATGCTCACCGATGTGCAGACCTGGGAACGGCTGAAAAAGCTGGGCATTCTGGAATTTTTGGAGGAGAAGAAGCGCAGCGGTGCCATCCGGCAGATCGGCTTTTCCTACCACGGCAATTCCGATATGTTCTGCAAGCTTCTGGATGCGTATGATTGGGATTTCTGCCAGATCCAGTACAATTATATGGATGAACACTCCCAAGCCGGCCGCCGTGGATTGCAGTATGCCTATGAAAAGGGCATTCCTGTGATCATTATGGAGCCGCTGCGGGGCGGCAAGCTGGTTAACCGCCTGCCTCAGGCTGCGGTGGAGGAATTTGAGAAGCACCCCCTGCAGTATACCCCTGCCCAGTGGGCTTTCCGCTGGCTTTGGAATCAGAAGGAAGTTACCTGCGTGCTGTCCGGTATGAACACGATGGAAATGGTGCAGGACAATCTGCAGACCGCATCGTCTGCCCGGGTTGGTGAGATGGGCGCCCGGGAGGAAACGATGCTCCGCAATGTGGTGGCGGCCATCAACGCCAAAATGAAGGTAGGCTGCACCGGCTGCGGCTACTGTATGCCCTGTCCCAAGGGTGTGGATATTCCAGGCACCTTTGCAGCATATAACCGTCTGGCGGCAGAAGGTTGGTTTGCAGGTGTGAAGGAGCACTTTATGTGCAGTGCTGCCAGAAAGGACTCTACGGCCGCCTATAACTGCATCGGCTGCGGCAAATGCGAGAGCCACTGCCCCCAGCAGATCCAGATCCGGCAGGAACTGAAAAACGCCAGCAAGGCCCTGGAAGGTCCTATTTACCGAATCGCCCGCAAAGGTGTGGAAATTCTAAAACTCTATTGATACGTACCAAAGCCCCGGTCCTCCGGGGCTTTTTGCGGTTATGGATTGCAATTGCAAAAAAACCGTGATAAAATAAGAAAAACTTTTGCAATAGGGGAGAAGTGCTATGCAGGACAAGCTGTTTTTTGCCTCTGACTATATGGAAGGCGCCCATCCGAACATTCTTGAGCGCTTGGTGCAGACCAACCTGGAAAAGACCCCCGGCTACGGAACAGACGATTATTGTGAATCTGCTCGGGAGAAGATCCGTGCAGCTTGCTGCGCTCCCAATGCGGAGGTGTTTTTTCTATCCGGCGGTACCCAGACCAATTCGATGATCATCAAGTACCTGCTGCGGCCTTATCAGGGCGTCATCGCGGCGGAGACAGGTCATATTCAAGGCCACGAGGCCGGCGCCATTGAGTGCGGCGGACACAAAGTGATGACCGTGCCCCAGCAGGACGGAAAGTTGGATGCTGTCGGTATTCGCAAGGTGGCGGAAAGCTATCTGCAGGACGATAACCGGGATCACATCGTGATGCCCGGAATGGTCTATATCTCCCAGCCTACGGAAAGCGGTACTTTGTACAACCTTAGGGAACTGGAGGAGATCCGGGCGGTTTGCCGGGAGTATAACCTGCATTTGTATCTGGATGGCGCGAGACTGGCTTACGGCCTGGCTTGCCCGGGAAATGATGTGACATTGCAGGATCTTGCCCGGTTGTGCGATGTGTTCTACATCGGAGGTACCAAGTGCGGTGCGCTGTTTGGCGAGGCGGTGGTGATCCCTCAGCCGGGTCTGATCCCTCACTTCTTCACACTGATGAAACAGCACGGCGCGCTGCTTGCCAAGGGCAGAATTTTGGGAATCCAGTTTGATATCCTATTTACAGATGACCTGTATTTTAAGATCGGCGGTACAGCAGTTGCCCACGCCGATACCATTCGGAAAAAGCTGCAACAAAAGGGCCTGGAGCTTTGCTATGGCTCTCCCACCAATCAGGTGTTTGTCCGGCTCGCCGACAGCCAGCGTCAGAAGCTGGAGGAATCGGTGGCGGCCGGTTTCTGGGAAAAGCCGGATGCGGAGCATACCATTCTCCGCCTGGCCACTTCCTGGGCCACCACTGAGGAGGATGTGCAGAAACTTCTGGAGGTTCTGGACAGCCTGTAAAATCCATTTGACAAAATTTCTACCGGGTATTACAATTGCCCTATCTATTTTTGAGGTGATTTTATGGAACGTAAACTCAAAACCGAAACCTTGTGCATTCAGGCTGGTTACAGCCCCGCCAGCGGAGAACCCCGGCAGATCCCTATTATTCAGAGCACTACCTTTAAGTATGCCACCTCTGAGGATATGGGCAAGCTTTTTGACCTGGAGGCCAGCGGCTATTTCTACTCCCGCCTACAGAATCCCACCTGCGATATGGTGGCCGCCAAGATCGCTGCTCTGGAGGGTGGTACGGCTGCTATGCTCACCGGTTCCGGACAGGCTGCAAACTTCTATGCTATGTTTAACATCGCCTCCTGCGGCGATCATATCGTGTCCTCATCAGCGATTTACGGCGGTACCTTTAATCTGATTGCCGTGACGATGAAGCGTATGGGCATTGAGACTACCTTTGTCAGCCCCGATGCCACCTATGAGGAGATATGTGCTGCCATCCGTCCTAACACCAAGCTGGTGTTCGGTGAGACCATCGCAAACCCGGCTCTGAATGTGCTGGACATCGAGGTCTTTGCCAAGGCTGCCCACGACAACGGCGTGCCCTTCATCATCGACAATACCTTTGCTACCCCCGTCAACTGCCGGCCCATTGAGTGGGGCGCTGATATCGTCACCCACTCCACCACCAAGTATATGGACGGCCACGGTGTGGCGGTGGGCGGCTGTATCGTAGACAGCGGCAAGTTCGACTGGACCAAGTACCCCGATAAGTTCCCCGGCCTGTGTACCCCCGACGACAGCTACCACGGGGTCACCTATACAGAGCGCTTTGGTTTGGCCGGTGCGTTCATCACCAAGTGTACTGTCCAGCTGATGCGGGATCTGGGTTCTATCCAGTCTCCTCAAAGCGCATTTTATCTGAATTTGGGTCTGGAGAGTCTGCCTTTCCGGATGAAACAGCACTGCAGCAACGCCCAGGCCATTGCAGAGTTCTTGAATGCCAATGAGAAGGTAGCTTGGGTCAAGTATGGCGGTCTGAAGAGTGATAAGTACTATGAGCGTACTCAGAAATATATGCCGAACGGCTCCTGCGGTGTCATTTCCTTTGGCCTCAAGGGCGGCCGGCAGGCGGCAGAGGTGTTTATGAAGCATCTGCAGCTGGGCTCCATTGAGACCCACGTGGCAGACTCCCGCACCTGCTGTCTGCACCCGGCATCCTCCACCCACCGGCAGATGACGGATGCGGAACTGGATGCAGCCGGCGTAGGCGCGGATCTGATCCGTCTCAGCTGCGGTTTGGAAAATGTCGAGGATCTGATCGCCGATCTGAAGCAGGCCATCGACAAGGTATAATAAAAAAGACACCACAACACAAAAGTTAACAGGCACAACAGCTTATGCTGTTGTGCCTGTTCTTGCATAATCTCCAATCGTGTGATAGTATGAAACCAAACAGTTCGATAAACTTGAATTTGACAAAGGAGTGTGATTCTATGAAAAAGCTAATAGCATTCGTTTTAGCAACGGTTTGCGTCTTTGCCTTGGTCGGATGCAATAACACCCAACCGGAATACGAAGAGCCTAACTTTACAGAGATACAAACTATAGTGAGCAATGACTATTCGGATTTCGATGGGATTTCGATACAAGCCAGTGGAATATACGTTCATCCCGACAAAACAACAATCGTGATTAATTGGAGGAACGACACAGAGTATTCTGTTATCTATGGCGAAGCGTACTCTATTGAAAGACTCGAAAATGGCGAATGGGTTAGTTGTGCGTTAATGGATACTGCCTTTGATGCTATCGCCTACGAACTGCGGGCCAAAAAATTGGGCAGCAAGGCATACACCCTCACAGGAATGTATGATGTCAACAAACCAGGAACATATCGTTTTCTTTCCACCTGCAATGTAGACACAGGTGAAGGAAAATCAACAGAATGCTCTGTGTGGGCAGAGTTTATACTCGAATAAACCAATTTCGTTTGTCGAACAATTAACCGCAGCACCGTTAGACGGTGCTGCGGTTGTGTTTTGCGCTTGCGGCGGGAGTAAGCCCGCCCGATATTGAAAAAATCGTTTTACTTGATAACGCCTTTCTGCAAAATGATGTTTGCATAGATAGCGGTCTCGCCGGACTGGAGGATGCAGTAGCAATCCTTGGCCTCGTCGTAGAACTTGAAGCGGTCAATGTTGTCCACAGCTTCAGCACCACGGTCGTCGTACTTGGCAATGATGGACTTGTACTCGTCCCATACGGGGATCACCAGATCCTTGTCGCAGTCCATCTTTTCCATCAGAACAGCGGGCTTTTCTACATAGGTGTCCAGAGGGAATACCTGCAGGATGGCATCCAGAAGCTCGGGTACGCCGTGACCGTCAGCCCGCAGGAAGATGGCGTTCTTGGCTTTGGACATAGATGCGCCGGGGAAGTTGCCGTCACCGATGCAAATGCGATCGGAGTGACCCATCTCAGACAGAACCTTCAGCAGTTCGGGGGAGAGGATGGAAGGAATATTTTTTAGCATAACAATTTACCTCCAAAAGTGTGTTTTGGAAAAAGTGGCGGCCATCAGACCGCCACTTTTTATATGGGAAATTACTTGTACATAGGACCGTAGGTAGCGCAGGCGCGGTAGTCCTGGCCTTCCTTATCCATACCGAATGCATTCCAGCAAGCGGGACGGTAGATGTCATCCTCGGGAACGTTGTGCATACAGACGGGAATCCGCAGCATAGAGCACATAGTGATCAAGTCAGCACCGATGTGGCCGTAGGAGATAGCACCGTGGTTAGCGCCCCAGTTCATCATGACCTCGTAAGCGGTCTTGAAGGGGGAGCCTTCCTTGCCGTCGCAGCGAGGTGCGAACCAAGTGCAGGGCCAGGTGGGGTTGGTGCGCTCCATCAGAGTGTCGGAAACCTGGTCGGGCAGGTTGACAGTCCAGCCTTCTGCGATCTGCAGCACGGGGCCCAGACCCTTGACCAGATTCATACGGATCATAGTGCAGGGCATTTCGGCCTTGGTGGTGTAGTGGCTGGAGAATCCGCCGCCGCGGAAGTTATCCTGGCCGGCTTCACACCATACGGTGGCGTCGGTCATCTTCTTAATGTCTTCCTCGGTGACTTCCCACCACTTCTTCATAGTGGCATTGCCGTTCTCATCGGTGCAGACACCGGAAGCATCCAGGCAAGCTGCACCGGAGTTCAGCAGGTGGATGATACCGTTGGATTCAGCAGCCTTACCTTCCAGCTTGTAACCGGTAACACGCTCGGTAGCCTCGCCGGACCAGTAAGTACGCACGTCAGCGAAGATCTGTGCACGGTGGGTCAGCAGGCGCATCATCAGCATACTCATACCGTTGAGAATGTCGTTCTCGGTAGCCAGAGTGTAGGGCTCACGGGCACCTTCGTAGTCGAAGGTGGAGGAGAGCAGTGCCTCAGGGTAGTCACAGTTGGGCCAGTGGTCGGTCCACTGACGCTGACCCTGGAAGCCGCCGGCGATGGCGTTGTGACCAACCTTCTCTTCCTCGAACTTGTCGGACAGGTTGGGGTTGCCGGCCATCAGGTCCTTGATGATGCAGTACATCTTAACGGTGAACTCCCACTGCTTTTCCTTCTCTTCGGGAGTGAACTTAATACGAACCTTCTCACCCAGGAATTCCACTTCTTCCACGTTGTCGTCGCGGCCTTCCTTGCAGTGCTCCTTGGTCCAGGCCAGAGCCTTCTGGAACTCTTCCTCGTTGTAGATGCCTTCTTCCATACGGCGCAGGATCTCTACCTCGTCCACGGACTCAACACGCATACCGAAGTACTCTTCCAGCACGCTCTGGTCCATAATGGAGCCGGCGATACCCATACACTGAGAACCGATCTGCAGATAGCTCTTGCCACGCATAGTAGCAACAGCGACAGCAGCGCGGCCGAAGCGCAGCAGCTTTTCCTTCACATCCTCGGGCATCTGGGTAACCTGGTCACGGTCCTGAACTTCGTGGCCATAGATGCCGAATGCGGGCAGACCCTTCTGTGCGTGGCCGGCCAGAACAGCAGCCAGATACACAGCGCCGGGGCGCTCGGTGCCGTTGAAGCCCCAAACACCCTTAATGGTGTGAGGATCCATATCCATAGTCTCAGAGCCGTAGCACCAGCAGGGAGTTACGGACAGAGTGATGGAAACGCCTTCCTTCTTGAACTTGTTGGCACAGGCAGCAGCCTCGGGAACGCGGCCGATGCAGGTGTCAGCCATAACAACCTTCACAGGCTCACCGTTGGAGTAGAACAGATTCTCCTCGAATAGCTTCTTAGCGGACTCAGCCATTGCCCAAACCAGGGGCTCCAGGGACTCACGCATCATCTGAGGGCCACGGCGACCGTCAACGATGGGGCGAATGCCGATGACAGGATAATCACCAACATATCTGTTTTTTGCCATAGTTTTTTCCTCCTAATTTTGTCGCAAATGTGCGACGAATTTACAAAATTTATAAAAACGCAGATACTGCGCTTTATACAGATTCCTTCGGCTCGATGCTGCTGCAGAGCCGGGTGGTGCGTGGCGGGCCGTCAAAGCCGGTAAGCCGTTCGATCAAATATCGGGCAGCCAGCTGACCAATCTCCTGCTCCGGCTGGTGGACCACCGGCAGGGGAGGCTTCATCATCGTGCAGATATCCAAACAGTCAAAGCCGAAAACTGCAATGTCCTGGGGAATCAGCAGACCTCGTTCTCTAGCGGCGGTAATGAACCCGATTGTGATGTCATAGTTGGTGGTGAAAACGGCGGTGGGGCGGTCGGACAGCTGCATCAGATCTTCGAATCCCCGGTAACCGGTGGCAAAATCATTTTGCCCGCTGATGACTAGCTGATCGTCGTAGAGAATACCCAGATCGGACAGCGCCCGCAAATAACCTACCAGACGTTCCTTGGCAGAGAAGACCACCTTGGGGCCGGTGATGATGGCAATACGCTTGTGACCCTGTGCAGCCAGACGGGTAATGGCGGCGTGGGCCGCATCGGCATTGTCAGACAGCACGGTGTCGCAAGGAAGACCCTGTATACTCCGGTCAATCTGAACCGTGGGGATGCTGCAATTGGCGGTCAACTCAAAAAATTCCTCCACAGAGAGGTTTTCCGGCATATAAATGAGACCGTCTACACCAGTGGAAATCAAGAACCGCAGATTGTCCCGCTCCAGACCGTGATTGGAACCGTAGCAGGAGATCAGACTGTGGTAGCCGTGCTCCCGGAGAACCTTGTCCAGGGCGGTCATTACATTGCCGAAGAAGGGTGCGGTGATATCCGGCAGCAGCACGCCGATAGAGCGGCTGCGCTGGGTCTTTAGATTTCGGGCAAAAGGATTCACCCGATAGTCCAGTGCCACAATGGCGGAGCGGATGGCTTCTGCGTTTTCTTCCCGAACGTTACCGCCGTTCATATATTTGGAAATGGTGGAAGGGGAGACCCCTGCCAACTTTGCCACATCTTTGATGGTTGCCATAGTGATTCCTCAATTTTACAGAAAAACGAATCGATTCGCGCAAACTCTATAAAAACTACTGAATTTGCTACCTCCATAATATAAAAAGAATTTTGTAATGTCAATAAAAAATCGCAAATTAGACCTTGATTTTTTTGGTGAAGTTTATTATATTATAAGCGGATTATAGGGGGTAGAATGCCCTTTTTTCCTAGGTGCCTGTTGCAGACGAATGGGTTCTGCCCCTAAAAGCCCAGATTTTACAGGCGAAATGAGGGCGAATCGATTCGCGCAAAGGTTGTTTCTTTCGAAATACCGCATAAATCCGCAGAGAATACTGCTCCGGAAGCATCCTGAAAAAGGGAATGCGCCGTGGCTCAAACAGTTACAGGGGGTTGAAAAATGACTAGAAATCTGTTAGCATTTGACTTGGGTGCCAGCAACGGCCGCGCCATTCTCGGCCAGTTCGACGGTGAGAGAATCACTATGAAGGAACTGCATCGGTTTGAGAATAATTATATTGAAATGAACGGCGTATTTTATTGGGATATTCCGTATTTGTATAACCAGCTGAAGTTGGGTCTGCAGGCATTCAAGCAAGGTGGCTACGGTGATCTGGATGCTTTCGGTATCGATACCTGGGGTGTTGATTACGGTTTGCTGGATCGGAACGGTCATTTGGCAGGCGTACCCCGCTCCTACCGCCTGAGCGTTCAGGAAGATGTGGACGCGGTGAAGGAGAAGATCTCCGCTGAGACAATGTATGCCCGTACCGGTATCAATACCAACCAGAGCTTTAACACTGTCTATCAGCTGTACCGCAGACTGCGGGAAGAGGACTCCGCCCTGCAGGTGGCGGAAACGATGCTGTTTATCCCCGACCTGCTGGGTTACTTCCTCAGCGGAGTGAAGGGAACAGAATACACCATCGCAACCACCAGCCAGCTCTATAACCCCACTACCAAGGATTGGGATTGGGAGACCATCGAGGAGCTGGGTCTGCCCAAGAAGATATTCACCAAGATCGAAAAGACCGGCACGATCCGCGGCCATTTGCGGAAGGAGCTGTGTGAGGAACTGGGTCTGAATCCCGCGCCCTTTGTGGCGGTGGGCAGCCACGATACCGCATCTGCGGTGGCAGCGATCCCCGGCAGCGGCAGCTTTGCCTTCTGCTCCTCCGGCACCTGGAGCCTGTTTGGCGCGGAGATGGATGAACCCGATCTGTCTGCTGAGGCACGGACGCGGGGATTCTCTAACGAAGGCACTGTTCAGGGAACTTATCGTCCGCTGAATAACATCATTGGTATGTGGATCATCCAGGAATGCCGCCGTGATTGGATCAAGGCCGGTATCCAGTTGAGCTGGGATGAGATCGTTGTAGAGGCTCGAAAGGCTGAACCGCTGCGTAGTATCATCAACCCCGATGCGCCCCAGTTCTATGCCGGTGGCAATATGGTCCAGAAAATCAAGGATTTCTGCCGGGATACCAACCAGCCTGTCCCCGAAAGCGTAGGCGAAATTGCCCGCTGTGTTTATGAGTCTTTGGCACTGAAATACCGCAGCGCTTTGGAGGGTCTGGAAGCAATGAAGGGTCAGCGTATTGACTCACTGAATATCGTTGGCGGACCGATCAATAACAAGTTCCTGAATCAATTGATCGCCAATTCCTTGGATCGGGAAGTGATAACAGGCCCTGTGGAGGGCGCGGCGATCGGCAATCTGCTGACCCAGGCTATGGCGTTGGGCGATATCCGAGATCTGGATCATCTGCGTCAGGTGGTTCGCAACTCCGAGGCTGTAGAACACTGGTATCCCAACCACACCCCCGAATGGGAAGCTGCTTATCAGAAACAGCGGACTTTTTTGAAGTAAGCAAATATTGTAAATATTTTACATAATTGAGGAGATGTTACAATGAGCGTAGATATGACGAAATGGCAAGCCATTGCCAAGGAAAACATCCACAACCGCATACAGGCCACAGGTCGTCTGGCTGGTAAGATCACCATCGTTACCGGTGCTGCACAGGGTTTCGGCAAGGGTATTGCCGAGGAACTGTACAAAGAAGGTGCTGTGATCGTTATTGCTGATATGAACCTGCCACTGGCAGAGTCTGTTGCCGCAGAGCTGGGCGAGCGGGCCTGGGCCATCGCGGTCAACGTTTCCGATGAGGAAAGCTGCGCCAATATGGTGGCACAGGTAGTAGAGAAATTCGGCGGTCTGGACATTATGGTCGCCAACGCAGGCGTTGTTCGTTCCGGCCCGATCGCTGATTTTGAGAAGAAGGACTTCGACTTCGTTACCGCTATCAACTACACCGGCCTGTTCCTGACCTGTAAGTATGCTGCCATCATTATGGAAGCACAGCACGAGGCTGACCCCACCGCGATGTTTGACATCATTGTCAACTCCTCCAAGTCCGGCCTGGAAGGCTCTAACAAGAACTTTGCTTATGCAGGTTCCAAGTTCGGCGCCATCGGTTTGGTACAGTCCTGGGCTATGGAACTGGCTGCCTACAATATTAAGGTCAATGCCATCTGCCCCGGCAATTATCTGGACGGTCCTCTGTGGTCCGATCCTGTCCGCGGTCTGTTTGTTCAGTATCTGGAGGCCGGCAAGGTTCCCGGTGCCAAGACTGTGGAAGATGTCCGCCGTTTCTACGAGGCAAAGGTGCCTCTGAACCGTGGCTGCCTGCCCATCGACGTGGCCCGGGCTGTTATGTACTGTGTTGAGCAGAAGTATGAGACCGGTCAGGCGATTCCTGTCACCGGCGGTCAGATTATGCTGAATTAACAGAGGTACATAAATGATCGATATTGCTATTTTGAATAAACTGAATGCACCCACCAAGGAGGAGCGGCTTGCCAATCTGGCGGAGGTTCTGAAGACTGCCCAGTTCCCACCT
Organism: Oscillospiraceae bacterium; assembly: GCA_017415425.1. Classification (GTDB taxonomy): domain Bacteria; phylum Bacillota; class Clostridia; order Oscillospirales; family Oscillospiraceae; genus Faecousia. Next base: position 18,918 of record JAFQGT010000016.1, on the reverse strand, counting down.
ATGGTGCCTCAGTATATTAACAATCATATTCACACCACTTACTCCTTCTCTCCCTATTCTCCCACTGCCGCTGTGTACGCAGCCCGGATGGAGGGGCTTTGCACCGCCGGTATCATCGACCACGATTCCATCTCCGGTGCCCGGGAATTTCTGGAGGCTGCCAAGTTGGTGGATATGCCGGTCACCATCGGTATGGAGGCCAGAATCACGATGGATGGCACCCGTATGGAGGGTCGCCGCACCAATAACCCCGATCAAGTGGGCGTCAGCTATATGACCATTCAAGGTGTGCCTCACAATAAGATCGACACCCTTACTGAGTTCTTTAAGCCCTACCAGGCTGCCCGTCACGCCCGCAACCGCGCTATGATCCAGCGGATCAATGCTCTGGTGGGTGTGGAACTGGATTACGATCGGGATGTTTTGCCCCTGTCTATGGCAGCAGAAAACGGTGGTGTTACCGAGCGGCATCTGATGTACGCGCTGGCCATTGAGCTGGTCAAGCAGGTGGGCAAGGGTCAGGGTATGATCGACAAGCTGACACAGGTGGGTATGACCCTATCTGAGAAGCAGAAGGCGATGCTGCTGGATACCGAGTACCCCTTCTATGAGTACGATGTTCTGGGTATGCTGAAGGGCACTTTCGTTCCCAAGATCTTCATTGACGCAACCGACGAGTGTCCGAAACTGGCTGATATGGTCAAGCTGTGTAACGAGATCGATGCTTTCCTATGCTATGCTTATCTGGGTGATGTGGGCGAATCCGTCACCGGAGACAAGAAGGCGCAGAAGTTCGAGGACGATTATCTGGAGGAAGTGTTTGAGTGTCTGAAGGAGGAGGGTGTCAAGGCTGTCACCTATATGCCTACCCGGAACACCCCCGCACAGCTGGAGCGTCTGCGCAGCCTGTGTGACCAGTACGGTATGTTCCAGATCTCCGGTGAGGACATCAACTCTCCCCGCCAGATCTTTGTCATCAAGGCTATGGAGAATCCCTTGTTCCAGAACTTGATCGATGCCACCTGGAAACTGATTGAACACGAGAGAAATACTTAAAATTAACGATATATGGAGGAAATTAATTATGAATACCAAAGCAGTTAGAATCTATGGCAAGAATGACCTGCGGCTGGAAGAGTTTGCTCTGCCCGAAGTAGGCCCCGATGACGTGCAGATCCGCGTTGTTTCCGACTCCGCTTGTATGTCCACCTACAAGGCAGCTCTGGAAGGTCCCGAGCACAAGCGCGTTCCCGATGACTGCGCTACCAACCCCACCATCGTTGGTCACGAATTCTGCGGCGACATCGTTGCAGTAGGCGAAAACTGGAAGCATAAATACAATGTTGGCGATAAGTTTGTTATCCAGCCTGCCCACTTCTACAAGGGCTCTCAGATGGCTCCCGGCTACTCCTACAATTTCTGCGGCGGCAACTCCACCTACAGTAATGTCCCCATCGAGACCCTGCTGTCCGACTGCCTGCTGCCCTACAACTCCGACACCTATTACTTCGGTTCTCTGGCTGAGCCCCTGAGCTGTGTAATCGGCACTTTCCACGCAATGTACCACACCAAAGCCGGTTCCTATGAGCACGAAATGGGCATCAAGGAAGGCGGCAAGATGGCATTGCTTGCCTCCGTTGGTCCTATGGGTCTGGCTGCCATCGACTACATTATCCACTGCGATCGCCGTCCCGGCTTGCTGGTGGTTACCGACATTGACGAGGCTCGCCTGCAGCGCGCTGCTTCCATCTACACTGTGGAAGATGCAGCTAAGAACGGCGTTGAGCTGCACTATGTTAACACCCGTATGGAAAATGCTACCGAGTACCTGCGCAGCCTGACCGGCGGCACCGGTTACGACGATGTGGTATGCTTCGCTCCTGTTAAGCCTGTTATCGAGCAGGCCGATGACATTCTGGGTTACGACGGCTGCCTGAATTTCTTTGCAGGTCCTACCGACTCTAAGTTCAAGGCTCCCTTCAACTGGTATAATGTCCACTACCTGTACACTCACGTGGTCGGCACCTCTGGTGGCAACACCCACGATATGCAGGAAGCTATTGCAATGATGAACGCCGGTAAGCTGAATCCCGCTGCTCTGGTTACCCACATCGGTGGTCTGAATGCGGTTATCGACACCGTGCTGAATCTGCCTGGCATCCCCGGCGGTAAGAAGCTGATCTACAACCACATTGACCTGCCTCTGACTGCGATCGCAGACTTCGAGGAGGCTGCTAAGACCAATCCTCTGTTCGCAGAGCTTGACCGCCTGTGCAAGGCAAACAACGGCCTGTGGAATCCCGAGGCTGAGGCCTATCTGCTGGCAAACGCCAAGAAGATCTAAGATACCTCAAGTTAAGAAAAGCGCTATGGTTCAACCATAGCGCTTTTTTGCGGATTGTTAAAAAAAGTTCACAAAAATTTTTGGGAATATGTGGTATAATGCTTAACAAATGGAAGGGTGAAAGTTATGAAAAGGACAAGGACATACCCTATATACCAAATTATCAAATGGCTGGTGTGGCTGTTTGCGCCCAAAATGCAGGTGGAGGGGCTGGAAAACTTACCGGAAGAACCGACACTGGTGGTGGCCAATCACGCCCAGATGCACGGCCCCATCGCCTGTGAGCTGTACTTTCCCGGAAAGCGATACACCTGGTGCGCTGGGCAGATGATGCATATAAAGGAAGTGCCGGCCTATGCCTATGAGGACTTCTGGTCCGGAAAACCCAAGTGGCAGCGTCCTTTTTTCAAGCTGTTGTCCTACATCATCGCACCGGTGTCTGCCTGTGTGTTCAACAATGCCAACACCATCGCGGTCTACCGGGACAGCCGGGTGATCGCCACCTTGAAAAATACAGCAACGCGGCTGAGTGAGGGCGCGTCGGTGGTGGTGTTTCCCGAGTGTTATGAAGAACATAATCACATCGTCCACGCCTTTCAGGAGAATTTTGTAAGTATTGGAAAGCTCTACTACAAGCGCACCGGAAAATCGCTGCCCTTTGTGCCGATGTATATTGCGCCGGATCTGAAGAAGATGATCGTTGGCAAACCTGTACGGTTTGATTATGACACCCCTATTGAAGAGGAAAAGCACAGGATCTGCGTGGCTATGATGGATGCCATTACAGAAATTGCTTGCACTCAGCCCCTGCATACCGTGGTGCCGTACCCCAATATCCCCAAAAAGGATTACCCGAAAAACCTGCCACTAGAGGTGAACGAATTATGAGAAAACCGGTTGTAGACTACCGAAAACTGCGGCTTTCCAATCTTACATCCCCGGAATTTTCCCATCTGCTGCTGCTTTTGGGATGGGTGGGATACTTTATCCTGTACGCCCTGACGGAGAATCTGATCCCTGCAGAGGATTGTTATCCGGTGCATAGTAAGCTGGATGACATCATCCCATTCCACGAAGGCTTTGCTCTTGCCTATGTGTTCTGGTATGTGCTGATCGTGATCTCTCTGGGGTACTTTTTACTGTATAATGTGCAAAATTTTAAGAATCTGCAGACCTATATCATCATCACCCAGGCGGTGGCAATGGTGATCTACATTGTGTTTCCTACCCGGCAGGATCTGCGCCCTGCAGAATTTCCCAGAGATAACATTTTGTCGGCGCTGATGGGACTGATCTACTCTTTGGACACCAACACCGGTGTCTGTCCGTCATTGCACGTGGCCTATTCACTGGGAATTGCCTCCACCTGGCTGCGGGAAAAATCCGCCTGTCTTGCTTGGAAGATCTTTGTGGTGGTGGCGGTGGTGCTGATCTGTCTGTCGGTTGCCTTTGTGAAGCAGCACTCGGTGGTGGATATCTACGCGGCGATCCCGGTGTGTATGCTGGCAGAGTATCTGGTGTTCTTCCGGAAAAAGAAGGTTCGTACAGCTTAAAAAAGAAGCGATGCTCAATAGAGCATCGCTTCTTTTATTTTGCTGACAGGTCTACACTCTTTCGCAGAATGCTCATTGCAGGCACCTGACAGGGCAGCTGTAGATAAAACTGCATTTGCGGGGTGCGGGGTTCGGAGAGCGGTTCGCCCTCGGTGGTCTGCATCATAGGCACGGTGAATGGGAAGGGCCTTACATCCGGTCCAACAACTTCCAATTCATCACCTTCGTGGAATTTGTTTCTCAAACTGCATAAAGCAAGTCCGTTTTCATCGCAGCTTTCCACAATGGCGCAGACCTGCCACTGCCGGATATACCGGGAGTGTTCTGTGTACTGACCGGGGTAGCCGTAGTAGAAGCCGGTGGAATAGATCCGGTGACTCACGTGCTCTACCTCGTCCCGCCAGACAGGATCAACGGGGTGTCCTGCGATGAGATCGTCAATGGCGTGGCGGTAAGCGCCGGTGACCACGGCGGCGTAGTAGGCCGATTTTGCCCGCCCCTCGATTTTGATACAGTCGATACCTGCATCCATCAGATCTTGCAGGTGGTCGATGGTGCACATATCCCTGGAGTTCATAATATAGGTACCCTTTTCGTCTTCAAACACAGGGAAGTACTCCCCGGGCCGCTTTTCCTCCATCAGCGCGTACTGATAGCGGCAGGGCTGGGCGCAAGCCCCCCGATTGGAATCCCGTCCGGTCATATAGTTACTCAGCAGGCACCTTCCGGAATAGCTGACGCACATCGCGCCGTGGCCGAAAGTCTCGATCTCCAGTTCTTTAGGAGTGTTCTCCCGGATGATACGGATCTCCTCCAAATTCAGCTCTCGCGCCAGCACAACCCGCTGGGCGCCCAGCTCATACCAGGCGGTAGCGCAGGCGTAATTAGCGATAGATTGCTGGGTGGAGATATGCCGCTGGCACTTGGGGGCGTATTTTTCTGCCATTGTGAATGCACCCATATCCGCTACGATCAGCGCGTCCACATTGGCGTCTTGCAGCTGCTCCAGGTAGGGGGGCAGGCTTCGGATCTCATCGTTACGGGGCATTGTATTCACGGTCACGTGAACCTTGACCCCGTGGTCGTGGGCGAATTTTACCGCTTTGGGCAGTTCTTCCGGAGAGAAGTTTCCGGCAAAAGACCGCATACCAAAATCGGTTCCGGCCAGATATACCGCATCTGCGCCGTAGAGAACGGCCATTTTTAACCGTTCCATATCTCCGGCGGGACTTAATAATTCAATCTTTCTCATACTTACTCCATATTGTTGACGTGCTGCATATGCTCATCATAGGTGCTGGAGAAGATGTGGGAATAGTTGTTGTAATCGTACAGGAAGTAGTAGTAATTTGTATTGTCGGGCTTTAACGCGCTGTACATAGCATAAGCGCCGGGATTACAGATAGGACCGGGAGGCAGACCCTTATACTTGCGCGTATTATAGGGACTGTCCACATTCAGGTGCTCGGCGGTCAGCTCATCCACTTCACCGAAGTAGTCGCCGATGGCATAGTATACGGTGGCATCGGAATCCAACTTCAAAAAGTTGGGGTTCGTCAGACGGTTATAGAAAACGGAGGCGATTTTGTAGCACTCAAAGTCAGAGGAGGTTTCCTTAGCCACGATGGATGCAACGGTCACCGCCTGATGCAAGGTGAGGGGATGTGCCTCGATATAGCTTTGATCATAACCGAAGGAAGATAGCATATTTGCATAACGCTCTTGCATTACGCCGAAATCTTCCCGCATCTTTTCGGAGAAACGGGAATCGAATTCATTAAGGAATTTTGCCAGTACCCGTCCGGGCTCATCGTTGGTGTAGAAGGTGTAGGTATCCGGAGCCAGATAGCCTTCCAGACAGTATTTGCTGTCTCTGGGGAGGCCCTCCAGGAACCAATAATCACCCAACTCGCCCTCAATGGCGTAAGCTTCCAGTTTTTCTATGCTGCAGACGCCGTTCTCTTCCAGCAGAGCAAAGATCTGGGCACAGGTGGCACCCTCCGGGAACATAACGTCCACTTCTTCTCGGGCAGGACCGTATTCCACCATATTGTTGATCAAGGCGTTATAGTCTAGGTGGGAATTCAAAGTAAAGGTACCAACGCTGATCCGCTCGTCCTTACCGGTTGCTTCCGCAAAGAGCTGAAACAGACCGGGGTAGCGCACCAAATTAGCTTTATTCAACTTATTTGCGATGGATTCGATATCGTCCTGTTCGGTGATGGTAATGGTGACTTCCTGAGACGGCTTTCCAAAAGCCATTATATCGGCGCAGCAAACCCAGATTACCCGCCCCAGAGAGACACCGATGGCTACGATCAGTGCGATCCAGATAACGGTTGCCAGAATGTGGGAAAGACCAAACAATCCATAACCTTTTTTGCGCTTGGGACGACCCTTGGGAAGAGGCTGTTCCATTTCTTCCGGCAGAACAGCCTCGTCCAGCAGAACATCCTCTTCCGTCAACACAGTATCTTCCGGCTCTACGGTCTCCTCCGGGGAAGAGACAGCAGGTTTCGGTTCAGCGGTCCGGAACCGGATCTGGGGCAGCTTTCTGATGGCACGCCGCTCCGGTTTGGTGCTTGTTGCAGGTAGAACAGCTGCTTTCTGAGAGAGCGGTGCTTCCTCTTGTGCATCGGTGAGTTTGTGTTCGGCCAGAATCTGTTCCAGCTTCATATCGTTTGGGTGTGTCAAACCGACATTGGAAATTGCCTCCTCATCGGGACCCAATTCTTTCTGGGGAACGGGTTCTTCGTGGGACTGAGACGTCTGCTCGCTGGGAGTTCTTCCCAGAAGAGCATCAAGCCACTGCTGATCTTCGGCAGATAGCTTACTGTTGCGGTTGTTATCCATATTGTAACCTCCTGTCAGCGAATCACGATCTGGTCAGCGACCGCTTTCGCGGTGTTTGCGCCCTTCAACACTTCCACAAGTTTCAGACCGAAAGGAATAGCGCAGCCGGCGGATGTGCCGGTAATCAGTTTGCCGTCCTGCACGCAGGTGGCATCGGTAAGCATATGGGCGTTGCCCATACCCCGTTCACAACCGGGGTAGCAGGTAGCCTGTTTGCCGTCGGTGATGTGCAGATCAGCCAGTACGGTAGGGCCGGCACAGATGGCAGCTACATATTTGCCGTTATCCCAGGCAAATTGCAGCGCATCCAGCGCCTGCTTACTGGCCCGGGCGGAAGCTACGCCACCCAGACCGCCGGGCAGAACAATCATTTCCAGATCGGTCAGATCCATCTGGTCCAGTAAAATGTCTGCTTCCACAGGAATGTTGTGGCTGCCGGACACCACCTTGCCGGTGACACCCACGGTCAAAACGGGGATGCCGGCTCTGCGTAGCAGATCCACGGGGGTGATGGCTTCCATTTCTTCAAATCCTGTTCCCAGTAAAACATAAACCATAGTTAATCCTCCAGACATTTGCAAACGTGGCGATAGATCTCCTGATGGATATCATTCATTGCGCGCATACGCCCATCTTCCACACAGTTGATCACCGTCCACCCGTAGTGGGCGGCAGCAGCGCGGCCTGTCTCCCGGCAGGTTGCCAGATACTGCATATCCTGTTCGTGAATATCCGCCTTGGTATTGGTATCCTGCTCACGATGACGCAGGAGCTTCTCGGTAAAGTCGGTAGGCACATCCAAATAGATCACAAGATCCGGACTGGGCAGGCCCATTTTGTCATACTCAAAGTCATAGAGCCAGTTAAGATATTGCTCTCTGCCTTCGCCGATTTGCTTGGAGGCCTGATGGACGGCGTTGGAAGTGGTGTACCGGTCGGACAGTACCAGACCGCCCTCTTCATACCACTGACCCCAGTCCATCTTATAGGAGGCGTAGCGGTCAACCGCGTAAAATGCCGATGCGGCAAAGGCATTCACATCTGTGGGTTTGGAACCGAACTGACCGCCCAGATACATTCGGATCAGGGCAGAGCTTTCCTCGGCATAGCGGGGGAATACCAGATGCTTGAATGGGATGCCATCTTGTTCCAGATGCTCGGACATAAGCCGGAACTGAGTGGACTTGCCGGATCCGTCAGTTCCTTCAATCACAATTAGTTTACCCATAATTGCGGTTGCCTCCATTTCAATTTCAGCCGTTATGTGAATACAACATATTAGCATAAAATATAACATATTTTATCCCGTTTGTCCACAGTTGCCCCCACAAGAAACAGAAATTTTGATGTTTTTTCGGAATGTTTCCAAATTCAGGGCCCAATGGTTGCAAAAATGGAGAAAATCTGGTAAAATATTTGAATGAATTACACAGAAGACAGAAGGATGTATCAATCAATGAGTGAGAAAAATTTGTCATTTCAGGATTTAGGTCTGTCCGATGCGATGCTGAAAGCGTTGGAAAAGAAGGGGTATGGCTATCCCACCACCATACAGGCGCAGGCAATCCCGGAATTTATGCAGTGGAAGGATGTCATTGCCAAGGCACCCACTGGCACAGGCAAGACCTTTGCTTTTGGTATCCCTATGATCGAACACGTGGATCCGGTTTGTCCGGATGTGCAGGGATTGATTTTGGCGCCCACGCGGGAGCTGGCTATTCAGATTGGCGACGAGTTGCGGGGCCTTTTGACCTATTACCAGGGAATCCGGGTGGCGGTCCTCTACGGCGGCGCGGGTATCGTGGGACAGGCAAAACAGCTGGAGAAGAAGCCTCAGATCGTGGTGGCAACTCCCGGCAGACTGATGGACCACTACAACCGCAAGAATATCCGTCTGGATAAGATCCAGACCGTGGTACTGGACGAAGCAGACCGGATGCTGGATATGGGCTTCTTCAAGGACGTGACCAAGATCATCGAGAAGGTGAAAAACCGGAAGAATCTGGGTTTGTTCTCTGCCACCATCTCCCAGGAGGTTATGACGGTGTCCTGGATGTACCAGCGGGATGAGGTGGAGATCACTGTAGAGCCCAAGTGGGAAGATCGCCCGGATATTGACCAGTATTCCATAACGGTGACGCCTCTGGAAAAGGCAGAGACCACCCTGCGTCTGATTCGCACCCAGGGCTATGAGCGGGTGATGATCTTCTGCAATACCAAGCATATGTGCCAGCGGCTGTCGGACGATTTCCAGAGAGCCGGAGCGGATTGCGATTGCATCCACGGAGATATCCGCCAGTCCCAGCGGGAGAAAACGATGCAGCGCTATCGGGATGGCAAGCTGGCCATTCTCATTGCTACGGATGTTGCCTCCCGGGGTATCGATGTGGACGACGTGGATTGTGTCATCAACTTTGATATTCCGGAAGAAAACGAATACTATGTCCACAGAATCGGCAGAACTGGCCGGGCTAAGCGCAAGGGCGTGGCGTGGTCTGTCGTGGGCAATTTCCCGGAGAAGGCGAAATTGGACGAGATCGCCAAATACTCCCAATACAGCATCAAACCTATGCTTCTGGGTTCTGACGGCAGCCTGATGGAGGAAGAAATCAAGGCACCTGTCATTAAGAAGCGTTTCCGATGAACGGCAAGGAGCGGGGCTTTCTGCTGCTGACCTCCCACCTGGGAGACCCGGATCGCAAACCTATGACGGTTGCCCAGTTCCGGCAGCTGACGATGCGTATGGCGCAGATGGAACGGCCTGTAGAAGATCGGGAGCTTTCCCGGGAAGATATGCTCCCCTTGGGGTATGATGCGGACAACGCGGACAGAATATTATCCCTTCTGGCAGACACTGCGGTGTTGGAGCATTACCTTGCCCGTGGTAAGCGGGCAGGCTGTCAACCGGTCAGCCGGGTGTCGCCCCAATATCCTGTGGCGTTACGGAAACGGTTGGGTTTGGACGCCCCGGGATGCCTGTGGGCAAAGGGCGATCTGTCCTTGCTGGACACCTTGAAGATCGCGCTGGTAGGCAGCCGGGATCTGGCACTGCCTAATCGGGAATTTGCCCGGCGGGCCGGTGTGGAGGCTGCCAGGCAGGGGATCACTCTGGTGTCGGGAAATGCCAGAGGTGCTGACCGGACGGCACAGGAGGCTTGTTTGCAGGCCGGTGGCAGGGTCATCAGCGTGGTGGCGGATGAACTGGCGCAGCAACCGCCCCGGGAGAATGTACTGTATCTGTCTGAGGACGGCTTTGACCTGCCTTTTACCACCCAACGGGCGCTGAGCCGAAATCGTGTGATTCACGCGTTGGGCTCTTTGACCCTGGTTGTCCAAAGCGACCTGGGAATAGGTGGCACTTGGGACGGCACGGTGAAAAATTTGCGAAACAACTGGAGTCCGGTTTTTTGCTTTGACGACGGCGGTCCGGTGGCGGCAGAACTGGAACAGCTGGGTGCTACTTTGATCTTGCCGGAGCAGCTGGATGATTTTTCTAAACTACAATGGAATATACAAAGATTTTTGTAACGGCAGAAACGTTTTCTGCCGTTATTTTTTCTTGCGATAAAAGAAAATGCGTGATACAATGATAAAAACTGACAAAAACGGAGGCGACCGCTATGAGCAGAGCAGACGAATTGTATATCCAAACCTGTCGAGATATTTTGGATAACGGCTTCTACGATACGGAGCTGGAAGTCCGTCCCCATTGGGAGGACGGCACACCTGCCCACACAGTAAAGAAATTCGGCGTGGTGAACCGCTATAATCTGAAAGAGGAATTCCCTTTGATGACTCTGCGGCGCACCTACTGGAAGTCCGCCCTGGATGAGCTGCTGTGGATCTGGCAGAAGAAGTCCAACCGCATCTGCGATCTGGGCAGCCACGTATGGGACGAGTGGGCTCAGGAGGACGGTACCATCGGCAAGGCCTACGGCTATCAGTTGGGTGTCAAGCATCAGTATAAAGAGGGTATGTTCGATCAGGTGGATCGGGTGCTGTATGATCTGAAGCACAACCCCGCCTCCCGCCGGATTATGACGAATATCTACACCTTTGAAGATCTCCACGAAATGGCTCTGTATCCCTGCGCTTACTCTATGACCTTCAATGTGTCCGGTAATACCCTCAATGGTATTTTGAATCAGCGCAGTCAGGATATGCTGGCCGCCAATAACTGGAATGTGTGTCAGTACTCTATGCTGCTGATGATGATCGCCCAGGTCTCCGGTCTGGAGGCAGGCGAGCTTGTCCACGTGATCGCTGACTGCCACATCTATGACCGGCATATTCCTGCGGTCAAGGCGATGATCGAGCGGGAAGGCTATCCCGCTCCCAAGGTGACTCTGGATCCCGCCGTTACTGATTTCTATCAGTTTACCAAGGACAGCTTCAAGGTGGAGGATTATCAGTTCCATCCTTTTGAGTTTGACATTCCTATGGCTATTTGAGGTGCTGTATGGAACTGATCGTTGCGGTATATGATGACTGGGGCATCGGCAGGGACGGAACTCAGCCGGTTGCCCTGCCTGCGGACCGAAAATTCTTCCGGGAGACTACCAAGGGCGCTATGGTAATCGTAGGCAGAAAGACCCTGGCGGATTTCCCCGGGGGAAGACCCCTGCCCAACCGGGTGAATGCGGTGCTGACCCGGCAGGAATGCCAAATCGACGGTGTGGAGGTTTGCCACAGTCCGGAGGAGGCGGCGGAGCTTGCCAAGACCGCCCAGCGGGCGATGGTTATCGGCGGCGGCAGTGTTTACCGGCAAATGCTTCCTCTGTGCGACACTGCCTACATTACCAAGGTCCACGCCACACCGGAGTCAGATACCTTCTTTCCCAATCTGGATGAAGCCCCCGATTGGGAGCTTTCCGAGATTTTGCAGTCTGGTGAGGAAGACGGCATCGCCTATGAAATGTGCCTGTATCGAAGAAAAACATAAAAAACACGGCGGAATATTCCGCCGTGTTTTTACTTTCAGAATACTTACTCGATGTGATTGTGGTTGCTGATATGTTCTTCACAGTAGCAGTAGTAGCCATTGCAGCGGGAGCAGTACCGGAATTCCAGATCCGGGTTGCTTACATCGGTACGGCCGCAAACGGTGCACCGGTGGGTGTAGGGGGCATTGACTCTTGTGACAGTGGCCTGATAAGAACCGGCCGTATTGAAAGGAATGGTGCCGGTCTTCTTAGGCCCTTTCTTGCCGAATACCCGGGAGGCGTTGACCCGCCAGGAGCGGGGAATCACATTCCGCACATCCTTGCCGAAGAACAAAAAGTAGTTGGCAAGGGCAACCACTGGGAAGACATTGAAGGGCCAGGGGTAGGCGATGAGCTGGTACAGGATCATAGCAAGATCGATCAGCGCAAAGATCCACGCCTTTACCGGTATGATAAACAAAAACAGGAACTGGGCGTTGGGATACAAGGTGGCATAGCCTAAAAACAGACTCAGATTCAAGTAATAAATATCCGCGTTCATATTAAAAATCAATGCGTAGATATCCATCAGCACGATGCCGGTCAGGTAGAAAAGATTAAATTTAAATGTTCCCCAGGCGTTTTCCATCGCCCGTCCCAAAGAGAAATAGCACAGCAGGCCGATGGCGGTGATCAGAATGTTGCCAGCACTATAAGTAAAGGCGTAGGTAAACAACCGCCAAACCTGTCCCTGCAGGATCTTAGCCCGGTCAAAGCACAGGGCCAGATACAGGGTGGCGCTATCATCCACCATACTCATTACATACACGATGGCGCTGCCCAGCGCCACATACAGCATTAAATTCGGGATACCTTTGGTGCGATTCCGGAAGCAGAAACGCTCAAACTGTTGACGAAGATTTTTCAAGTGGCTCAACTCCTCATTAGATTGCTCTTATGATAGCATTTTCTGGAAGAAAAGTCTACAAATGAATTATGAACAATTTTTTTGAAAATAATTCGTCAAAATACTTGACAATCCGGGAATTTGCGGTAAAATACTTTCGCAACTGCATATAAGCCTTATCAAGAGTGGTGGAGGGAACGGCCCGATGAAACCCGGCAACCTGTTTAGTCAAGGTGCCAAATCCGGCGGCAACGACAGATGAGGATTCGATAGAACGCACATCGAATGCTCGGTGTGCGGTTTTTGTTTGACAAGAGGGTTTTTGTGCTTACCCTGCCAGATGAAAGGAACTGTTATGGAAAAAAGATTGTTTACTTCTGAGTGTGTGACCTGCGGTCATCCCGATAAGATCGCCGATGCCATCTCCGACGGCATTCTGGATGCCTGCCTTGCTCAGGACCCCAATGCCCGGGTAGCCTGTGAGACATTGGTCACCACTGACTTCTGCCTGATCTGCGGTGAGATCACCACCACCGCTGTGGTGGATTACGAGGCCATTGCCCGTGAGGTGATCCGCTCCATCGGCTATACCCACCCCGGCGACGGCTTTGACGCAGACACTGTGGAGATCCTTTGCAAGGTACATACCCAGTCTGCGGACATCGCGCTGGGTACCAATGACGAGGTGGGCGGCGCCGGCGACCAGGGTATGATGTTCGGCGGTGCCTGCACCCAGACACCGGAGCTGATGCCTCTGCCTGCTGCTCTGTCCAGAGCTCTGGCCAACCGGCTGACCGCTTGCGTCCGGAGCAATGACTTGCTCCGTCCCGACGGCAAAACCCAGGTCTCTGTAGAATTGGATGAAAACGGCAAGGTCATCGGCATTGATACGGTGGTGGTGTCCATTATGCATAGCGCGGATTTTGAGATCTGCGAGCTGCGCCGCTATGTCCGTGAGGGCGTGATCGCGCCTGTGCTGAAGCAGTACGGCTTTGATATTGCGGATGTTTCCCATATCCACATCAACCCCACTGGTAACTTTGTCATCGGTGGTCCCAATGGCGATACGGGCCTTACCGGCAGAAAGATCATTGTGGATACCTACGGCGGCTATTTCTCCCACGGCGGCGGCGCGTTCTCCGGCAAGGATCCTACCAAGGTGGATAGAAGTGGCGCGTATATGGCCCGCTACATTGCCAAGAACCTGGTGGCGGCAGGCCTTGCCCAGCAGGTGGAAGTGCAGCTGGCCTATGCCATCGGTGTGGCAGAGCCGGTTTCCGTCCGGGTCAACAGTTTTGGCACCGGCAAGATCGCCGATGAGGAAATGACCGCTCTGGTGCGGAAGCACTGCAATCTGACCCCTGCCGGCATCATCTCCAAGCTGCAGCTGCGCCGTCCCATTTACAGCCCCACCGCCCGTGAGGGCCACTTCGGCGTAGAGAATCTCCCCTGGGAGCAGACCGATCTTGCCGAGAAACTGAAGACAATGTAAAAATAAAAACAGCATTCGGTTGCCGAATGCTGTTTTTTATTGCAAAATGGCAAGAATGTGGTATGATAATGATAGAAAAACGAATGGAGGCGTCCTATGCTGGATTATATTCGTATTGCCTGCGCCGTACCCCCTGTACGGGTAGCGGATGTAACGACCAATGTAGAAGATATTTGCCGGATGATTGGTCAGGCGGATGCAAAGGGCAGCGACCTGGTGGTATTCCCCGAACTGTCACTGACGGCCTACACCTGCGCGGACCTGTTTTTTCAGGACAAGCTGTTGAAGGCTGCTACGATGGGTTTGATACAGATCGCCGATTATACAAAAGACTATCCTGCCGTCAGTGTGGTGGTGGGCGCGCCGCTGCTGATCGGCGGACAGATGTATAACTGCGGCGTGTTGCTCTCTGGCGGCAGAGTGTGGGGTATCGTACCCAAGACCTACCTGCCCAATTACAAGGAGTTTTATGAGCGCCGCTGGTTCTCCTCCTCGGAGGACTTGACTCAAAAGACGGTCAATGCCGGTCAGCTGGGGTTGCAGGGAGATTATGAGATCCCCGTGGGTCGGGACTTGATCTTCCGGATCGGTGACGGCGCGCTGCTGGGGATCGAGATCTGCGAGGACCTTTGGACGCCGATGCCTCCCTCCACTATGCTGACGCTGAACGGGGCAGAGGTGGTGGTGAACCTGTCTGCTTCCAACGAGACCGTGGGCAAGCGTTCTTACCGGCGGAATCTTGTGAAGCACCAGTCCTCCATTTGCAGCTGCATCTATGCTTATGCCTCCGCAGGCCGCACAGAATCCACCCAGGATCTGGTGTTCTCCGGCCACAGCCTGGTGGCAGAGGACGGAAATCTCTTGGCAGAAAATAAGCAGGAATTGCAAACGGACTATCTGCTGGTGCAAGATGCGGATCTGAGTAAGGTCCGCTGCGAGCGGCGGAAGAATAAGAGCGTCCGGGATGCCACCTCGTTCTATGGAAAGATCGAGCCCACCCGCATCATCGAATGTAACTGCGGAGCGCTCCGCTCCGACGGCAGCCTGTATCAGCTGAATAAGCTGCCATTTGTTCCCTCCACCCGGGAGGATCGGCTGGAGCGCTGTATGTCTATTTTCAACATTCAGGTGGCAGGCTTGGCAAGACGGCTGGAGCTGATCGGTGCCAAGGCGGTGCTGGGCATTTCCGGCGGTTTGGATTCTACGCTGGCGCTACTGGTGGCGGTGGAGGCTATGCGCCGGCTGGGTAGACCTATGACCGATGTCCACGGCATCACAATGCCTTGCTTTGGCACTTCTGACCGCACCTATCAAAACTCCTGGGAACTGATGAAGACTTTGGGGATCACCAGCAAGGAAATCTCCATCAAGGACGCGGTGACCACCCATTTCCGGGACATCGGTCACGACCCCGCGGTGTTTAACGGCACTTATGAAAATGCCCAGGCCCGGGAGCGGACCCAGATCCTGATGGACTATGCCAGCGTGGTAAACGGCATTGTGGTAGGTACCGGAGATCTCAGCGAACTGGCGCTGGGTTGGTGCACCTACAACGGTGACCATATGAGTATGTATGGCGTCAATGCCTCGATCCCCAAGACGATGATCCGCTGGATGATCTCTGCTATTGCGGAAAGTCCTGCCTTTGCGGCCTCCAAAGAGGTGCTTCTGGATATTCTGGACACTCCCATCAGTCCGGAACTGCTGCCCCCGGATGAATCCGGTAAGATCTCTCAGTATACAGAGGACTTGGTAGGTCCCTACGCTCTCCACGACTTCTTCTTGTATTATATGATGCGTTACGATTTTGCTCCCGCCAAGATCTATGCGCTGGCCTGCCGGGCATTCGGGCAGGACTTTGAACCCGAGACCATCAAAAAATGGCTGAAGGTATTCTACCGCCGGTTCTTCACCCAGCAGTTTAAGCGCAGCTGTATGCCCGACGGTGTGAAGGTGGGTAACATTTCCCTCAACCCCCGTGGGGATTGGCGGATGCCCAGCGATGCTTCCGGCCGTATCTGGTTGGATGAAATTGAAAATCTGTAATAAAACGCGTCTGTCCGAACATTTGGACAGACGCGTTTTTTATATTATAGGAGGATCGGCTGCAGCTGCTGCCCGGACAGGGCAGACTCCAATGCCTGCGGAATCTGATCGAAATCGGCCACTATACTGGTGGGTTTCTTGTTTGGATCATCCTGCCCGAAGGGTACGAAGTAATAATGCTTTTTTCCCAGAAGCTTTCCAATATTCTCTGCGGCGCCCGCTAAGGCATCGTTGGTGGAAACGGCTACGATCACCGGCCGCCCGTTCCGTAGATGGCTTTTTGCCGCCATCGTTACCGGTCCGTCGGCAATGCTGTGTGCCAGTTTAGCCAGTGTATTGCCAGTACAAGGAGCAATGATCAGGGCATCCAGCAACTGTTTTGGACCGATTGGTTCCACCTGAGCAATGGTGTGCAGAGGAGGCGCACCGCAAATCTCGGTTGCAGTGCGGATATGTTCAGCTGCCGTTCCGAAACGGCTGTCAATGGTCCAGGCGGAATCGGAGAAGATGGGAACCACTGTGTGAGTGTTTGCTACCGCTTCCATAGCGGGGAACACCTTGCTGTATGTGCAAAATGAACCGCAAAGGGCAAAACCTACAGTCATAGGGACTCCTTTCTCAAAATACACAACAGGGTCTCAGCAATCAGCGCCCCTGCACTCTCCGGTGCGTCCTTGCCCGGAAGGCCTCTGGCCCAAATCACATCGGTGCCTCCAAGACCCGGCTGAGAGGCTAAATCGATCTTCAATATATCAGCGGAGGTGTGAGGAAATAACAGGGCGGGGACGGTGTTGAATACCACGCGATAATCTTCCAGCCTTACTTGGCTGATATCTGCAGCCCGGCAACCCAGTGCCCGTACCATTGCCCGGTCTGCTGCACTCCGGGCGCAGACCGCAACACGAGCTCCCAGCCCGCTTAATAGCTTGCACAGCACCTTTCCGATCCGTCCCCAGCCAATCACCAGAATATCACAGCCCCACAAGGTGCGGGGGAGGTGATTCATAGCCAGATGGATGGCGCAGTGGGCGGTGATATTGGCGTTTTGTGCCACATAGGCAGGCGTTTGTAAAAGATCCAGAGTAGGGTAGTCCTGTAGCTCCTGCCGATTTAGATTCCCGCCTACTACTACCAGATTTCTGGATAGCCGAGAAAGCAATTCCTGCAGGTCCTTTCCGCCGCTGAGCTTGCCATCGGGAGTAAAACTGGGAACAGGCAAAAGAAGATGGGTGACTTCCTTTGCCGGTTGGGATGTAATTTGCAATCCCGCCCGGAGCAAATGCTCAGAGGCATATTGCAGGGCAGGGGTCTGTATCGGTGTGCAAAAAATAAAATGATCCATCGCATTCACCCTTTCACACCAGATTATGAGCAGAACTTTAGGGTTGTGCTTGATTTTTCACCTTGGTTTAGTATAATGAATGTAAGAGGTGATGCAGATGCAACATTTGGGATTTATCCACGATATGATGGATGTAAAGGTTTTGATTTTATTTGTAGCAGCCCGTTCCAGCTACCCGATGACCACCCAGGAGATTTATGAACTGTGCTATCAAGATGAATGCCTGAGCTATTTTGATGTGTGTACAGCCGTTCCAGAGATGGTGACCTCCGGCCACTTAGAGCAGGTAGATGAGGAACGCTACCAGATCACGGAAAAGGGCAAAGCAGACGGCGCCGTAACAGAGGGTTCTATCGCCTTCACTGTGAAGCAGAGGGCGGAGAATGCTGTGGCCCGGTTTAACCGGCAGCTGCGCCGCAGCAGTTTTGTAAAGAGCCAGATCATCCCCCGGGAAAACGGAGACTTCTCTGTGGTGATGGCGCTGGACGATGAAATGGGCAATCTGATGACTTTGGAGCTGGTAGCACCCAACCAGCGGCAGGCAGTGCGCCTGGGAAGACTGTTTGAGAAAAAGGCGGAGATGATTTACAACCTGACAATGACAGAGCTTCTCGACGAAGAAGAGGATTTATAAGGCCGAACCCTTGTCCAACCTGCAAAATCGTGGTATAGTTATTTTATACCGGATGACCGGTAAATAGAAAGGAGCGACCGCATTATGAAGTTTCAGTTTAGTGAGAAAAAAGTCAAACTTCCTGCAAATGTCCACGCTTATGCCGAGAAAAAGGTAATGAAGCTGGCCCGGTATTTTGAGGAGGATGCGGAAGCACTGATCGTATTTTCTGTAGAAAAGAACCGCAACAATGTAGAGTTGACGGTTCACGGAGCAGGTACCTGGTTCCGGGCAAGTGAGAGCACCTCCGATATGTTCGCATCTATCGATGCGGCTATCGGCACGATCGAAGGTCAGATCCGTAAGAATAAGACCAGACTTTCCCGCCGCCTGCGGCAGGATGCCTTTGTCCGTACTGCGGAGGAGACCTCCTTTGCAGCGGAGGAACCGGAAGAGGACTTGAGTATCGTCCGTGTCAAGAACTTCTATTTTAAGCCCATGACCCGGGAAGAAGCGGTCTTGCAGATGAATTTGCTGGAGCATAACTTCTTTGCCTTCCGTGATGAGGACAACGGCGGATCTTTTGCCGTTGTCTACCGCAGAAAAGACGGCGGTTACGGCCTGCTGGATGATGCAGAACAATGGTAAATTCAACACTATTTGGAGGCCTCTTTTGGGGCCTCCGAAATTTTTTGGAAATATGATAAAAAAGTTCTTGACAAGTGAAAAACGTTGTGCTACTATAAGCGAGCTAACCGCTTTTGGGGAGCGTATGTACCTTGTAAATTGAATAACGCAAAGACGAACAAGTAACACCTTGGACAATTTATGGAAATGTTTAAGCGT
>JAFQGT010000001.1 GCA_017415425.1 Oscillospiraceae bacterium | reverse complement strand
GGTACCGTAACGGTTACTCCCAATGTGGAGGGCTATACCGCTACCAACTGCTGGATCCAGTTGAACGGCGGCGCTTTTGATACCTCTGCAAGCCCTGTTGCTGTTACTGAGGGTGATGTTGTGATCATCAACATCTGGAGCGGCTACGAAGGCACGGTTACTCTGGAAACCGGTAACACCGAGCCCACTGATCCTTCTGAGCCCAGCGAGCCTGTGATTCCTACTGAGCCTGCGCCCACCGATCCTTCTGAGCCTGTTCCCACCGAACCTACGGAACCCGGTGAGAGCATTCCTGTCCAGAGTGGCACAGAAGAAGTTACCGAAACCGATGCGATCGAGTTCCTCTTTACCCCTGATGCTGACGGCGTTTTGACGATAAACCTGTCTGCTGACCCCGGCTATAATTTCTGGGTCTTCAATAACGCAACTGACGAGTCTCTGTCTTTGCCCCAGGACGGCACCTCCGGTGAATATGCCTATAATCTGGAAGCAGGCGTTGAGTACCGTGTATACATCATTGGTTACTACAACTGGGGTGAAGCTGCTGCAACCATTACTTATGATGTTTCCTTCAAGGCTGAGGAACTGGAAATCACTCCTGTTGATATTGACAAGTCCGAGGCGGTTCTGAATCTGGGTACAAATATCGTTGATCTGCTGGAGAATACCATTGTTTCTCTGTACGAGTTCGTTCCTGCTGAATCCGGTATCTACACCATCACTGTTGACGGAGAGGTTACTTTGGCTACCTACGGTTTCTCTGCATGGAATTTGCTTACAGAGGCAACCAACGGCATGATTGAGCACACCGCTACGGCTGCTGAGCAGACTGTTTTGATTGGTCTGTCTGCTGAAGCAGCTACCGTCACCGTTACCATTGAGAAGACCGGCGAATATATTCCTCCTGTACAGACTGTTTATGAGGAATATGTTCCCACTGACACAGTGGTATCTGACTTTGAGGAACCCGCTGACCTGGAAAACATTGATATCACTGTGGAGCAGAATGTTGTTCTGGGTGACGATGGTTATTACCATCTGGGCACTGCTGATGGTCCCATTGTTTATGTGAACTTGAATAATGAACAGTTCACTCTGGCCATGCTGTTTGATGCAGGCGCTCCCACTACTATGCGCGGTATCTATGTGGACGAGGAAGGCGTGGAGCATCCTTACGACTTTATGGATATGATCACCGACCTGTACTATGATTACAGCCTGGAGAATGATTATCATCCCCTGAATAAGGACCTGATGATCTTCTTGAAGGTTTACGGCGCAAGCCAGGGCTGGTATATTGCCAATATGACTAGCTTCGAATCTATCGCCAGCGGCGATTTCGTGGAAGAGTCTGCTTGGTTGGCAAGTTGCTACTATGTCGTTGCTGATGAACCCACCGAACCCAGCGAGCCCGAGGCTTCCACTGAATCCACCGAGTCTACTGAATCCACCGAGTCTACTGAGTCCACCGAGTCTACTGAATCCACCGAGTCTACTGAATCCACCGAGTCTACTGAGCCCACCGAGTCTACTGAGTCCACCGAGTCTACTGAGTCCACCGAATCCGAAACCGAGACCAAGCTGGAAATCACTGTCGACGGTATTACAAAGGTTCCTGAGACGCTGAAGGAAGCCGGATTTGATACGGTTGAGGAAGTTAAGGAAGCTCTGGTACAGAAGATCTTTAAAGAAAACAATAAGATCGACAAGAAGAATGTTGCTCACTACGATGTGACTCTGATGTACACAGAGGACGGCGGCAAGACCTGGATCAAGGCTGACGATACTCACTTCCCCGCAAACGGCAAGATTACCGTCACGATTCCTTATCCTGCCGGGACCAACAGCAAGTACACCTTTACTGTGGTGCATATGTTTACCAGCGATGCCTTTGGCAAGACTCCCGGTGATGTGGAACTGCCTAAGGTGACCAACACCAAGGATGGCATCCAGTTTGAAGTGACCGGACTATCTCCCATCTCTGTGGGTTGGACTGCACCCGTAACTCCCGAGACCGGCGACAACAGCCCGCTGACACTGATGATTTCTCTGTTGCTGCTATCTGCTTGCGGCATTCTGGTGGTTGTAGGCAAGAAGAAGTACGCAAGATAATCGACAACAAGTCGCAACAGACTATCTAAACAACCCAAATAGGGGAGGCTCCTTCGAGCCTCCCCTTATTCTTGTAATGAGGAACATCAATTGGAAATTTGTATAGCTGTATCTTTGTATTGCTGTGTTATAACCGGAATTTCAACACAGACTTGCAATCAAAGATGGGAAGTGTTATACTATGGTAAGCTAAAAAGAAATGGATATGTTTGGAGGAAACACAATGAAGAAGATGAAAAAATTCTTAGCTTTGATGCTGGCACTGATGCTGGTACTGAGTCTGTGTGCCTGCGGTCAATCCGGTCAGGATGAAAACCCCACCGACCCTACCGACGGCAACACAGACACCACAGACGGCACGGAAAAAGATCCCACACAGGAAAGTACCGAAGCAACAATCCCTGAGGGTATGGCTCAGTATAAAGTCAAAGTAGTTGACGAAGAAGGCAACCCCGTTGTCGGTGTGATGATTCAGGTTTGCACTGAGGAGACTTGTTTAATCCCTGTTAAGACAGATGATGCCGGTGTGGCAACCTTCCCTCCTGCGGTGGAAGGTGAGTATCACGCAAACTTCCTGCCTGGTATCCCCGAGGGTTACGAGGCAGATGCAGATGTGTTCTATTTTGCTGACGGCGAAACAGAGTTGACCATCCAGCTGAAAGCTGTTTCTGCCACCGAAGAAAACTAATCTATCAGCATAATTTACCCGCCAGAAGTTTCTGGCGGGCAATTTTTTGCACAAGTAACCCCCAGCAAAGCCGGGGGTTCTCAATCGTTTTCATTTTGCTGAATTCTGCCACTGCGACTTGTCTCCCTCTGATGAGGGAGTTGTCTTCACCTTACGGCGAAGACAGTGGGAGAGAAACCAAAAGAGAAATAATCTCTCCGCCAGTCTTTTTGTTTGACAAATGCAATCGGCCGGTGGTTATGATTTAGTTATTGATTGCTTCTTCCACAGCAACTTTCAGCATATCGTAGGTCACGGAGGAGACAAAAATTTTGGAGATCACGCCCGAATCATCCAGCACCACGGTGTATGGGTATGTACCTCTGCCACCTAAGGTGGTGTAGTAGCCGCTGGTGCCGATCTGGTCTATGGCGTAGTCTGCCAGAAAGTTCAGACTGGAGTCGGCGTAATTATAAGCGATGTAAGTTGCTGCTGTTTCTTCTGCCAACAGATAAGAGTGGACAGCGAAGACGGAAATGTCATCGCTATACTCGTTGGCTACTTGCTCAAAGAAGGGGAGCTCTGCACAACAAGGGGTACACCAAGTTCCCCAGAAATTGATTATGGTGACTTTGCCGGTTTGGGTGGGATCTGCAGTTTCTTCTTGAATACCGTCTTTTGTGATGATTTGCAATTGATCGCCGTAGCATAGCTGACCTACCTGGTTTCCCTGTGTGGTCCGCACCGGCTCCGGCTGCTGCCAATAATATACTACAGCACCCACCAAAATGCCTGCCAAAAGCACAGTAGAGATGATGCGGGTAGCCAGCTTTGCCTTCTTTTGCCTACCATCGTCCTTGGGTGTGATGGACCCGCTGAATTTCTTGCCTTTCCAATGAATCGCTTTGGTGGGGCAGATGCCAATGCATTCGCCACAACTGATGCACTCCTGATCACCAACCTCCTTGATGTCTACTTTGCAGTGATTCAAGCAAAGACCGCAATCGGTGCATTTGCTGTTTTCTACCTTAACACCGAAAAAGGATAGCTTATTAAATAGTCCATACAGCGCGCCCAGGGGACAGATGAACCGGCAGAACAGCCGGAAGATAAACACAGAGCCTACCAAAATGCTGACCATCAGCACAAATTTCCAGGTGAACAGCGGGCCCAGCATAGAGAAATAACTGGCATTGACAGCATTGGAAAGCAGGCCGATACCGCCTTCCAAAGTGCCTGCCGGACATATGTATTTGCAGAATGCAGGCAGGGGAGTGTTGCGCAAAGCGTACATGATCGGCACGATCAGCACGAAGAATACCAGAATCACATACTTTAAGCAGGAAAGGACCCGGGTGACCGGACTTTTCCGGAGCTTTGGCGTGGGGATCTTATGGAGCAACTCCTGCACCAGACCGAATGGACACAGCCAGCCACAGACCATTCGCCCAAACAGAATGCTGTACAGCAGCAGGATGCCGCCTACATAGAACAGTGTGCTGCGGTCAGCGCTGAAAGAACCCTGGAAGGAACCCAGCGGGCACGCGCCAACAGCACCGGGGCAGGAGTAGCAGTTGATGCCGGGGAAGCAGAACTGCTTGGTGCTGCCTTGGTAGATATTTCCGGAAATGAAACCCTTGAAATTAGCGTTAAACAGCAGCGCAAAATATAGCTGCATAATTTTACGCTTGGTGGGGATTAGCTTTTTCAGTTTATCTTTCATATCTGTCACCCCAATCCTACACATTCCGTGCAGATTGCCACAGCCTTTGCCAGCACATCTGCAGTACCGCCGGCTGCAAAGCCGCCGGTGATCACGCCCAGTGCGAGTGCTAAAATTGCCAGCCGGATATACAGTAACTTGCGATCAAGTTTTTCTATCGGCTGAGGGGTCTTATTTACCACTCTTGGCGCCAGTTTTACCAGCTCCAGTTCCCGACGAATGCTTGCCCGGGAATAGTAAGCAGAAAAAATACTGCAGCCGGTTGGGATCAGTGTGCAGGGTAACAGATACCAAACAATTGCCACGATAGAATCGGTGGCAAGGTGCAGCTCCTTGTTGTAGTTGCTGCTGTTACAGGCCTGTGGCAGGAAAACAATGCCGCCAATCACCCAGAGGGCCAAAGAAATGACAAGTACCAGACGGCGCTTTTTCTGCTCCTGGTTGATTTTATTCAAAATCTCTGTGTTACAAATCTGCAGATCTGCTTTTTCATAAGCCTTGCGGAGCAAAAGCGCATACTGCTTTTGCATCTGCGGGCGCTTTTTTTCTGCCGGCAGGAATAGTGCTAGAAGGAAGCTTCCCACCACCAGCGCCAGTGTGATATAAACAGGTATTGCAATTGGGGCGAATGCTGCCGCTACCTTTTCTGCAGTATAGATCTGTTCACCACCGCAGTGGTAGATCTGCAGGCACGCCACAATCAGCAGCAGTCCGGACACCACGGTCATTATGCTAACAATGATGCCATAAATAAGGCGAATCAGCTTGATGCCTTTCGGATTCATAGGTTTTCCTCCAAAGGAGATTTTTGTTGAAATCAGTATATCACGAATTGCGTAAAAAGTAAACGATACATGTAAAAAACACCCGCTCCGATATAAATTAGCAAGTTTTTAGAGTTTTGGCTTTTTAGATAAGAAGAGCGAAAATTGGTTGCTTTTTGCAACAAAACATAGTATTATGTACTGAGGTATGCATATTTGTACACGGACAACGGACAGAAAGGCGAAAAAGCAAATGATAAAAAGATTTTTGAGAAAAAGAGGACAATCTTTCCTGGTTGTTTTGATTGCAGCGGTATTGCTTTTTGCGGCATCGGCACAGCCTGTTGCACGGGCGGTGACCTACGATGCATCCTATATAAAGGAGTACACCGGCGACCTGAAAGTAAACTATCAGGATTTTCTGGATTCTTCTGTGATGCAGAAATTGCCGGATACCATCGGGGCAGATGAGGAGATCTCTGTGATCATCGCGTTGGATGAGAAGAACCTGCTGGATGCTTATGAAGCAACGGATAAGGCAATGAGCTTTACCCAGTTTGCACTGGAAAGCGAAGAAGCTGCCACTATCATCAGCAAGCGGGATGATCGCAAAGCGCAGATCCTATCTTCTTTGGATAAGGCCGGCGTTGCCTACACCGCAGGTGAGGATTACAGCGCGGTTTTCAGCGGCTTTGAACTGGTGATCCAGGCAAAGGATTTCGATGTGACCTGTAAGTCCCTGGGTGAGAATGCTGGTATCATCGTGGGCGAGGAGTACAAGCCCGCTGAAACAAAACTGGTGGAAAACAAAGTCAACGTTTTTGATACCGGTATTTTCAAAAGCGAAGGTTCGGGCTATGACGGCAGCGGAATGGTCGTTGCTGTTTTGGACACCGGCTTGGATGCCAAGCATACCGCCTTTTCTGTTGAAAACTTCACATCTAATAAATTGGGTATGACCTATGCAGATGTTTCCCAGGTCATTGGCAACACAACGGCTGCGACTCTGACAGAAGGCCTGACAGTTGACGATGTCTATATTAGTACGAAAGTACCTTTCGGCTATGACTATGCCGACAAGGATCCCGACCCCTACTCCACCCATAATAACCACGGCACCCACGTTTCCGGTGTCATCGTAGGTAAGGACGACACTATCACCGGCGTTGCACCCAACGCGCAGCTGGTGTCTATGAAGATCTTCTCCGATGTGATGGACACCGCAAGAAGCGCCTGGATCCTGGCAGCCCTGGAAGACTGCGTGGTTCTGGGCGTGGATGTGATCAATATGAGCCTGGGTACTGCCTGCGGCTTCAGTCGGGAATCGGACGAAGAGATCCTCAATGGTGTTTACGATAAGATCCGCGCTGCCGGCATCAGCATTGTGGTGGCTGCTTCCAATAGCTACTCCTCTGCTTATGGTTCCGAGGCTAACGGCAACCTACCTCTGACTTCCAACCCCGACACCGGCACGGTTGGCTCTCCCTCTACTTATGAGGGCGCGCTGTCCGTTGCTTCCATTGATGGTACACCAACACCGTACCTGCTGTACGGCGAAACCATCATCTATTTTGAAGAAGCAAATAACGGCGCTGCCGAGGAACTGAGTTTCTTTGACAGACTCCTGGGCGACACCGATTCCAAGGAATTTGAATATGTTGTCATCCCCGGCATTGGCAGAAGCGCCGACTATACCGGCCTGGATGTAAAGGGCAAGCTGGTTCTGGTGCGCCGTGGCGATAACACCTTTGAAGAGAAGGCGATGATCGCCGAGAACCAGGGAGCAGCCGGTATTATTATCTACAACAATGTGTCCGGTGAGATCAAAATGAATGTGGGTAAGGCACAGCTGGCTGTCTGCTCCATTTCCCAGGACGATGGCGAGTTGCTGGCTGCCCAATCCGGCAAGTTAAAGATCAGCCGGGATCAGGCGTCCGGTCCTTTTATCACCGACTTCTCTTCCTGGGGTCCTACCCCCGATCTGAAGATCAAACCGGAGCTGACCGCCCACGGCGGGAACATTCTGTCCTCTGTTACCGGTGGCGGCTATGACCGTCTGTCCGGCACCTCTATGGCCTGCCCCAACCTGGCAGGCGTGGTGATCCTGATGCGCCAGTATGTGGTGGAGAATTTCCCGGAGATCGCCAATGACAATGTGAAGGTCTCTGCACTGGTGAACCAGCTGCTGATGTCTACCGCTGACATCATTCTCAACACCAATGGTCAGCCCTATGCTGTTCGGAAGCAGGGTGCAGGCCTGGCAAACCTTATGAATGCTTTGAGTACCGATGCTTACATCACCACCAGGGACGAGACCGGCGCGGTGATGGACAAGACCAAGATCGAGCTTGGTGACGACAAGGAAAAGACCGGCGTTTATACGCTGAACTTTACTGTCAATAACATTGGTGACAAGGATCGCACCTATACGGTGGACACCTATGTGATGACCGAGGGCGTTTCCGAGACTAAGACAGCCCACGGAAAGACCACCGTTACCGAGGTCGCCCACATTCTGGAGGGTGCCGGCGTAAAGGTAACAGTTGGCGGTGAGAAAGTCAAAAACAACAAGGTTTCTGTCGCGGCAGGCGGCACGGTGGATGTGACCGTGACCATCACCCTGACAGACGAGAACAAGGCGTATCTGGACGAATCCTTCGAGAACGGTATGTATGTGGAAGGCTTTGTCACGCTCCAAAATTCCGATAAGGATGCTGTCAATCTGAATGTTCCTTATCTGGCTTTCTACGGCGATTGGGCCCAGGCACCTATGTTCGACCTGGACTACTTCGACACCCATGCCGATGAACTGGATGATGCCGTGGCATTTGAAGACAAGACTATGGCTGATGCCTATGCTTCCCGCCCCGTTGGCGGCGTAGAGAGCGACTATGTCAGCTACTTAGGTACTTACTACTTCCTGCAGGATCCCAAGGATATTGTGATTTCCGCCAACCGGGATTACATCGCCCTTTCCAACCAGGTGGGTACCATCCACTCCCTGCGGTTCGTTTGGGCGGGTATGCTCCGAGCCGCAGAACGGATCAAAATCTCTATCACCGACGATGTGACCGGCGAGGTGATTTTCGAGACGGTGGATGACGATGTCCGCAAGTCCTATGGCGACGGCGGCAGCATCTATCCTGCCAATATTGAAATCGAATTTGACACCCAGGACTATAACCTTGCCAACAACACCGAGTACACAGTGAAGCTGGTTGGCTATATGGACTACGATGAGGGTGCGCTGGATACCAACAAGAAGAATACCTTTGAATTCCCGCTGGTGGTTGACTTTGAAGCACCCACCCTGTCGGATGTGGAATTCTACTATGAGTATGATAAGACGCTGAAAAAGAACCGCCTGTACGCAAAAATGGCAATCTATGACAACCATTTTGCGATGGCTGCTCAGATCGGCTGCGTTGTAAACTCCACTGATGAAGAGGGCAATCCTATGCCCGAACTGAAGAACTTCGAGCAATTTATGACGCCGGTGTACTCTCAGCGCAACAGCACTACCTATGTGACCTATGAACTGACGGATTATATCTATCAGATCAAGGAAAATGCCATTAATGACAACACCTTTGCCATCACTTGCTATGACTATGCGCTGAACTACGCAACATACGAAGTAGGTCTGCCGGATGATTACACAGATTTCCACTTTGACGGTCTGGAAGAGGGTCTGACTCTCAGCCCCAATGAGGTGTATTCTCTGGAGCCGCTGGTCTATCCCAGTACTTCCTGGGGCGAACTGCTGGAGTTCACTTCCTCCAAGACCAGTGTGGTCCGGGTGGTGAATAACAAGCTGGTTGCGGTAGCCTCCGGTAAGGCAGTGATCAAGGTCCGCGATCCCCAGACCAACAAGAGCCTGACCTTCAATGTCACCGTTCTGAAGGAAGATGACGAGAACTTCCGCAGATTCGATAAGCCTGTGGTGGACATCTTCCGTGTCGACGGCTACAAGACCATCAATGCCTACTATGTGGTAGAAAATGAGGAAAAGGACATCGGCGACACCGGCAATATCCGATTCTTTGAGGATGACTTTAACCTGTGTATGTATCCTTCCGAGACGGTGCAGCTGAACTACACCTTGGATGCTTTCTTCCCCAAGGATACCACGGTTTCCTTTGAGACCAGCAACGACAGCATCGTAAGGATCGACGAAGCCGGCAATGTGACCGCAGTAGCGGAGGGCTTTGGCTCTGTTACGGTCAAGGTGGTGCAGGACGGTAAGAGCACCTATTACTCTCAGTCCATTTCCGTGGAGGTCAAGGATCCTTTCCTGACCAACGGTGGCGCAAGCCTGACCCACTACTACGGCAATGGCGGCGTGGTCACCTTCCCTGAGGACCTATCCTTGACAGAGATCGGCAACTTTGCGTTTGCCAACTTCGAATATATCGAAAAGACCGAAGAGGAACTGGCCTTTGACGATGCAGAGGCTGTGAAGCAGTGGTACATCGGTAACTCTACGATTACCAAGGTTATTGTTCCCGAGGGCGTGAAGAAGATTGGCGCGTATGCCTTTGCCAATCTGACCGCCCTGGAAGAGATCGTGCTTCCCTCCACTTTGGAATCCATCGAATACGGTGCGTTCTACGGCTGTTCTGCCTTGCAGAAGGTCACCTTCAGCGGCGAGAACAATCTGGTCGTCATCAGCCAGAACGCCTTTGAAAAGTGTGATCTGCGAGGAACTTTGGAACTGCCCAAGATCTGCGTCATCTCCGACTATGCATTCGCAGGCAACCAGAAACTGAAGGGAATCGTCACCAGCGACGCCCTGCAATCCATCGGCCAGTATGCCTTTGCAGGTTGCAAGGCGCTGGAAGATGTAACCGTTACCGCAGATACCGTCAAGTACGGTACGTATGCCTTTACCGGCTGTGAAGCCTTGACAGAATTCTATGTCAATGCTGCCGTGCTGCCCGAGGGTATGTTCTACGAATGTAAGAATATCCAGACCGTCACGGTAGGCCCGCAAGTAAACGACATCGGTGAATTTGCATTCCGGGATACCAAGATCAGCACCTTTGTGGTATCCGAGGGTAACAGCACCTATAAGGTGGGTAGTGCAGATTACGTTCTCTCTGCTGACGAAAAGACTCTGGTGGCTGTGGCAGCGACTTTGACCGGTGAGTTCTCTGCGAAAAACACCGGCGGTGCAACTATTACCGGCATTGCCAAGGGCGCGTTCTCCCATAATAGAAAGCTGACATCTGTCACACTGCCCTCTGTTACCTGGGTGGGCGAGTATGGCTTTGGCTCTGCTGAAAGTGTGGCTGCGGTTACCTTAGGAGACCTGACAAGCATTGGCGAGTACGCCTTCTTTGAGACTGCCATCACGCAGCTGCCTAAGTTTGCCGCCGATACCCAGATCGGCAGATATGCTTTCTCTCACACCAAGCTGACTTCTGTCTCTGTGCCCAACGGAATGCAACTGCCTGAGGGCGTGTTCAGCGAATGTCTGGAGCTGACCTCTGTTACCATCGGCGACGATGTGGTTTTGGGCAATTTTGCTTTCCAGGTGAGTGTGGACAATGTGTTCCAGGTACTCAACTATGACGAGGACGGCGAAAAATATTTCTATTATGATTTTGATGCTCCGCTGACAGAACTGACTATTGGAAAGAGTGTTGTGATCGGCGACAATGCCTTTGCCAATGCGGCAAATCTGGTCAGCGTTACCTTGGGCGAGGGCGCGCAGATCGGCAAGCAGGCTTTCTACAACTGTCCTGACTTGACGGACATCGACCTGAGCAAGGCGGTTGTGATCGGCGACTACGCCTTCTCCGGCGATGAGTACTACATCTGTCTGGATGAGAATATGCAGGTGGCTGCTGTGTCCAAGGATGGTCAGTATATGACCACCCAGCACGCAAGTGCACTGACAAGCGTTGATCTTTCTGCTGCCACCAGCGTGGGCGAGTATGCCTTTGCACTGTGTAAGGATCTGGTTGATGCGAAATTAGGCGACGGCGTTACAGAACTGAAACAGTACACCTTTGCAGGTTGTGCCGCACTGACTTCTATCAACCTTGAGAAACTGACTGCCATCGGCGAGTACTGCTTTATGGAGACGGAGTCTTTGGAAAGCGCAGATCTGACCGGTGCTGTCACTGTGGGTGACTATGTCTTTGTAAACGGAAAGGCGCTGAGTCAGGTGATCTTCAAGCCCATTACCGAGGAAAGTCCGGAAACTGTTACGGTAGGGGAGGGCGCATTTGCTTACTGCGCCGCTCTGAGCGATGTGCAGAATATGAATGCCCTCGGCTCCCTGGGTGATCACGCCTTTGCTTATTCCGGCGTGGTTGCCGCTGACCTGTCCGGCGCGACCCATATCGGCACTCAGGCGTTTATTAAGGAAGAATTGACAAAGTTCACCCTCACTTTGGGTGAAAACCTCCGAACCTTGGGAGACAACCCCTTCACTATGTGCGATGTGGGCAGCTTCCACAAGATCGAGGAAACCGAGTTTAACGGCACAGTGCATACCAATACGGTATATACCTACGACATCAGCGATACCGTAAAGGTCATTGATGGCTCTTTGTACTGCCGGATCGCAACCGGACTGGAGCTGATCACTTATGCCGGTGTGAATCACGAGGACATTAAGGTGGCTGATGGTACTGTGCGGATCACCGCGATGGCCTTTGCCGGTAGCGATGCTCAGATGGTTACACTACCCCATACTGTGGGTGCTATCGGCCATAAGGCATTCTACGGCTGCAACCAGCTGGAGACTGTAATCTTCCAGAGCTACGATGCCCCCATTTTAGAGGAGGAGTTTGATCCTACCTACTACGAAAGCCTTGAACACCTGCCAGGCTCCGGTGACTACGGTACCTATACCGACTACGAGGGTAACGAAATTCAGATCGAGCCCATGGGTATGCTGCCCTACTTTATGTGGAATTCCACCGGCGGTATGTACTCCAATGTTTACTACGGCGCTAACTTCGTGGACTATGTGGGCTATATGGCAGATAAGCTGATGCTGGTGCATCCTGTGAATGGTCAGCACTATGACAGCTTTATTATGGGGCAGTATTTCGAACTGTCGCTGGAAGGCCCTGCTGCGGCAGATGATGTGACATTGGCAGCTATTGATGCTATTAATAACATCCCAGAGCGTGTAGTCTATGAGCATAAGGACATTGTCGAGGTGGCTCGCGCAGCTTATGACAAGATTGCAACCATTGCGCAGCAGGCGCTGGTCAACAACTATGACAAGCTCCTGCAGGCAGAGCAGAGAGTTCTGGCACTGACACCTGAGGAAGCGCCTGCGCCGGTGGAGGAAGAGGAAAACACCTCCAATATGCTGATGAATTGCGTCACACTTGGTGTGGTGCTCTTGGCTTGTATCGGCACAGCGGTCTATGTTCTGCTGCGTAAGCGCCAGAAAAAGAGCAAAGAGACTGAGCAACCTGTCCGGGAGACCCCTGCGGGAGAGGAAACCTCATTGGAGACAGACGAAGAAGTCTCCACGGAAGAATAATGAAACGGGCAAAGCCGTAATTGCGGTTACGGCTTTGCCCGACCTAAAGGAAGATGCGCAATATGAAGCTGAATATAAAAGCGATTTTGCTGGCTATTTTGGCTGTGGTGGTGCTTTTTGTGGCAGCAGGCTGTGCAGCTACAGAAAATCCCTACCGGGTCAACGATAAGGCCGGCTATAACGTCAGCATCAAATTTGATGCCAATGGTGGGTTTTTTACCACCAATACCGCTGTGATCGTGGATTCCTATAACCTGGCTGACCTTCCCAAGGACAGCGCCGGGAATGCAACGATCGCGCTGCTTTCTCCCGATGATTCCCAGCGGGGAAAAGAGGCGTTTACAGCCGTGAAAAACGGTTACTTCCTGGCCGGCTGGTACACCCAGCGGACAGTGGATGGGGAAACCGTTACGTATGGGAACAAGTGGGACTTTGAAAATGACACCTATAGTGTCAAGTCTGACGGCATCTATACTGCTTCCGAGCCTGTGTTGACACTGTATGCAGCGTGGATCCCGCTTTTTGAAATTGAAATTTACGATCTGAATTCCGGATCGATGGTCAATAGCGCTACATTCAGTCCTTTGGAAACGGATATGGATCACATCCAGCTTCCTTACTGGGATGAGAAAACCGGTTCTGTGCTGATGGGCAGATTCCCCAAGTACGACGGTCACACCTGGGGCGATGTGTATGTGGATGCAGAAGGTACCCAAAAGGTGGATATATCCGAGATTGCCCACCCCGGCAAGGTGGATTATGACAACGCGACTGTAGAAGAAGCAAAGATGAAGCTGTATGTGGATTATATGGAAGGGGAATGGTTCCATATCACGTCGGCTAAGCAGTTTGTAAGTAACGCCAGCGTTAGTGGTAACTATATCCTGGATGCGGATCTGGACTTTGAAGGTCAGATCTGGCCCACGGCTCTGATGCACGGTAACTTTACCGGCACTATTCAGGGCAACGGTCATAAGATCAGCAATGTTGCCGTTACGCAGACCAATAATTCCAAGGTCAATACCGGCCTGTTTGGACAGTTGACGGAAAATGCAGTCATCAGTGATGTGACCTTTGAAAATGCAACCCTTACCATCGATGGCGGCACCCGTGTTATGGGTGCAAGCTTTGGTCTACTGGCAGGCACTGTGTCCGAAAAGGCGCAGCTGTCCAATCTGTCTGTTTCCGGCACGGTGCAGATCGACGCAGATGCCTATTTCGGCACTGACGACTATGTGATCGGCCTGCTGTGCGGTATGGGCCAGCCGGATGTGGATACATCCGACATTACCTGCCAGGTGGTGGGTGAGAATGCCGAATCCGTTACAGTAACCGTGGAGGACGGCAAGGTCACCCTGACCCAGACAGAATAAATCAGTAAACACTTTAGTTTATATAAGGAGCGATACTATGAAAAAGAAAATTCTTTCATTGGTGCTGTGCCTGGCGATCTGCCTGAGTATGGCAGTTGGCTTTGCAGGCTGCGGCGCTAAAAAGACCGATGCTCTGGTCATTATGTCCGAGCAGTTGGACGGCCTGTTTAATCCTTTCTTCTCCACTTCCGCACCCGACGGCACCATCGTGGGTATGACCCAGATCGGTATGCTGGCTTCCAAGTATGTAAAAGGCGATGTTCAGGTTGCATACGGCGACAATGAAGCGGTTGTTACCAAGGATTACAGCATCGTAGAAAACGATGACGGCACCGTTACATACACTTTCGTTTTGAAAAACGGCATCAAGTTTGCTGACGGCCATCCTCTAACAATGGAAGATGTGCTGTTTAACTACTATGTCTATCTGGATCCTGTGTACACCGGCTCCAATACTCTGTATTCTACCGATATCCTGGGTTTGGCTGAGTACCGCACTCAGACCGTTGGCTCTTCCACCGACGACAGCGATGATCTGATCGCAGAGCAGGCTGCAGCCAGAGCCCAGGCCCGCTTGATGGAATTGGTATCTCTGTTCCAGGCAAAGCGGAAGGCTTCTTCCACCAGTGAGGTTTCTGTTGCCGATATGAGGGACGCTATCAACGGTCACTCTCTGTCCTCCGGCTATAAGTCCGCCATCTCCAATGATGCTTCCGCTGTCTCCAATGCGGATCTGCTGGCGGACTATGAGTACGCGCTGAAGTTGTTCAAGGAAGAACTGGGCAGAGACTACCTCAGCGCCCAGGAATCCTATACGGATGCCCCCTACGACACCCACGAAGAGTTCAAAGATGAGATTTTCTGTTTCCTGTTCACGGAAGGCTATGTTTCTGTGGAATATGCTGAAGGCACCGACGGCAAGAAGGACCGCACCAAGATCGAGAAACTGACTAAGAATTACCCTGAGTCCATCACCAGCAAGGATGCTGCCATCGACTATGTCTACAACGACAAGGTCAGCACCGCTTTGGACCAGATTTTGATGTACTGGGCAACCGGTACCACCCTTAACACCGAGTACACCGCTAAGGCAAAGGAAGTTGTCCTCCACGAGAATGTGGGTGCTGACGGCTCTCTGGCTGTGCAGAATATCTCTGGTATTGTATCTCTGGGCCATACTGATCAGGCTGGCTCCAAGATCACTGTCAACGGCACCGAGTATACCGTTGCTTCCGGTCACAATGCTGATGGCACGGTTGCCAACGCCGAAGAATACGATGTGCTGCAGATCACCATCGACGGTATTGACCCCAAGGCAATCTGGAACTTTGCTGTGACTGTAGCCCCCCAGCACTACTACGGCGAGGGCAGCAAGGTGGGTATGGACATTGCGGGTAATAAGTTCGGCGTGGAATTCGCAAGCTTTGACTTTATGTCCGACATCATCCAGTCTCCCCGGAATGTGAAGCTGCCTATGGGCGCAGGCTCTTATAAGGTAACGGACAAGGACAACAATGATAATCCCGGCGAGAACGATTTCTACAAGGATAACGTTGTCTATTTCAAGGCTAACGAGAACTTCTCCACCACCGGTTCCGGCATCAACAATGCCAAGATCGAAAAAATCCGCTACCAAGTGGTCAGCTCAAACAATGCTATTACCGCTCTGGAAAGCGGCACTGTTCACTACATTTCTCCTGCACTGACCAATGACAACTACGAGAAGCTCCAGGGTATGGAAAGCAAGGGCTTCAAGATGCTCTCCACCGACCAGCTGGGCTACGGCTACATCGG
This sequence comes from Oscillospiraceae bacterium, assembly GCA_017415425.1. Classification (GTDB taxonomy): domain Bacteria; phylum Bacillota; class Clostridia; order Oscillospirales; family Oscillospiraceae; genus Faecousia. Next base: position 13,684 of record JAFQGT010000001.1, on the reverse strand, counting down.
TGTCAACGCAGCCAAGATCAACGATATCAACCTGCGGAAAGCCATTATGTGCGCAATGAACACCGCACTGGCTCTGGACTACTACCGCGCCGGTACTGCTGAGCAGATCTACTGGAATATGTCCAAGGTCTCCTGGGCATACCCCGATGGCGCTGCTGCCACCGATAATGGTAAGGATTATCCTCAGATGGGTACCTGGAACGAGGATACTGCCCGTGCAAACATCAAGAAGTATATGGAAGCTGCCGGCGTAAGCGCCGGTGATGGCGATCTGCGGATCACCTTCACCATTGCAGGCTCTACTCTGCAGGATCACCCCACCTACAAGGTCTTCCGTGACGCAGCTGCGCTTCTCAACGATATGGGCTGGGAAATCAGCGTTGTCTGTGACACACAGGCGCTGACTAAGATCAGCACCGGCTCTTTGGCCGTTTGGGCCGCTGCATGGTCCTCTGCGCTGGATCCGGATATGTATCAGGTCTACCACAAGGATTCTTCTGCAACCTCCACGCTAGCTTGGGGCTACAACCATCTGCGTAACAGTGGCTCCGCTGAAGAGACCCAGATCCTCGATGAACTTTCCGACTTGATCGATCAGGCCCGAGAGTCCAACGATCAGGCTGTCCGTTCTGAACTCTATGAGCAGGCTATGAGTTATGTGCTGGATCTGGCTGTGGAACTGCCTGTTTACCAGCGTGATGTTCTGTATGCCTACAACTCCAAGGTTATCAATTCCGATACCATTCCTTCTGAAATCAACCCCTATTCTTCTCCTCTGGACCGTATTTGGGAGCTGGAATTCGCCAGCTGATAAAGGGCGTGTCAAATTATGTTAAAATACATTCTAAAAAGACTGGGATATTCCGTTCTGGTCTTGGTAGGCGTTTCTCTGATCATTTATTTTCTGACCAGACTGATGCCCATTGACTTTGTCCGCGACAAGGTCAACTCCATTCAGACCTCTGGCGCCACCGTCTCTGCGGAGATGGTGGATGCCATGTATAAGTCCTACGGACTCAGCGCCGATGCTGGCTTTGCCGACATTATGCAGGGCTATTTCAACTGGCTGGGCGATCTGGTCAAGCTGGACTTGGGTACCAGCTTTAAGTACGGTATCCCCGTCACCGAAAAGATCGCCATGCATATGGGTACATCCTTTGCCATCGCGCTGATCGCGACGATTTTCGAGTTTATGATCGCGATTCCTCTGGGTATTACCGCGGCGACCCATCAGTACAGCCTTCGTGACTATGTGGTCACCATTCTGGTTATGGTGGGTATCAGCCTTCCTGCCTTCTTCTTCGGCAATATCCTCCGGGGTGTTTTTGGTGAGGGTGGCTTGGGCTGGTTTCCGTCCTTAGGACTACAGTCTGCCGGTGCGTCCTTAAGCGGTATTGACTTGCTTTTGGACTATGCCCACCATATTTTCCTGCCGGTGCTCACCGTTGTGATCCTGTCCATTGGCGCCAGAATGCGTATGACCCGCACCAATATGTTGGAGGTGTTGAACTCTGACTACATCCGTACTGCCCGGGCAAAGGGCTTGAAGGAAAAGGTAGTCATCAACAAGCACGCCTTCCGCAACACGATGATCCCCCTGGTGACCAGTCTGGCAGGTTTGCTGCCCAGTTTGTTCTCCGGCGCCATCATCACAGAGCAGGTCTTTGATCTTCCCGGCATCGGTAATATCGCGCTACAGGCAATGAATGCCGGCGATATTCCCTTTATTATGGGCTACAATATGTTCCTGGCGCTGCTGAGCGTTTTGGGTGTGCTCCTTGCCGACCTGATGTACGGCATTGTTGACCCCAGAGTCAAACTGGAGTGAGGAGGGGTACCGTGGAAGAATTGAAAGACAAAGAAACTGTTTCCCGGGAAACTGTGGATACGGAACTGCCTCTTGACAGAAATGTGCGGTTGATGTCTCCAACACAGATGCTGCTGCGGCGGTTTTTCCGCAGTAAGCTCAGCATCATTGGCCTTGTGATGGTGATCGGCCTGTTTGTGTTCAGTTTCCTTGGCCCGTTGGTGTATACCCAGTGGGGCGAGACCGATCTGGACGAAAGCGGAAAAACGGAGTACACCACGGCGATCACCACCTATACGGTAGGCGGCGTGGAGTACACCCTGCATCAGACCGTTGAGAAGACCATGAAGGACAACTTCCTGGCTGCCCCCTCTGCCGAACACCCCTTAGGAACCGATAACCAGGGTTATGATGTGTTGGCGCGGCTGATGTACGGCGGCAGAGTTTCTCTGCTGGTCAGCTTTATGACCGTTATTCTGCTGACGGTTCTGGGTGTGATTATCGGCGGTATTGCCGGTTACTTCGGCGGTGCGGTGGATAACACCATTATGCGTATCTGCGATATTCTGATGTGCCTGCCCGGCATTCCCATCTTGCTGATCATCAGCTCCGCGATGGATGGCTGGGTCTCTCTGGGGTGGGTAGAAGAGGGGATGCGAATCTACATCCTGATGCTGTTTTTGACGCTGATCTCCTGGCCCGGTACTGCCCGGCTGGTGAGAGGTCAGATCCTGAGCCTTCGGGAGCAGGAGTATATGGTGGCAGCAGAGGCGATGGGCTTTTCTACCGCCAGAAAGATTTTTAAGCACTTGGTTCCCAATGTGATGCCTCAGCTGATCGTGCAGATGAGCCTGTCCTTGGGCAGTATGATCCTCTATGAGGCAACCCTGTCTTACTTAAATATGGGCATCAAGGCACCCTACACCGCTTGGGGTTCTATGATCAATATTATCACCACCGATCCGAACATTTTGCAGAACTACCTCAATGTTTGGGTTCCTGCCGGTGCGTGTATCGTCATTGCTGTTCTGGGCTTTAACTTCGTAGGCGACGGTCTGCGGGATGCTCTGGATCCCAAGGGAAGGAGATAACTTATGAGCAAAATGAAAAAGAGTTATCTGACAGGCAAAGAGATCCGCGCCATTGCAAAGGAAAATGCCAAGATCATCAAGCGCTTGGAAGACTATAAGAACCGTAAAGCTGAGGAATCCGAATTTTTGACTCAAATGCACGATGATGCCAATATCCTGGAGATCGACGACCTGCACACCTACTTTTTTACGGAGCAGGGCGTGGTCAAGGCGGTTAACGGCGTATCTTACAGTGTTCCCAAGAATGCTGTGGTGGGCGTAGTTGGCGAATCCGGTTGCGGTAAGAGTGTTACCTCTATGTCTGTTATGCGCCTGATCCAGGGGCCTGCCGGCCAGATCGTGGACGGCTCTATCCGCTTTAAGTCCCACGATTATAAGCGGGACGAAAAGGGCGAGCCCGTGAAAGACGAAAACGGCAATTATGAAATGGAAGACAAGGTCTATGATATTGCAAAGATGCCTATTTCCGAGATTCACCGGATTCGGGGTAAACAGGTGGCAATGATCTTCCAGGAGCCGATGACCTCCTTGAATCCGGTGTTTACCATCGGTCAGCAGCTGGATGAGGTGACATTTATCCACATCCCCGGCGCTACCAAGGAAATGGCAAAGGCGAAATCTGAGGAGATGCTCCGGTTGGTGGGTATCATCCCGGAAAATGTCTACGATGCGTTTCCCCACGAACTGTCCGGCGGTATGCGGCAGAGAGTGATGATCGCGATGGCCCTGGCGGCAGAGCCCCGGTTGATCATTGCCGATGAGCCCACCACCGCGCTGGATGTTACCATCCAGGCGCAGATCCTGGATCTGTTGCAGGATATTAAGAACAAGATCGACGGCTCTATTTTGTTGATCACTCACGATCTGGGTGTTATCGCAGAAATGGCGGACTTTGTGGTGGTTATGTACGCCGGTAAGGTGATTGAGCAGGGAACGGTCTATGAGATCTTCCAGAATCCGCTGCACCCATACACTGTCGGTTTGCAAAAGTCCAAGCCTACAATGAGCTTGGACGACGGCGCCGAGTTGTATAATATCCCCGGCAATGTGCCCAACGCGGTCAATATGCCGAACCACTGTTATTTCAAAGAGCGCTGCTCTAAGTGCGTTGCCAAGTGCTCCGGCGACTATCCCGGTATGATCCAGGTAAGCCCCACCCACTATGTGGCGTGCCATCTTTACAGTGAGGAGGATTCGAACAATGGCTGAAGAAATTTTGAATACTCCTGTGTATGATGACGCAGCGCTGGAAAAGGAATACCTGGATAAGCGGAAGATACAGATTGAAGAGGATTTGAAAAAGCCCTTTGATCCGGAGGTGGTGCTGGAAGTGCGCCACCTGCGCAAGTGTTTCCCAATGAAGAAGACCGTCACCGGCAAGGTCACCAAGGAATTGGTGGCGGTGGATGATATTTCCTTCAAGCTGAAAGCAGGCGAGACTCTGGGCATCGTTGGCGAGTCCGGTTGCGGCAAGACCACTACCGGCAGAGCCATTCTGAAGCTTCACAAGCCCACTGCCGGTCAGATCATTTTTAACGGAAAGGACATCACCCATTATAATTCCGCCCAAATGCGGGCCATCCGCAAGGAAATGCAGATCATTTTCCAGGATCCCTATTCCTCTTTGCCTCCCAGAAGCACTGTCGGCGGTATCCTCAGCGAGCCTGTTGAGGTCCACAAGATTGTGCCGAAGGACCAGGTAAAGAACTATGTGCTGGAACTGATGGATAAGTGCGGTCTGCGGGACTATTACTATGAGCGCTATCCCCACGAATTCTCCGGCGGACAGCGCCAGAGAATCTGCATTGCAAGAGCCTTGTCGGTGAATCCTAAGCTGGTTATTTGTGACGAGCCGGTTTCTGCGCTGGATGTTTCCATCCAGGCGCAGATCATCAACCTGCTGAAGAAACTCCAACGGGAGCGGAATTTGGCGTATGTCTTCATTTCTCACGATTTGAGCGTAGTCAAGTTCATTTCCGATAAGATCGGTGTAATGTATCTGGGCGCGATGATGGAGTTTGGTACCAAGGAAGACATCTTCCGCAATCCGCTGCATCCCTACACCAAAGCGCTGTTTTCTGCCGTTCCTAACCCGGATCCCACGGCAAAGACAGAGCGGATCAAGCTGGAGGGCGACATTCCCAGTCCGGCCAATCCTCCCAAGGGCTGTAGATTTCATACCCGCTGCCCCTATGCAAAGGAAGTGTGCAAGCATGTGCCGCCGGAGTACAAGGAGTATGAGGAAGGCCACTTTGCCGCATGCCATCTGCTGGACGGAGAATGATTATGGGAAAGAAAAAAGAAAAGATCACTTATATCGACGACGGGAGGCTACTGGCGGATATGTCCGGTGTGTCCGGTCTTACGCTGACTGGAAATGCTCTGAAACCCGCAACGCGGTTTAAGGACGCCTGGGCGACCTACTGGAATGCGGTAAAGATGATGTTCTTGCCGATGTTTGCAGTGATCGGCGCGCTGGTGATTCTCTACTGCGTGATGTATCTAATCTTCTCCCTGGCTGCATAAAAATTAACCGCAAGTCCCAAAAGGACTTGCGGTTTTTTTATATATGGTTACTTTTTGCGGTGGTAGACCTTTGCTAAGCCACCCTCGCTGGTTTCTCGGAAACGGTGATTTAAATTGATGCCGGTTTCGTGCATCGCCCGGCAGACCATATCATAGCTGATATTTCGGGAGCCGGTGAGGAAGTAGCTTAAGTTGCAGGCATTCATTGCCCGCATAGCAGCCACAGCGTTACGCTCAATGCAGGGGATCTGCACCAGACCGCAAATGGGATCGCAGGTCAGCCCCAGGTGATGCTCCATCGCCACCTCAGCGGCATATTCCACTTGATCCATATTCTGATTGTACAGTTCAGCCAGCGCGGCAGCAGCCATAGAACAGGCCGTGCCAATCTCTGCCTGACAGCCGGCCTCCGCTCCGGAGATGGAGGCGTTGCGCTTGGTAAGAGACCCAATAATACCGGCAGCGGCCAGTGCCCGGGCAATCTGCAGATCGCTAAAGCCCTTGGTGTCCTGTGCATATTTCAGTACTGCAGGCAGTACGCCGCAAGCGCCGCAGGTGGGGGCAGTGACAATGGTGCCGTTATCGGCGTTCTGTTCAGCTACCGCATAAGCATATGCACCGATTTTCTGGAATTCCACCATTGCAGGGGGCATATCATCCGACTTCTGTTCATAGAGGAATTTGGCTTTCCGCTGGACTTTTAAACCGCCGGGGAGTGTGCCGGTGGCGGCAAGACCGTCCTGGATAGACTGCTTCATTACCTGCCAAATATCCAACAGGAAATCCCAGATCTCCTCGCCCTCGTTCAGTTCTACATAGTCACTGAGGGTTTCAATATAACGCCACTTGCAGAAATCCGCGATTTCCGCAAAGGAATTCTCCGGATATACCTCTGGAGAGTCCAAATGACTTTGACCGGGGACTCGAATATCACCGCCGCCGATGGATTCCACCCGTAGGGTTGCTGTTTCTTTATCACCTTGTATTGCAATGAAGTCCATCGTGTTGGGATGACAGCCGTCAATCGACTCCGGGGAGAAGATGATTTCGGTGGGCAGAGGTGCAAGCACCTGACGAATGACCCGGTCTGTGCCGTGGCCTACACCGGTTTTGCTCAAAGAGCCGTAGAGTATGACCCGAAAGCCATCTGCCTCCGGGTGTGCGTCTTTGAACAGCTGGGCGGCGCACTCGGGACCCATCGTATGGGAGGAGGAGGGACCCTTGCCGACTTTATAAATTTCACGGATAGATTTCATAGATGGAACCTCCGAAGATTCTATCGTTTTCTTCAGTATATCAATTTTTCCGGTGAAATACAATAGGGGATTTTAACCGGTCTGCAATGCCTCCAAAGATAGCTCTCCCGCCAGCTTAAACAGAGCGTCGCTAAGTACCTGTTCCAGAGAAACCCCAGCAGATTGTGCAATATGGGTATAAAAAAGAGCCACGGAAGGCTCCAAGAAAAGCGTTACCTGAGTCATAACTTCCTCCTAAAAAACTTGTGTTTTATCCTATGCAGATGCTTGACAGGCGTGCTACAATATATAGTACGAAAGACCGCAAATAATTGCAGAGGTGAAATGAAATGGCAAAAGAGAAAAAGGTAGAACAGATCACAGATATGGAGGTAGACTTTGCGCAATGGTTTACTGATGTCTGTAAGAAAGCGCAGCTGATCGATTACTCTTCCATCAAGGGTGTATTTATCTACCGCCCCTATGGCTATGCCATCTGGGAGAACATTCAGAATATTATGGATAAGGAATTTAAAAAGCAGGGCGTGGAGAATGTCTATATGCCTTTGCTGATTCCCGAAAGCTTGCTGCAGAAGGAAAAGGACCACGTTGAGGGTTTTGCTCCCGAGTGCGCTTGGGTCACTATGGGTGGCGGTGAGCGGTTGGAGGAGCGGTATGCTATTCGTCCAACTTCTGAGACCCTGTTCTGTGAGCATTTTGCCAATGTACTGCAGACCCACCGCCAGCTGCCTATGAAGTACAATCAGTGGTGCAGTGTTCTGCGCTGGGAGAAGACCTCCCGTCCATTCCTGCGTCACAGAGAGTTCTTGTGGCAGGAGGGTCACACCATCCACGCCACTGCAGAAGAGGCACAGAGCTTCACCGAGACGATGCTCAATGTCTATGCTGACTTCTGCGAGAATGTGCTGGCAATGCCCGTTACACGGGGTCAGAAGACCGAGAAAGAGAAGTTTAACGGTGCAGAGGCTACCTATACCATCGAGTGTATGATGCACGACCGGAAGGCTCTGCAAGCCGGTACATCCCATTACTTTGGTGACGGCTTTGCCAAGGCTTTCGGTATTGAGTTTACCGACAAGAACAATCAGAAGACCAATCCCCACGAGACCTCTTGGGGCGTGTCCACCCGCCTGATCGGTGGTATCATTATGACCCACGGTGATAATAACGGCTTGGTGTTGCCTCCTAAGGTAGCTCCCATTCAAGCGGTTATTCTGCCGATTGCTCAGCACAAGGAGGGTGTTCTGGAAGCTGCTGAAGGCATCCGCACCCGTCTGGCAGATGCCGGATTCCGTGTCAAGCTAGACGACTCCGACAACTCTATGGGTTGGAAGTGCGCTGAGTACGAAATGAAGGGTGTACCTCTGCGTGTAGAGTGCGGCCCTCGGGATCTGGAGAACAGACAGGTAGTTTTGGTTCGCAGAAACGACGGGGAGAAGACTGTTGTGAAGTTGGAAGATCTGGAATCTGCCGTGGCTGAGCAGCTGGAGCTGGTGCACCAGGGAATGTTTGCCAAGGCCAAGAAGAATCTGGAAGACCACATTTACGAGGCCCACTCTCTGGAGGAGGCCAAGCAGCTGCAGGAGCAGAACGGTGGCTTTATCAAGACTATGTGGTGCGGCGAGCTGGAGTGCGAGCTGAAGATGAAGGAGCAGGCCGGTATGTCCTCCCGCTGTATGCCCTTTGCACAGGAGCATCTGGACGATGTTTGCCCCATCTGCGGTAAACCCGCCAAGAAGATGATCCTCTGGGGCGTTGCTTACTAACATATAAAAACAGGGCTGCAACGCAGCCCTGTTTTTCAAAAGGAAAGGGAAAGAATGGTTATTGGAATTTTTGGAGAGAGCTGTACCGGAAAATCGACTTTGGCAGAAATGATCTCAGCAAAGATTTCTTGTGAAATTTTTTCAGGTAAGGACTATCTACGCCTTGCCAAGAATGAGAATATTGCAAGGACAATGTTTCAAAAGAAATTAGATGCTGCGGTAAATGGTGAGAATGTGATTTATGTGATCTCCGAGGCTGAACACCTTTCACTACTGCCGGATGGGGCGCTGAGAGTGCTTGTGACGGCAGATCTGGATTTGATCAAGTCACGGTTTGCGCAGCGGATGCGCGGCGATCTGCCTGCTCCTGTTGCTGCAATGCTGGAAAAGAAGCACGGCTGCTTTGATGGAGAGTCCCATCACATCCATATTGTTTCCGGAGAGACAGATCTGAACGTGATCGTTGAGCAAATATGCAAATAAAGAAAGCGCGTACCAATGTACGCGCTTTCTTGCTTGTTTACAAGAATCTGCCGATCACATCTTTTTGAAGTACCTCTACCAGTTTGTCTAGTTCCTCCTGAGTGGTGTCCCGGCAGATGGATACCCGGAAGGAACTGTCGATCAGCTCCGGTTTCAATCCCATAGCGCTCATCACATGGCTGCGGTGACCTTTGGCACAGGCAGAGCCTGCGGATACGCAAATACCTGCATCCTGCAAAATGTTGATGGTGTTTTGGGTGGGAACGCCCGGAATGGACAATGACAGTATGTGAGGCGCATCGTGAGCGCCGTTGATTTTTAGGCCGTCAAGTTTACATAACTTTTCGATCAATCCGTTCAGCAATGCCTTTTCCCGGGAAATATCCGCAGCCATTGTTGCTTTGTAGGCTTCGCAGGCGGCAGAAAAGCCGAAAATAGCGGGAGTACCCTCTGTGCCGCTGCGGAAATGATTTTCCTGTCCTCCGCCGATGAGATAGGCTGGGAAGGACTTCAGCCGGGGGTGGACATATAAAGCGCCAGCGCCCTTCGGGCCGTGAATTTTATGAGCGGAGACACTAATCAGGTCTGCACCCAATGTCTTGGCAGAAAAAGGGATCTTCAAAAATCCTTGTACCGCATCGGTATGGAAAACTGTGTCGGGGCAGAGTTTATGGGTAAGCTTTGCCATTTGAGAAATGGGCATTACTGCGCCGGACTCGTTATTTACCATCATCACCGAAACCAAACAGGTATCCTTCCGCAAGGCAGCTTTTAGACTATCCAAAGTGATATTGCCCAGGGTATCCGGCTGCAGATAGGTCACTTCGTAACCCTGCGATTCCAGCTCCTTCATACAGTTGAGTACTGCGGGATGTTCCACGGCGGTGGTGATGATGTGTTTGTTTTTCTTGCCAAATCGCTTAACGGTACTGAAGATCGCCCAGTTATCGGCCTCTGTTCCGCCTGAGGTAAAGAATATCCGATCCGGCTCGGCACCCAGGGCGGCAGCGACCTTTTGTCGGGCAGATCGCAGCAGCGCGGCGGTCTCAATACCAAAGCTGTATAAGGCGCTGGGATTGCCCCAATTCTCTGTTAGAGCGGCTGTCATCGCCTCCACAGCCTCTTTACAGGGCTTGGTGGTGGCGGAATTGTCCAAATAGATCATATTACTCACTTTCCTACACAAAAACGCTCAAAAATTCTGGCGGTAATATCCTCCCGCACTGTAGCACCTGTGACTTCGCCCATCGCTTCCATTGCTTCTTCCACATCGATCAAGACTGCGTCCGGAGTCTGACCCAGCATCAAAGCTTGAAGCGCACGGAGCATAGCCTGGTATGCCCGACCGATGGCATTGAATTGCCGGGGGTTGGTCAGTATAGAACCGTTGCAGGGTGTTTCTTTTGCAAACATCATATCGACCACATCTGATAGTTGATCCAGTCCCTGACCGGTTTTTGTGCTGACAAAGAGCACCTGCATAAAGGGCAGGTCTGAGGGAACAATTACATTCCCTAAGTCGGATTTGTTAATCAAGGCAATGGCGTTTTTGCTCTCCAGACACACATCGATTACTTGCCGGTCATCATCTGTCAGAGGCTGAGAGCCGTCGCAGACAAACAGTGCCAGATCCGCATCTTCCACAGCTTGCTTAGACCGCTCCACGCCCATTGCTTCAATCCGGTCTTCAGTATCCCGGATGCCCGCGGTATCGATCAGACGCAGGCGGGTGTTGCCCAGCATTACGGTTTCCTCCACGGTATCTCTGGTGGTGCCGGCAATTTCTGTCACGATAACCCGGTCGTAACCGGCCAGTGCGTTCAACAAGCTGGATTTGCCCACATTGGGTTTACCGACGATGGCTGTGGTCACACCCTGTCGAAGGATACGACCCTGTCCGTAAGTCTGCAACAGGGCATACAAGGATTTGGCGTTGTTGCGTAGCATCGATGTGTATTGTTCCAGACCAAAGTCTGCAATATCCTCATCAGGATAGTCCAATACCGCGTGAAAATGGCTGCAAAGATCTGTAAGATCGTTATAGATCGGTGTCAGCTTTTTCTGTAACAGACCACCAACTTGTCCGGCAGCGTTGGCGGCAGCATCGGCGGTTTCTGCTTCGATCAAGTCAATCACCGCTTCCGCCTGGGTCAGGTCCAACTGTCCATTCAGAAAGGCTCGCTTGGTAAATTCTCCACGCTTGGCAGGGACAGCACCGGCGGCAAACAGGGCGTCCAGACCGGCTGCCAGCACAGCAGGAGAGCCGTGACAGTGGAATTCCACGGTATCCTCACCGGTATAGGTGTGGGGTGCGCGGGTATAGACTGCCATACACTGATCAATGGTACGGCCTTCCTTATCCCGAAGTGTACCCAGCATCAACTTTCGGTTAGGCGCATCCCGCAAGGCAGCGCCGCTGTTCAATGCGAATACCTTCCCGGCAATATCTGCGCAGCCGTCGCCTGTCAGCCGCAGGATACCGATGGCGCTGATTTGGTTGCCGGTGGAGACGGCAGCGATCACAGAAGACATAGAAAATCCTCCATTTCGGTACAATAATACATTAATATACCATATTCCTGCGCAAAATGCAATTATAAACCACGCGCTCAGGGGGCAAACTACCTAAGAGGTGAAATTATGGAAAAACCTATGCACCCCGGCCTACTGACCGATGAGAATATTAGCAATATTTTTCAGAATACCGCAGATTTCATCCGCCGCGAGCTGCGCTGTGAAGCCTATACCCTGTATGCCTATGCCATTGATGGCTTGATTGCGTCTGCCTATGCCTCGGATTATATTTTTAAGCCCATTACGCAACATTTGGAAGGTTCTTCTATAAAAGAACTGTACCAGCACGCATTAGATGGGATGATCTATAATAATGTAGCAAGAGTGTGTACGGATCTGGACACTGTAGCGCTGCTGTTGGTAAACGGTTTCTGCGTCGTGCTGTTCCCCGGTGTCGGTGCCATAGGCTTCGAGGTTCGGACACCGGATAAGCGGGGAACTTCTGCCCCGGAGGTGGAGAACACCGTCAAAGGACCGAAGGACGCCTTTGTGGAAACCATCCGCTCCAACACAAGTTATATCCGTCGGCATCTGCGCAGTCCGGATCTGCGGTTTTATGAAACCACGGTGGGTAAACGGAGTCTTACCAATGTAAGCGTGGTGTATTTGGAAGGACTGACAAACCCGGAATTTGTGGAGCGGATGAAAGCCCGGCTGGCGTCCATCGATATTGATGGATTGTTAACTTCTGCCGCTGTGGAGGAATATGTGACCGGTTCCCGGGCAACTGCATTTCCGCTAATCCAGTACACAGAGCGCACAGACCGTTTTTGCCAGGGAATCCTGGAGGGAAGGGTGGGCTTATTGGTAGATGGTCTGCCGCTGGGTTATCTGGCACCTACGGACCTGATGCATTTGATGGACAGTCCGGAGGATCGCAACCGGGATTTTATCGGTGCGTCTGCGTTGCGGGTGCTGCGGTATCTGGCACTGCTGGGCAGCCTGCTGTTGCCGGGTATCTATATTGCTTTGGCTACCTACCATCAGGCAGTGATCCCGCTGCCAATGCTGCGGGCGATCATAGATAGTAAACAGTCAGTTCCATTTACCACGATATCCGAGGTACTGGGGTTATTGATCGCTTTTGAGCTGCTGCAGGAATCCGGTATCCACCTGCCACAGGCGGTAGGACAATCGGTTTCTGTGGTGGGCGGCATTGTGGTAGGTACGGCAGCGGTTGAAGCAGGGTTGATCTCTCCCACGGCGCTGATCGTGGTCAGCATCGCCGGTGTCTGCGGGTTTGTCTTGCCCAATCGGGATTTTGCAGAGGCGGTGCGAATCTGGCGGTTTGCTATTGCTGTATTGGCAGCGATCGGCGGTATATGGGCCGTTCCTGTGGGTGTCTTGATGCTTCTGATTCATTTGGGTAGCCTGCGGTGTTTAGGCGTGCCGTATCTGTCCCACTCCAGCAGAGTCCTCCGACCCCAGCTGAAAAATATGAAATACCGGAATCTAAAACTTCGTCCCTTGGACAGGAGAAATCAAAAATGAAACGAATTGTGATTTATATTATTCTGCTGGCAGTTTTGTGGCTCGTTCCGGTAAAAGGGTCAGATGTAGGTAAGTTGCAACCGGTGGAAGTGGTGTTTATCTACCGTGACCAGGGACAGATCATAATGGAGACTGACACAAAAGACAAAGGAGTTGGTGCTACTGTAGAAGAAGCGCTGGCAAATCTTAAGGATACCACGCCGGGAATTATTTATCTGGACACGGCGGAGTATTTGCTTCTGGCTGAAGATACAACGGATGTTGCGGAACAACTACGGCGGATTCTGAAAAAAACGGTACAGATCTGTACTGCTGACAGAGGAATAGACCTATCCCTTGTAGCCCGTTTTTTGCCCGCTCATAGCAAATTACCACAATTCAAACAATGGCAACAGGGGGAAGTTTTGCCACATTTAACTAAGTATCAAAATCGGCTCAAAATATCGCGAAAAAGCCTTGACAAAGGGGGATTCCTATAGTAATATACGCAAGGCTTTTCGGGTGAAAAACCGAAAAAGCGGAACGGAAAAAGAAATTTGCCGGAACAAGAAAAAAGTTCTTGACAAGTGAAAAACGTTGTGCTACTATAAGCGAGCTAACCGCTTTTGGGGAGCGTATGTACCTTGTAAATTGAATAACGCAAAGACGAACAAGTAACACCTTGGACAATTTATGGAAATGTTTAAGCGT
>JAFQGT010000015.1 GCA_017415425.1 Oscillospiraceae bacterium | reverse complement strand
GCGTTATAAATACAGTTTGATATGGTTTTTTGTACGGGAATACCACCGCAGCTGGTACAACTTGAAGTTATGTGCTGATTGTTACCGGCGCTTGTGGTATTGTGATATTTGTAACTCCAAGTGTGGCTTGTATGTTGGCCGATAATTACCCTTGCGCCCCATTTGTCTGATGCGCTAGGCAAAGAAGAGGTTCTGTTGTCCCATTGATACATAAGTTTATTTATGTTTTTAGATTCGTACAAATCATTAAGTCCAATTATGTGCCCAAATTCATGTGCAATCGTAGCTGTTTGCGGCACAACTGTGGAATTCAAAATAATTTCCCAACTATTTAGATGTCCATTAGAATCGGGATTAAAATTTGCCGTCATCGCAGGAAGGCCGAGTATTGCTATGTCCGTCTTGCGTACCGTTCCAGCGCCATCCTGACTAACATGTTGAAATGTCACAACCCCATTCCATAGATTCGCGCTGTTAATGACCGTAACTTTGTCTAGATCATCCATGCTACTGTTGAACGAATAAGTAACATATGTTTCGTTTGTATGGTTGCATTCGTCGATACTCCAACCAACATCTTCTCCGCCAATACAGTCTCTGTAGCTGCCTGCAGTTACTTTATGGTAGGTTTTTTCCAAAATTCCATCCTGTGAACTGGGATGCGCAAATACAACAGAGACAGAAGTCAGTAACACAACTACAGTAAGGACGATAATCAGAGATTTAACCATGAGATTCTTTTTCATGTATTTTCCTCCTGTAACGAATTTAGTTTATTTTTTATTCAATAAAGCAATTACCTCTTCTTCTGCAAAAATGTAAGGATATGTGCGATTTATTTCAGAGCGGATAGGGTCATCCGCGATAGCATTTGCATATACTTGATTGTATAATTCCTTATTTTTCGCGTAATTGGTAAGTATATTCGTGCTTCTTCCCAAATTGCCACACCAATCGGTATAATATCGATTGCCGCTTTCGTCATAAGCAACATCCAGGAGCGTAGAAAAGTGTCCAAAAATCCAGTACAGCGAATCATAATCAGCCTTTATATCTCCTAGATCCTCCGGTGCTTTTTTCAGGAAAACAAGAAACTCATTTCCGCTGGTAAACAGCGGATAATCCCTAAAAGTTCCTGTGGAACAACCTAACTGAGCTAACACAAAAGACTTGGGAAGTTTACCCTTGAAGCACTCTAATACCGTAGCTTCATAGAAAGTCTGATAGCAATACGTATCTTCACTCAGCCAATCGCCAACACGAATTCTTGCGACCACATCTGCTTCTTCCGTAGCTGTCTCAAAGGTATATTCCTTAGGAAGACTTGCGCTTAATTTTCCGCTTCCCACTCTTGTGGGCGGCAACACAGGAGTATCACCGGACGGTGTGGCGCAGCCGGCAAGCAGCAAAAGCATTGCCAGCGACATTATAAGGCATAGACATTTTTTCATATTGATTCCCTCCTGCAATTTTTTGCCTTTGAATTACGATATTATTGGGCGTCCCAATAACGGGTATCTTGTGTGGGTTGTTTGCCTAATGATTGATTAAAAAAGCGGACATCTTTTGGTTACGGACACCGGGCCGAAAGACACGCCTCCGGATGTGCCACTCACCGTCAAAGTATAGTTGCGCAGCCGACTCACCGTGCAGGTCTCACTCATTGTAACAACAGAAGTTCCCGTTTTTGTCCAGGAATCCACCAGTGTATCATTCTGCCACAGTTCCATAGTGACACGAATGCTTTTTCCAGTGTCAACAAGCTGATACTCACAGGTTGCGGTCGTTCCGGAAAACTCTAAGGTAGGTTCTGGGACTGTTGCCAGCCTGGGTTCCGCCGCATACACCTCCGGGATACAGATCAGCATAAAACAAAGCGCGATCAGAATTGCCTTTTTCCACATAGTATTCACCCCCTTTCTTTCGGTTCTACAAACTATAACGAAAGAAAGGGGCAAAACGGGACACCAATTAAAAATTTTTTGTTTTTTCGTCTAATTCACCAATTTTATGCCTTCTGCTATGTGTAAAATGTCCTGTGGGCTTAAGAAGGCGGAAATGGTGAAGACCACATCGTTTTCTTCATCCAAGAAAATGAGACAGTGGCTCTGAGTCTCATCTTGGGAAATATACAACTCACCGTGGTTTCCCTGAATGGAGACGATCTCTACTTCGTACTCAAAACCCAAAGTATCCAAAATTAAGTACGAATCCTTTTTCGCCGGGCGGTAGCTAAAAACAAATGCATCTGTTTCATCATCGCCCCGCTGGTATACTAATGTTTGCGTGTCCCTAAAGGGTTCTTCCCGTACCTTTTCAAAACCCTCCGGGATCCAGGTCAGTTCATACTCCGGCAAAACGCCGCCCTTTTCACCTTGAAACCAATATTGGGTGTATGTGTCAAAGGTCTTTTTGATCCAGGCTTTTACACTGGCACGGGCCTGCGGGCTGACGGTCAGCAGCAAAGAAACACCAACTAGCAGCGCGATCAGCGCTGCTGCGATCCTGCGCCACACCTGTCGGGCGGATTCCTTTTTCCTGTGTTGCTGCTTCAAATTCCGGATCTTCCGTTCAAATTCCTCACTGAACTGACCGGCACAATCCTGTGGCTCCGGCAGGGTCGATAGCATTGCTTCCCGAACCTGGGCAGCAGCCAGCTTCAACTGATTTTCAGAGAATTTTCCCAGTATCATATGACAACACCCTCACTCTCCAGCTGGGTCTGCAGCGCCTTTTTACCTCTTGCCAGCAGCTTGCGGACACCGGACTCAGAAATTCCAAGCAGGGAAGCAATCTCTCTGGTGCTGAACCCGCTGTCATAGCGTAATAGCAGTGCCTGCCGGTAATGGGCTGGCAGCTTGGCCATAGCCGCGGCTAACGGATGATCCTCCGGGGTAGGAATGTACAGACCAACCATTTCATCATCCAACGCAGAAGCAGGATGGCGCTGATTCCGCCGCCAAATGTCAATTGCTTTCCTCTCAGTAATAATAACGATGTAGGAGCGGGTTTCGGGACTCTCTACTGAAGAAATTTTATCAATATTTTTAATAATGGAAACAAACGCCTGGTGCACCGCGTCCTCCGCATCCTGGTGGTTTTGGAGGATCTGCTTTGCCACGTGCAGCATAAGGTAGCGGTATTGCAAATACACTCTCTCAAATTTCTCTTGGTCATCCGGAGAGTCGATCATTGCCATATAGATGAACAAAGTGATTTCCCCTTGTGTAATGAGATATAATTATTATAACATTCACGCTACATATTGCAATAAATTTCTCTCCTGTGTGAGATTTATCATAATTTCGGAAACCGCCGCCAGTAGCGTTTTCATAAATGAGAAAGGGTGTGTTACTATATTTGCAACACACCCTTATTTACATCTTCGATAAATGGCTTTCCAGTCTTTCCAGATCCTCGTCGCTAAGACCCGAGTAGTTGATCACCAGCTGGCGACGGGCCTCCGCCGGCACAGCGCTTTGATAGTAGCTGCTGAGGGTCTGCACCCGGAAGCCTTCCCGATTGCACCAATCGGTCAGTTCTTCGTCCTCCATCGGCATATCCACCCGCAGCAGAAAATGGAGTCCCGCGTTCTCCTCCAGCACCGTCAGTTTTTCCCGGAAGCTGCAGCCATTCAAGGCCGTCAGCACCCGGTCACGGCGGGATTTGTAAAACTTTCGCATCCGGTTTAAGTGCTTGCCGAAGTATCCCCGATCCAAAAACCGTGCCAGGGTATACTGCTCAAAGCTGGGTACGGTACAGCTGTAGAATCCCAGCTGCCGGCGGAATTGCTCCATCAGCGCCGGGGGCAGCACCATATAGCTGATGCGGATCGAGGGCGCCAAGGTCTTGGAAAAGGTGTTCATATAAATGACCCGCCCCGCGGTATCCAGACTCTGCATCGCCGGCATAGGATGGGCGGCAAAGCGAAATTCGCTGTCGTAGTCGTCTTCGATAATGTACCGGTCCTGCCCCTGCTTTGCCCAGTTCAGCAGTGCCTGCCGGCGGGACAGGGGCATCACGATACCTGTGGGAAAATGGTGGGAAGGTGAAATGTGCAGCACCTGCACCTGCTCCAGCAGCTGCGGCAAAACCCCTTGCTCGTCCATCGCCAA
The DNA here is from genome assembly GCA_017415425.1 of Oscillospiraceae bacterium. Lineage (GTDB taxonomy): Bacteria > Bacillota > Clostridia > Oscillospirales > Oscillospiraceae > Faecousia. The sequence continues at coordinate 7,039 of JAFQGT010000015.1, read as the reverse complement.
ACCCAAATGTCTGGCGCCTGCTGCAGCATAGATGCTGGAGATCTTCCCGTACCCCGGATCCTCCACCCCGTAGATCTTATCCCGTCCCAGCAGCTGGATCAGCAAATTGTACAGAAAGTCCGTTCCCGCGCCGATGAGGATATTCTCCCCATCTACCTGCATTCCCCGGAACTGGGCCAGATGGTCGGCGATGGCCTGCCGCAGCTGAGGAAGTCCCTGATTGTGCAGGGGCAGCAGCAGCCGCTCTCCCATATCCAGCATTACTTCTCGCTGCAGACGACTCCAAATGGAAAAGGGAAACCGCACCGGCCCGTTGGCGGTCAGATCGATGGTGTCATCCTGTGCTGCTTCCGTCACAGTTGGCTTCACCGGCGGCACAGTCATCCGCTCCACCGCCTCCACGAAATAGCCTACCTTCTCCTCTGAGCGGATATAGCCCTCACTCAACAGCTGATTGTAGGCGGTCTCCACGGTGATCTTGCTGACCTTCAGATTGGCACATAGCGTGCGCTTGGAGGGCAGTTTTTCCCCGGCGGCCAGCCGTCCCGACAAGATATCGCCCCGAATATTTCGGTAAAGGTCCTCATATAGAGGCAGTCCCGGCGCTTTTTTCAGTTCATAAGTCAGCAAAAACATCACCTCCTGCATACCGGATCCAAAAAGTCTCCGCTTTAATCAAAGATCGGTTTCTCTTTCAGGGAAACCGTTACCGATATCCCACATCACTAGCAGACTTCCCTGCTTTACGGAGATTTCCGCCGGCTTCCCCACAAAATGATTGCTGACCCCAATGGGGAATCCGGCAGTGAGTGTGCCTCCTTCCAGGGGATATTGCAACCCCTTTATCGTAACGCCGGCAGCATCTGCGCCCATACAGAACACCGACAATATTCCCGTGGCGGCCGGGTCAAATTTCAAACGCCCGTTTTTCACCACAGTGACCATATATGTTTTTCCAATGAGATACCCGGCAGCGCCGTGATCCGCAAGAAATTGCAATGTTTGAAAATTGGCAACCGTATGATCCAACCGTGGGCCGTCCAGACTTCCGTAAAGCACAAACTCCCGGTAGCCCAGTTCCAATCCTTTCCGTACCGCAAGTATCGCGTCGGTATCATCCTTCTCCACAGGAAACACGGTGCTTCCCTCCGGCACATACCCCAAAGAGTCAAAATCCCCCAAAATACCGTGAGGCATCAGACCCAAAGCCTGCAGGTGGGCAAGCCCCCCATCGGCAGCCAGCAGAAAATCCCCGGGCTGCACCGGGTCAAGCAGCCGGTCAAAACCGGCAGCGCAAAAAATCAGGCATCTTCCCATAAAAAACCTCCGGGTTCTGTCTTTTCCTCTATCCTACCATAAAGCCGCCGAAAACAAAAGCCCCGGAAACCTCAAATTTCTGAAAAAGTGAAAACCGCAGGTATTACCTGCGGTTTTCACGAAAGGAATAGGAGAAGCATATGAAAAGAAAAATAGCAAAGTTACGCATTGCGGACTATAGAACAGTCCTCGGCTCTTATGGTATTATCATACCTTGTAAATATGAAAAAGTAAGTGCAAATTTTTTAAGTTTTTATTAAGTTAAAAATCTTTGCATCTTTTTTATTTCTTCTGTCTTTGCTATTTGACGGAGGGACAAAAATAGAGTATAGTACATTTTGGAGGGATATGCAATGGAGCTTCTGTGTCCCATTTGTGGGGAATTGCTGACAAAAACCGATGGGGCCCTTGCCTGCCCCGCCGGTCATAGCTTTGACATCGCCCGGCAGGGCTATGTCCACCTGCTGCCGGTACAGCAAAAGCACTCCCGGAACCCCGGCGACACCAGAGAACAGGTCCTCTCTCGCCGAAGCTTTCTGGAGGGCGGCTACTACGCCCCCATTTGCGACGCACTGTGCCAAGTGGGAAAATCCTATTGTGGTCCCATTTTGGATGTAGGCTGCGGAGAGGGCTACTACTCCTCCCGCCTTGCCGCCGCCACAGGAGCGGAACTGACCGGCCTGGACATTTCCAAGGAAGCGGTGCGCTGCGCCGCCGCCCGGTATAAAGGACATCAATGGCTATGCGCCTCCGCTGCCCACCTGCCGGTAAAGGACAAGTCCGTGGGCATCCTCACCAGCCTCTTTGCTTTGACAGTACCGGAGGAATTTGCCCGGGTGCTGCGTCCGGAGGGCATCTTTATTCAGGTGCTGGCCGCAGAGGATCATCTGCTGGGTCTGAAGAACATTATCTATCCCGAACTGCACCATAAAGAGAAGTTTTCTGCCCCGGAGCTGCCGGGATTTGTGCTGGAAAAGACCGTGCCTGTGCGTTTTACCTTTACCGTAGAGGGGCAACAGGTGCAAAATTTGCTGTCTATGACACCCCACGTGTATCGCATCGGCAAGGCCGGCGCGGAAGCATTGAGAAACACCCCCACCCTTACCGATACAGCCAGCTGCGTGCTGAATGTGTACCAACCGATTCACAAGGAGTAAACTATGCTTGATAAACTGCAGGCGGTGGAACACCGCTTTGAAGAAATATGTGCCCGTTCCGAGCAGCCGGATTTTTATGCCGACCCTAAAAAGGCGGCAGCCATCCTGCGGGAGCGGAACGACTTAGAGCCCATCGTTGAGGCTTTTCGTGCCTACCGAAACGCCCAGCAGGAAATGCTGGATGCTCAGGAACTGATGAGCGACCCGGAGATGAAGGAGCTATGTCAGCAGACTTATCAGGAAGCCAAACAGGCAAAGGAAGATCTGTACGCCCAACTGCAGATCCTGCTGCTGCCCAAAGACCCCAACGATGATAAAAGTGTCATTGTGGAGATCCGTGGCGGTGTTGGCGGCGAAGAAAGCGCTCTGTTCGCCCACAGCCTGTTCCGTATGTACTCTATGTACGCCGCCAAGATGGGCTGGAGCGTGGAGCTGATGAACTATAACGATACGGAACTGGGGGGCGTCAAGGAAGCAGACTTTGTGATCAACGGTCGGGGCGCTTATTCCCGGCTGAAATACGAATCCGGCGTCCACCGGGTCCAGCGAGTGCCGGAAACCGAGTCCGGTGGCCGGGTCCACACCTCCACCGCCACGGTGGCGGTGCTGCCGGAAATGGAAGAAGTAGATGTGCAGATCAACCCCGCAGACATTGAAATGCAGGTCTACCGGGCATCCGGCGCCGGCGGACAGCACGTAAACAAGACCAGCTCCGCCGTCCGACTGATCCACAAGCCCTCCGGTATCGTGGTTGCCTGCCAGGAAGAACGCAGCCAGCTGCAGAATCGGGAGAAATGTATGCGTATGCTGGCCTCCAAGCTCTATGAGATCGAGCAGGAGCGGATCGAATCGGAACACACCGGAATGCGCCGTAGCCAAGTGGGTACCGGTATGCGCAACGAGCGTATCCGCACTTATAACTTCCCCCAAGGGCGGGTCACCGATCACCGGATCGGTCTGACCTTATACAAGATCGACCAGGTGATGGACGGCGATATTGACGAGATCATCGACGCCCTGGCCACCGCCGACCAAGCCGAAAAGCTGAAAAGCAGCCAATAAAGGCTTCTCCCCCAGAACCGCTAATCAAGGCTTCTCCTCAAGGAGAAGGCTTTGGGCGCGATTGAAAGGAAATACTATGGAATTTATCACCAATTCCCCTATAGAAACAGAAGCTGTTGGCGCCGCGCTGGCAGAGAAATTGAATCCCGGCACGGTGCTGGCTTACCGGGGCGATCTGGGGGCAGGCAAAACCGCCTTCACCCGCGGTCTTGCCCGGGGCTTAGGTTCTGTGGATATGGTCACCAGCCCCACCTATACCATCGTCAACGAATATCTGTCCGGGCGGCTGCCCCTGTTTCACTTTGATATGTACCGCCTTGGCTCTGCCGATGATCTGTTTGACATCGGCTGGGAGGATTATCTGGAACGGGGCGGCGTGTGCGCCGTGGAGTGGAGCGAGAACGTGGAAGACGCGCTGGAAGACCCCATTTTCGTATGTATAGAAAAGCTGGGAGAGGACACCCGGCGTATTACCGTCACAGGAGGAGATCACCTTGCTGATTTTAGCCTTTGAGACCTCTGCCAAGGCCGCATCCGTGGCTTTGACAGAAAACGGAAAACTTCTGGGTGAGAGCTATCAAAACACCGGCTTGACCCACAGCCAGACCCTGATGGTGATGGCAGAAGATTTGCTGCGCACCTGCGGCAAGACTCCCCGGCAGGTGGATGCTGTGGCGGTAGCCGCCGGACCCGGCAGCTTCACCGGTGTCCGCATTGGCGTAGCCGCCGCCAAGGGCTTTGCCTGGGGACGACAGATCCCCTGCTACGGCGTATCCACTTTGGAAGCAATGGCTGCAGGACTGGGCGTGTGGGACGGCTATGTTGTACCCACAATGGATGCCCGCCGCAACCAGACTTATGCCGCCATCTTCCGGGCAGAGTTCGGAAAACTAACCCGGCTGCTATCAGACAGCGCCATTTCCTTCCAAGAATTGTCGGAAAAAATAAAAAATTGCGAAAAACCGATTTTTTTAGTTGGAGATGGCAGTATTTTGTGCTATAATACATTGTTAGAAGAAGTTCCGAATCTGGTACTGCCTCCGGAACACCGGATGCACCAGCGGGCAGCAGGCGTTGCAATGGTTGCCCAGACGATGGCTGACGAAGGCTCTTCCGGCAACGGAGCGGAGCTCTCCCCCAATTATTTAAGACCCTCCCAGGCGGAACGGGAACGGATGGCCCGGGAGAATAGATAGACGAAAGATAAAGGAGTTTTTCAAATGGGTATTGTACACGAATTGAACCACCCCCTGATTCAGCATAAGCTGGCAATCCTGCGGAACAAGGACACCGGTGTCAAGGAGTTCCGGGAGCTGGTCAGCGAGATCGCCGGTCTGATGTGCTATGAGGCCACCCGGAATCTGCCCACCGAAGAGGTAATGGTAGAAACCCCCGTGGCAACCGCCACCTGCCGGATGCTTGCCGGTAAGAAGCTGGCGATCATCCCCATCCTGCGGGCAGGTTTGGGTATGGTGGACTCTATGGTGGATATGATCCCCTCCGCCAAGGTGGGCCATATCGGTCTGTACAGAGACCCCGAGACCCATATGCCTGTTGAGTATTACTGCAAACTTCCGGAAGACATCGGTGCACGGCAGGTGTTTGTGGTGGATCCTATGCTGGCCACCGGAGGCAGCGCCATCGCCGCCATCGACTTTTTGAAAAAGCACGGCTGCAAGCAGATCATTATGATGAACATCATCGGCTGCCCCGAGGGAGTAAAAGCCATTCAGGAGGCCCACCCCGATGTGGATATTTATGTGGCCGCCATTGACGAAAAGCTCAACGAACACGCCTACATCATCCCCGGCCTGGGCGATGCCGGCGACCGGATCTTCGGCACCAAGTAAATTTTTCAAAACCGCTTCGGAAATACTTTCCGGAGCGGTTTTTCTTGCTATTTTTACGCTGCTATAGTAAAATAAACCCGAATAATCCGGAAGATAGGTGATGACTTATGAAAATCAAAACCAAGCGCCTTCCCTATGAAGCAGTTATGGCTCTGCCCCGACCCAAACACCGCAACCCTTTGCGGCCGTTGTTTTTGCTGCAGCTGGTGATCCGGGTTTTGGCTATCATTGACCTGCTCCCCACAAAGTTTACCTATCAGACTCACGGTATGGAGCGAATCGGCAAAAAAGAACCCTGTCTGATTCTTATGAATCACTCCAGCTTTATCGATCTGAAGATCGCCTCCCGCATCTTTTTCCCCAAGCGTTACGGTATTGTCTGCACCTCTGACGGCTTCGTAGGAAAAAACTGGCTGATGCAGCTGCTGGGTTGTATCCCCACCCAGAAATTTGTCAGCGATGTCACCTTGGTTCGAGATATGGAATATCTACTAAAAAAAGGTGTCAGCGTTCTGATGTACCCGGAAGCCAGCTACTCCTTTGACGGCACTGCCACCCCTCTGCCCCGGAAGATGGGCGTGCTGCTGAAAAAACTGAATGTGCCGGTGGTCACAGTGATCACCCAGGGGGCATTTGCCCGGGATCCTTTGTATAACTGCCTGCAAAAGCGGAAAGTGCAGGTGCGGGCGGATGTGACTTGTCTTGCCACCGCTGAAGATATTCAAAACCTGTCTGTGGCAGAACTGGATGCCAAGCTGGATGCCGCCTTTGATTTTGACAATTTCCGCTACCAGCAGGAAAACAGCATTGTCATCAACGAATCCTTCCGGGCAGACGGACTTCACCGGATCCTTTACCACTGTCCCCATTGTCATACGGAAGGACATACAGAAGGCAAGGGCATTACCCTCACCTGCCACCACTGTGGAAAGGTGTATACCTTAACGGAACTGGGCAGCCTGCAGGCAGAGGATGCTGCCTTTATCCATATCCCCGATTGGTACACCTGGCAACGACAGCAGGTGCGCCGGGAATTGGAGGAGGGTACTTACCGGCTGGAGACCGAAGTGGATATTGGAATTTTGGTGAATACCAAAGCGCTGTATCTGGTGGGCAGCGGCACGCTGGTCCACGACAGTGATGGTTTCCGCCTGACCGGCTGCGACGGAAAGCTGGATTATTCTCAAGGCCCACTGGCTTGTTACGGCCTGTATGCGGACTATTACTGGTACGAGATCGGCGATGTGATCTGCATTGGAAACCGGGACGCCCTGTATTATTGCTTCCCCAAAGGAAACACCCCGGTGGCAAAAACACGGCTGGCTGCGGAGGAGCTTTACAAAATGAAAAAGCGCCGCCCCGTCCTCACACCTGTATAGCAAAAAGCGTGTTGCAAAATGCAACACGCTTTTTTGCGGGCAAGTGCCCGCGGACAGTTCGTGCCCAGCTGGTCAATAGTCGTTACACCTTTGGGTGTGCTCGGTTCGTGACCCGTTCGTCATCGTTCCTATTATTTAAGCAAGTGCCCGCGGACAGTTCGTGCCCAGCTGGTCAATAGTCGTTACACCTTTGGGTGTGCTCGGTTCGTGACCCGTTCGTCATCGTTCCTATTATTTAAGCAAGTGCCCGCGGACAGTTCGTGCCCAGCTGGTC